>CAXTRW010000141.1:0-7904 GCA_964246765.1 uncultured Acidobacteriaceae bacterium | reverse complement strand
GTTTGGCTGCGGCGGCGGCGGCGCGGTGGCGGACGTGGTGCGCCGGGGCGGTTTGCGCGGCGGCGGCTAGGGAGCAGCCGTGCAGGATGGCCGATGCGGTTGCGCGCGGTTTCACTCAAATCTCCTGCGCTCCATAGTAGCCCGGTTCGCGCTGGATTAGACTTTGAAAGGCAATCGCCGTCTCCTATGCACCCTCGCCGCATTCTCGTTTTCGCAGCGCTCGCGCTGTTGTCTCTCCCCCTGGGAGCACAAACTACCGTCCAGAACAAGGGCCAGGGCACTCCGCAGCCGCGCATGCCCAAGCCGCCCGCGCTGGTCGACCCCACCGGGCCGGCGGTGACGCTCCAGTCCAGCGAAGCGCTGTTTGACGTGGCCGCGGGGCTGAACGCGTGCGGCTACACGGCGGGGCTGGCCGAGTCCGATCCGATCCGGCAACGGGTGCGCGACGCGATCAATCAGGCGGCCGAAGCTTCCCCGGACGCGCAAACGGCGCGCGACGGGCTTTGCGCGTTTATCGACGGGCACCGGCTGTACGAAGGCTCCCGCGACTTGGCGCAGTACATTTCGCTGGCGCTCTATCTAACGCCGCCGCCGGAGCTCGCGCCCTCGGTGGAGCAGACCGACCTGCCGCCGGACGCGACCCAGGTGGTCGACATGCTGCCGGTTTTGCGGAAGTTCGCCGAGGCGGTCAACCTGCACCTCATCTGGCTGCGCTTCCACCCCGAGTACGAGGCCGAGATCACCAAGCTGCACGACCCGCTCACGAAGATGATTCTGGACACAAATGTGTACCTGAAGCTGCCCACCAGCTCCTACAACGGGTCGCGCTTCCTGGTGGTGCTGGAGCCCTTGCTCGACCCCGGGCAGACCAACGCGCGGGTGTACGGGGCGGATTACGTGGTGGTGGCCTCGCCCGTGAACGGGGCGATCAACATGCACGACGTGCGCCACACCTACCTGCACTACGAGATCGAGCCGCTGCTGTACGCGCACGAGACCGCTCTGGACCGGCTGCTGCCGCTCTTAAAAACCGTGCGGGATGCGCCGCTGGATTTCCAGTACCGGGCGGATGTGGTGTCGCTCACGGTGGAGTGCCTGATTCGCGCTGTGGAAGCGCGCACGATGGAGACCGGCGTGGCGCCTTTCGTGGTGCCGGCGAACGCGGCGCGCGAGGATTTGCCGCGGCTGGACCGGCAGCGGGCCGCCTCGCTGCAGCAGGCTGAAGCGGTGCGCGACAAGGCGGTGGAGCAGGCCATGGCGCAGGGATTCGTACTGACTCGGTACTTCTACGACCAGATGGGCCTGTTTGAGCGCAACCCGGAAAGCCTGCGCGAGGCGATCGGGCCCATGGTGTACGGCATGGACGTGGACGCGCAGGTGCACCAGGGCAAGCAGATCGCGTTTGCCGAACAAGCGCCGGCGGACGTGGTGCGCCCGGCAAGCAGCGGCCGGGGCCTGGACAAGGCCGAAGCCATGCTGAAGGCGGGCGACGCGGAGGGCGCGAGCAAGCTGGCCCAGCAGGCTCTGAAGGACCACACCGCCGACCCGGCGCGGGCGGACTACCTGCTGGCGCTGTGCTGGCTGATGAAGGGCGACATGGACTCAGCCGCGAACGACTTTCATGAGACGGTGCGGCTCGCCGAAGATCCGCGTCTTCTGGCGTGGTCGCACATCTACCTGGGTCGCATCGCCGACGTGCGCGACGAGCGGCCGGACGCGCTGGTCGAGTACAAAACGGCCATGAACGTGCGCGACGGGCAGCCCGATACGCTCCAAGCGGCCCAAAAAGGCTTGGCGCAGCCGTTCGCGCTGCCCCACGGCGCCGCGCCGGAGGACCAAACCAAACCACAGTAACGGCGGATGCGGTTTTCGCGCGGAGGCACCGCCCGGGCTCGCGGTATCATCCATCCTTTAGAGCGGGGGATGTGCAGCGTGGCTCAGAGCTCGGCGGACGGCAAAAGGACCGAGCTCGGGGAGCTCGAAGGGCGGCTCGGGCACACATTCAGCTCGACGCGTTTGCTTCTGGAAGCGTTGACGCACGGCTCGCTGCGGCATGAACAGCAAACCGCGGGCAAGCCGTCCGCCGGCGACAACGAACGGTTGGAGTTTCTGGGCGACGCGATCGTCGGCTTGCTGGTGGCCGAGTCTTTGTTTCGGCGATTTGCGGAGGCTCGCGAGGGCGAGCTGACGCGTTTGCGGGCCGCTCTGGTGAGCCGCAAGCACTTGGGCGAGGTGGGTTTGGGGCTGGAGCTGGGCCGGTGGCTTCGCCTGGGGCGCGCGGAGGAGCGCAACGGCGGCCGCACCAAAGCGGTTTTGCTGGCCAACTGCGTGGAAGCGGTGACGGCGGCCTTGTACCTGGACGGCGGGCTTGAGACGGCGGCCTCGTTTGTGGAGCGGGTCATTGTGGAGCCGCGAGCGGGGGAGCTCCACGACGAGCTGCGGGCGCATCACGCCATCGGCGACTACAAATCGGCTCTGCAGGAGTTGTTGCAGGCGCGCGGAGACGGGCAGCCCGAGTACATTGTGGAAGCGGAAATGGGCCCGGACCACCGCAAACGGTTCCTGGTCGAGGTGCGAACCGGCGGCGACGATGGCCCCCGGGCGCTGGCCCGCGGCACGGGCAGCACTAAGAAAAAGGCCGAGCAGGAGGCGGCCAAGCGCGCGCTGGGCAAGCTGGACCAGACGCTGCACAGCCCAGTCGGCGACCGGGTCGAGACGGCGGAGGCATTGTGACCAGCCCTGTGGCGCACCGCCCTGCGCCGGCGACCGCTCCGGCCACGGTGCGGACGGCGCTGCTGCCCACCGTGCCCGATACGGTGCGGTCCCTGCTCTCGATGGTGGTCGTCGCGCTGTTCGTCCTTACCTTTGTGGCGCAACCATTTCGCATCCCCTCGGAGTCGATGGAGCGGACGCTGCTGGTGGGCGATTTCCTGCTGGTCAACAAGCAAATCTACGCCCCGCCGGGCTTGTTTCGCGGGCTGCTTCCGTATCGCGAGCCCAGGCGGGAGGATGTGGTGGTGTTTCACTTCCCGCTGGACCCCAACGAGTATGTCGTCAAGCGCATTCTTGGGGTACCCGGCGATCGGATTCACCTGCTGCGCGGCGTGGTGTACCGCAACGGGGTCGCGCTGCGAGAGCCGTACGTGGCGCATGAGCCCGGGTACCGCGACAACTATCGTGATAACTTCCCGTCCGGCGCTTACACCGATCCCGGCGTGGACATGCACTGGTGGGAAACCCTGCCTGCGCACACGCAGGGCGGGGACGTGGTGGTGCCGCCGGGCGAGTACTTCATGATGGGCGACAACCGCAACCACAGCCGCGACTCCCGCTATTGGGGCTTTGTACCGCGCGCCGACATTCTGGGGCGGCCGTTCGTGATCTACTTTTCGCTTCGTGAGCCTTCGGCGACCGACGTTCCCACGCTGCCGGATGATACACTCGGACACGAAAACGACCCGGTCAACGGCGTCGTCGACTTCGCGCGCTGGGACCGCATGTTCCGCATCGTGCGCTAGACGAAAAAGGGCAGCTTCCCGCGCTATGGCTACCACGGTCGACGAAGAACAGCAAACGCCCGCAAAGAAAACGGCGAGCGAGGAAACGCCGCTCGAGTTTGTCGCCTCCATCAGCGGCGTTCTGGTGTTTGGGCTGTTTATCCTCACGTTCGTTTTCCAGAATTTCGTGATCCCGTCCGGCTCCATGCTGAAGACGTTGCTGGTGGGCGATCACGTGATGGTGGACCGAATCACCCTCGCACCCAAGACCTCATGGGCGCCGTTTGTGAACTACCGCGACGTGCACCGCGGGGATATTGTGGTTTTTTATAAGCCGGGCGAGCCGGACCTGTTCCTGGTCAAACGCGTGGTGGGCATTCCCGGCGACCATATCCATCTGCGCAACGGGGTCGTATTTCTCAACGGCACGGCGCAGAACGAGCCCCAAACGGTCAAAACCAACGACCAGATCTACATGCCCTACCGGGATGACTTCCCGGCGATTCCGCCCGCGGAGGGCTACAACGTGACCGCGACCTGGGCCGCGGAGCTGCCGACCCACATCCAGGGCGAGGACCTGGTCGTCCCCGCCGGCGACTACTTCTGCATGGGCGACAACCGGCCGTATTCGCTGGATTCGCGATACTGGGGCTTTGTGCCGCGCGCCAACATCGTGGGGCGGCCGCTGTTTGTGTACTGGTCGTTTGTGACGGGCGAGGACCAGATCAACCAGACCAGCATGGCGGACCAGGCGAAGTGGTTCGGGCATATCGTGCTGCACTTTTTCGGCCAAACCCGCTGGAGCCGCACCTTCCACGTGGTTCGCTGAAGTGCGGGCGGTTCATAGGGTTCCGCGCCGCCGCGAGCGTGCGTGGCTGGCCGCGTCGCTCGCCCTGTTGCTGCTCGCCGCTGCGCCGCCGCTGGTCAACCTGGGGCGCTATCAGCATCGGATTGCCGGAGCCATCAGCCGCGCGATCGGCAGGCCAGTCTCCATGGACTCGATCTCCGTGCGGCTGCTGCCCTGGCCGGCTTTCAAAATCACGAACTTGGCGGTAGGGGAGGACCCCGGCTTCGGCGCGGAACCCGCTTTGCGCGCGCCCGAGGTAATCGCGGAGCCCCGGCTGTGGTCGCTGTGGCGGGGTCGATTCGAGCTCGCGCGGGTCGAGCTGACCGACGCCAGCGTGAACCTGGTTCGCAACGCCGACGGGCGCTGGAACATCTCCTCCGTGCTGCTCCAGGCTTCGCACGTGGAGAACGCGCCCACCGCCCAGCGGCGGTCGGGCCCGGCGCCGCGATTCCCTTACATCGAGGCTACCGGGACGCGGATCAACCTGAAGCGTGGGGTGGAGAAGCTGCCCTACTCCCTGCTGAACGCCGACTTTTCCATGTCGCTCGAAAGTCCGCAGGTCTGGCGTATCTCGCTGGAAGGCCAGCCGGTGCGCACCGACCTGGAGTTGTTCGCCAACGACACAGGCGTGTTGCGAATTGAGGGCGATCTCCATCGCGCTTCGGCCCTTGGGGCGATGCCGGTCAAGCTCGACGCCGAGTGGCGCCACGCTTCGCTGGGGCAGTTGAGCCGTATCCTGCTGGGCCGCGACGCGGGCTGGCGCGGCGACATCGACGCCACCGCGCATCTCGAGGGCGAGTTCGACCGACTGCGGGTGCAGACGCACTTCACGGTGGCCAATCTGCACCGGCAGGAGTTTACGCCGGAGCGGGCGTTCGCGGTGGACGCGTCCTGCCGGGGCTTGTACAGCCGGTCCACGCCGCGGGTCGATGCGTTCCGCTGCCGGTGGCCCCTTGGAGTGGGCGGACTGCTGCTCTCCGGCTCCGCCGCGCCTTCGACGGCCGACGAGCAAAGGCCGGAACCGCTGTTCCGCCTGGATGTAAATCGCGTCTCCGCCGGTGTGCTTGCCTCGGCGCTCGGGTTGGCTCGCGCGGGGGCGCCCGACCCGGCGCGCTTTACGGGCGAGCTCACGGGCAGCTACGAGTACCGCCCGATGGAGCACCTGTTTACCGGAGAGGCGAGCATGCCGACGCTCGCGGTGGCGCAGGCCGGCCTGGACGGCGCCCCTCTGACACTGACCGGGGTCCGCCTGAGCGCGCCGGAGCCCCCGCGTCCGGGTCGAAGGGCTGGACCAAACCTTTTCCTCAGCTCCGATCCGATCGCTTTGGGCGTCCCAGCGCAGCCCATGGCTGTGTCCGCCCAGCTCACGGGCGCGGGCTACAGGCTGCAGGCAAACGGCGCGGGAACCCTGCCGCGTTTGCAAGCGATTGCCGCGGCATTGGGGCTGCCGAAGTTCGGACGCTTGCAGAGCCTGCCCACGGCGGGGAAACCGTCCGGGGCGAGGCTGGCGCTTTCGAGCTCCGGCGCGTGGCTCGGCGGCGAGCGCGCCACCTCCGGTTCGGCGCACCTGGACGGGGTGCGTTGGCAGCCCGGCTGGCTGCCGTTCCCGGTGGACCTCCCTTCCGCCGACGCCACGCTTTCTCCGGGACTTCTGCGCTGGACGGTTGCCGAGGCCACGGCCGGCGGTATGCGTTTCACGGGCACCGCCCAAATGCCGCTGCGATGCGGAGGAGCAGCCCCGTGCATGACGCGGTTCGCCCTGAGCACACCGTCGCTGGACGCGGCAAGCATCCAAGCGGCGCTCACGGGAGGACGCTCCGAGCTGCTCGAAGGTCTGCTCGACCGGTTCGACTCGACCCAGCCACACCTGCCCGCTCTGGCCGGCAGCATTCACGCCGGGGTTCTTACGCTGGGGCGGCTTCCGGTTCGCGAGGCGACCGCCGTGCTCTCAACCACTTCAACCGGGGTCCCCGCGGTCGAGTTCCAAAACCTGGACGGGCGCGCCCTGGGCGGCGCGCTGCACTTGCAGGGGAAGCTATCGCTCGCGGGCGGGACGCCGGAGTACCGGCTGCAGGGCTCGATTTCAGGCGCCGGCGCCGCGCAGGCCGCCGCGCTGTGGGACGAGAGCTGGGGGGCCCCCACATTTGCCGGTATGTTGAACGGAACGGTGGACCTCCGGCTGCGGGGCGGGGCGGAGCAGGAGCTGCTCGCGAGCGCGCGGGGCACGTTTCAGGCGTCGTGGCAGCATGGGGCGCCCGCGCCGCCTGTGTTCCGGTTCGCGAGCTGGGACGGCACCGGCACGATCACCGGGGACGGCCTGCGGATCGGGCGCAGCACCTTTTCCGGGACGCCCGCGACGGTTTCGGGGACGATCGGCTGGGATCGCTCGCTTGCGCTGGAGCTGACGCCCGAGCCCGGCGCGAGCCCAGTCGCCATCACCGGAACTCTCGCCAAACCGCTGGTCGAGGCGCCTACTGAATGACGCGCCGGTGCTCCGCGGCCTCCACCTCCGGCACGGTCCCGTTGTTCAGGTCCACCTCCGTGGGCGCCCCCTGGAGGAGGATGCGGCGGGAAACGCTTCCGCGCGCCGGAATCGCGAACTGGATGGTCACAGCGGCGCCCGGGGCGTGAATTGTAAGCGGGACTTCCGCGGCGGTGTAGCCGGCGTTGGCCGCTTCCACCGCGACCAGCCACTGGTTGCCCGCGCCGGTGCGGCTGGAGTAGACATTGGAGATAGACAGGTCCGGCAGGCCCCGGTCGTCGTACACCCAGTTCTGAAAAAAAGTGTGCAGGCCCATGGGCGGGGGCGCCTGGTCGCCAGCGGCCGGCAGCGGATTGGTCGAGGCGGCCGAGGCGACCAGCTTCTCAAAATACTCCGGCGCGGAGTCCTTAGCGGAGTCATAGGCGCGGAGGGCCGCGCGCAGGGCCTCATCGCCGACCAGCGAGCGCAGCATCAGGAGCACATACGTGGCCTTGGTGCGGAAGAAAACCGGGTTCTGGGCTGAAACCAACGGCTGGCCCGCGGACTCGCCCGGACTTTCAGGCTCGGCCAAGGCCAAGGCCGGGCGGGCCGCCTCAAGCCGCGCCACAGCTTTGTCGCGGCCCTCCGTGCGTTCGGTCCATAAGAATGCCATGAGCCCGGCGACGCCCTCGCGCAGCCACGGACGCGGCGAGTGGAAATACACGTGAGCCATCGGTTCCACCAGGGCATCGGCCAGCTGTGAGGGCTGGTTCCCGTCGAGGGAAAGCAGCAGAGCGTCTCCGTCGTCGAACGGCAGCGCGTTTTCAAGCGGAAGATCCACCAGCGTGAGCGGCACAGCGGGCGCGCGGTCGAACCACTCGCGAAACAGGGGCTCCAGCAGGCGCGCGGCCGCGGTGTAGCTTTGCTCGGTTTCAGCGTGCGCGAGCAGCGCTTCCACCGCGACCAGCGGGGTTCGGGCGGCTTCGGTGCGGGTCGCCAGCACCAGGGACGGCGTCTGGAATCCGAGCTGGGTGGAAGGGAGGGACACTCGCAAAACGCCGGGAAACGCCGCCGTGGGCAGGGATGCGGGGTCTGGGGT
>CAXTRW010000140.1:0-7969 GCA_964246765.1 uncultured Acidobacteriaceae bacterium | reverse complement strand
CTGCGAGGCTCGCGGTGAAGCCCCGGCCCGACCGGGAAGCCGGGCCGCGTGGGCGCCGCCCGGCAGCAGCGCGGCCAGCAGCAGCGCCGCTGCCCTGCTCGTCGCGATTCGTCGGGCCGGCAAGATTCTTGTGGCGATCGTGCGCGTTGCGGCTCCTTTCCTCCGGTCGACGTGTTCGACTCGGCAGCGACAAGGGTTGGACGATGAAAGGAGCGCGACGGGTTATTGCACTTGCGGAAGCGAGTCGAGCGCGGCTTGCGAGGCGGAGCGAATTTGCGGGTCGCCGTCGCGGGAGGCGACCGTGTGCAGCACCTGGCGCACGCTCGAGTCCACATCGACCGGCTTAAGCATCCGCACCGCTTCGATGCGCACCGACGCGCTCGGGTCGCCCATCAAGGCCCCCAGCACCGCGTCGCGCACTTCCATATCGTCGGCGATGAACGGCTGCAGACCGGCCAGGGCTTCGCGGCGGACTTCCGGCGCTTTATCGGTCTGCAGCGCGTTCAGCAGGGCGTTGCGCGCCGGCGATGCGCCCCCGCACTCCCCACCCGGGCGACACGGGCCGGCGAGCAGACCCAGGCTGGCGTTGCGGACCTGCGGGTCCACGCCGGTTTCGGTGGCGGCCATCAGCAGCTCTCGGATAGACGGATCTCCCGCCGGGGCTGCGAGCACGTCGGGCACCAAACGGTCGTAGCGCACCTCGACGATGCCGGTTGCCGAATCCTGGCTTACGGAGCTGACATCGGCAACCACGGAAGGCGCCTGGGGCGGCGGCGGGGCAAGCAGCAGGGCGGTTTGTTCCTCGGTATGCGCTGAATGGCCGGCCCGGTAACCGCCGTAGCTGCCTGCGGCGAGACCCACAAAAAGCAGCGCCGAGGCCAATCCGGGCGCCGCGCGGAGCCGTCCGCCGGTGAAGGCAAGCTGTTGGCCCAGGCGCGTCCACCAGCCGGTCCGCTCGCAGCGGTCCAGGGTGGCGTCCAACTGCACCCGGGCGCGAGCCAGCAAGGTTGCGGAGGGTTCCGGTCCGGGATCGCCGGCCAGGGCGCGGAAAAACGCGGTGGTAGCGGCCATTTCCGCCTGGCAGGCGCGGCAGCCGCGCAGGTGCGCGGCGAGTGCGTCGGCGTCGGGCTGCGGCAGGTGCTCGTCCGCAACCTGCGGCGCCGAGGACGCGGGACCCCCCCCCTGGGTCATGGCCGCGAGCGCAATCAGGCGCTGCGCTGCTTCGCAACTCATCCCGCCGGGGCTTTTTCCACCGAAATTCACAGAACTCCTCCAAAAAGGTGCTTCGGTACAGTGCGCCGCCGCTGTGCCGCGGCTGGCGCTTGCTTCCAAGTCGGATGACGCCGCCTGCCTAGGAGTGCAGGGCAGCCAAGCGAAGCCGCAGCTTGCGGGTGGCGCGGAACAGGGTGTTTTTCGCGGTTTCTTCCGTGGTTTCGAGCATTTCGCCGATCGCCCTGAGCTTCAGGCCCTGGTAGTGTTTCAACTCGAAAACCATACGCTCCCGGGGGGTCAGCTGCCCCAGCGCCTCCTGTATTTTTTCGCCCAGGAACTTGCGCTCGAGCTCCCGCGCCGGGTTGGCGCCGGAGCGGTCGTCGGAGACGTTGCCGAGCAGGTCCATCTCCTCGCCCCGGCTGTCCAACACCACGGACTGCTCTTCGCGTCGCGACTTGCGGCGGCGCAGGTGATCCAAGCACAGGTTGGTTGCGATGCGATAGATCCAGGTGTAAAACGAGCACTCGAACCGGAAGTTACCGAGATAGCGGTAGGCCTTGAGAAACGCTTCCTGGTGGATGTCCTGCGCGTCCTGTTCGGAGCCGGTAAGCCGCAGCGCCAGGCGCAAAACTGCGCCGTCATACTGGCGGACCAGCGCGTCGAACGCAGCGCGTGAGCCGGCTTGGGCTTCGCGGATCAGCAGAACCTCCGCGGCGCGACTGGCCTCGTCGGCGAGCATCCCGGCTGTTTTGGTCGCCGGAAGCGTAGCAGGAGTGGCAAGGGACGGGAGCCTGTAGGTTTCGGCTGCGGACATGGTGCGGCTTCTCCTCCCAGCGGAGCGGCCGGAGTTCCGGCGCACAGCTGGCTCGATGAATAAGACGTCTATGAAAACCCGAAGTGAGCGGGAAAGACTCCACGGTTTTTCATATTTCAACAGGGTAGCCGTTTTTCAGGCCCCGTCAATCCCCCCTTCGGTCATAAATCGCTCCACCGCCTGAAGCGCGCAGCCCTGGCCGCACAGGTGGTACATGCCCTGGCCCTGGCTTTCCGAGCGCGACCAGCGCATCAGTAAAAAGCGCTCGGGTGTCGCGGTCGTTTTTTCATCCGGAGGCAGCAGCGCCATCCACCAGTGATTGGCCTCCCCCTTGGGTTTACCGCAGATATCACAGCTGAACGTCACATCCCAAACCATGCGAGCCCTCTCGCCTGCGTGCAGGTAGGGCTTACGTTAGCGCGGTTTTGGCCCAAACGCATTAACATAGTGGACGAAACCCGCACTAACGTCACCACTCGGGGGAAGGATTTTTTGGCCCACACTACAGAACCCGTTTTGCACTGCCCCACGTGCTGGTCGACCAAGTTCCAGCTATCGCGCCCTCGCCCGGAGGATCGCTTTCAAAGGCTGCTCCTGCGCTACCCGGTGCGCTGCCGCAAGTGCCGGGCGCGGGTGTACGCGAGCCGCGCCTATGCTAAATACCTGCGCAGCATCGGGCAGGTCTCGCCCAAGCAGGGCGAGCCGGTGAAGGGAGCGGATCCGGAGGATTGAAGGAGAAAGAAGCCGCGCCGTCGAATGGTCGGGACGGGCAGATTTGAACTGCCGACCCCTCGCACCCCAAGCGAGTGCTCTACCAGGCTGAGCCACGTCCCGACAGGGGCTTCTTGCACCTGAGTGTACCAGAGGCCGAGCTAGCGGGCGGGGGGCACATAGTCCTGCGGCAGCCCGGAG
Organism: uncultured Acidobacteriaceae bacterium; assembly: GCA_964246765.1. Taxonomy (GTDB): domain Bacteria; phylum Acidobacteriota; class Terriglobia; order Terriglobales; family Acidobacteriaceae; genus EB88. Next base: position 5,031 of record CAXTRW010000140.1, on the reverse strand, counting down.
CCTTCGCCGAAGAAAAAGTGGTCCATCTGCTCGACCAGGAACTCCTGCGCCTGGGGCGTCCAGGGCTGCAGGCGGTACTCGTTGAGGAGCATTTTCTGGTGCTCTACCCACTCACCCCAAGCTTTTTTTGACACGTTGTTGTAGATTTTGTGGCCGAAGTCCGAGTCGAACGGGGGCTCGTCGAGGCCCTCCATCTCCTGCTTGTTGCGCGCGCAAAACACCATGTGTGCCATGGCCCTTATTGTACGGGCGGCCACCACTCGGTGATGGGCACAAAGCGGTAGTTCGCGGCGGGGCCGCGCGCGAGCAGCGACCCGAGCGCCGCCACAGTGCGGCTCCGCTCCGCGTCGATGCCGCGAGGGCCGCCGTCGTGGAGCAGGATGGTCGAGCCGCGGCCCGCCTTGCGGTTGGACCGAATGCCGCGCTCCACTGCCTTCATAATCTGCTTGGGCACCTGGCTCGAGCGCCAGTCGAAGCCCATGCTGTTCCACATCACGGTCCGCATCCCGAGATCGCGCGCCACCCGCAGCACCGCCGGGCGGCGCTTGCCGTAGGGGGGGCGGAAAAAGCGCACCGGCTGCCCGGTAATGTCCGCAATAACCGCGGAGCAGTCCGCGAGCTCGGCGCGAATCGCCTTGCGATTTTTCCACAGAAGGTTGCCGTGCGACATGGAGTGGTTGCCGATCACGTGACCGCCCTCAGACACCTGCCGGACCAGCCACGGTAGCTGACGCGCATAGTTGCCCACCATAAAAAATGTCGCGCGCACCCCGGCCGCGGCCAGCTTTTCCAAAATTTCCTGGGTGTAGCGGTCGTTGGGGCCGTCATCAAAGGTCAGGGCCAACTCGCGCGGCTGAGGTCCGTGGACCAGCGTTTCGCCCCAGATCTGCGAGGTACACCATTGCGAACGCTGCCACCCGCCCGAAAGGGCGACCACCGCGGCGCTCACGCCGGCGATTTCCGGAACCCAGGTCATGGGCCCTAGTGTACCCTCCGAAGTTTTTGGGGCCGGATCGTTGGAGTGCGAAAAAAAACATTTCCGTTCGCATGTATTTTCGCTTATTATTCGCCCAGGCCGAGTCACACGTATCGATGGCTGCATCTTTTACCCTGACAGAACCAGAAAGCGAGCGCCCCGATGGCAAAAAGTTCCGAATCGTCCCAACGGCTGCTGTTTTCCATGGAGAACCCTTCCCGCAAGCCCATCCTCGCGGTCCAGGGCGCGCCTTTGCGGATTGCGGTGGAAGGGCCTCTTCGCGTGGGCAAATCCACGCTGGCCCGGCTGCTGGTCGAGCGCATGGGCGCGTCGCACGTCGCGGAGCCGGAAGCGAACCCGTTCCTGGCGCGCTTCTACGCCGGGGAGCCCGGCATGGCGTTTGCAACGCAGATGTGGTTTCTGCGCGAGCGCATCGCCCAGCTCCGGGCTGCGGCCGAGCTTTCAGGGCCGGTGGTGTCGGATTACATCCTTGAAAAGGACAAGATTTTCGCGTTTCTCACCCTGTCCGACGCGGAGCTTGCCGTGTACAAGGATTTCTACTCGGCCGAACAGGTGGGATTCCGTCCGGATCTGGTGGTGTACCTCCAGGCGAACCCGTCTGTGCTGCTGGAGCGCCGCCGCCGTAGAGGGCTGGCCGAGGAGCAGGGCATCAGCGATGCCTATGTGGAGCAGGTGTGCGACGCGTACCAACACTTTTTCGTGCACTACACTGCGAGCCGGCTGCTTGTGGTGGACACCTCGGCGATCGACTTCGTCCACAGTGAGCGGGAGCGCGAGCTGCTGCTGGATCGCATTCTGGCGCCGGTGCACGGGCGCGAGCATTTTGCGCCTTTGGCCCACATCGCCTGAGGTTTACCCTGAAAGCCATGCCACGCCATCCCCGGTTTCAGGAGCTCGCACTCGCATGAGCCTATCTACCCCGCGCGATCAAACGCCCGTGCCCAAAGTTACCTTTCCGGCGCTGGCAGAAAAAAAGCGGCTGGGCGAGCGCATCGCGGCTCTGACGGCTTACGACTACCCGGGCGCCCGCATCGCCGACGAGGCCGGGATGGACCTGCTGCTGGTTGGCGATACGCTCGGCATGGCGGTGCTCGGTTATGACTCGACCCTGCCAGTAACGCTCGACGAAATGCTGCACCACACCCGCGCCGTGCGCCGGGCGGTCCGCCGCGCGCTGCTGGTGGCGGATATGCCCTTCGGGACTTACCACGCGGACGAGATCGAAGCCGTGCGAAACGCCACGCGCTTGATCAAGGAAGCGGGCGCGGAGGCGGTCAAGATCGAGGGTGCCCGCCCGGCGCTCGCGAGCCGGCTGGTGGAGGCCGAAATCCCGGTCGTCGCGCACCTGGGTCTGCTGCCGCAGGGAATCAACCGCATGGGCGGATACAAGGTGCAGGCCCGGACGCTGGACTCGGCTGAGACGCTGGTGGCCGATGCCGAGGCGATGGAGGCGGCCGGGGTTGCGGCGCTGGTGCTGGAGGGGGTTCCGCGTGAGGTCGCGTCGCGAATTACGGCGAAGCTGCGGGTGCCGGTGATCGGAATCGGCGCGGGGCCGGAGTGCGACGGGCAGATTCTGGTGATGCACGATCTGCTGACGCTTACTTTTGCGCCCGCGGCGAAGTTTGTGCGCCGCTACGCCGACCTGGGCGGGTTGATGCGGGAGGCGGTCGGGCGCTATGCCGAGGATGTGAAGCAGGGGCGGTTCCCAAACGAAGCGGAAAGCTATCACCTGCCCGCAGAAACACGCGCGGCGTGGGAAGACCAAAAGAATACCCCCCACGAAGTGGGCGCCAGCCGCGCAGGCGGTTCTAAGCCGTGAAGATCGCGCCTACGATCGCCGAAGTACGCGCGTGGCGCGTTTCGCTCGGCGGCGCGACGGTGGGTTTCGTCCCCACCATGGGCGCCTTGCATGAAGGCCACTTATCTCTGGTGCGCGCGGCGAGGGAGGCGAATGAGCGCGTCGCTGCATCGATTTTCGTAAACCCGACCCAGTTCGGGCCCAACGAGGATTTCGCGAAATATCCGCGTATGTTTGAGGCGGATTGCGCGCTGCTGGAGCACGCTGGAGTGGATCTCGTGTTCGCGCCGGAGCCGGCGGAGATGTACCCGCATGGCTTTGCAACAACGATCGACGTGGGTCCGGTCGCAACCCGGCTTGACGGTGCATCGCGGCCCAGGCATTTCACCGGCGTCGCGACGGTGGTGGCCAAGCTGCTCAACATCGTCCAGCCGACCCGCGCCTACTTCGGGCAAAAAGATGCCGCGCAAATCGCGGTTTTGCGCCAGTTGGCGCGCGACCTTTCGATGAACGTCGAAGTGTTGGTGTGCCCCACGGTGCGGGAGGCGGACGGGCTGGCTCTGAGTTCGCGGAACCGCTACCTGTCCGGGGAGCAGTGGGGCCGCGCGCTGGTTTTGTCGCGCGCGTTGCTGGCCGCCGAGGATCTCGCCCGGCACGGCATGGGCGAGGCCGCGCCCTTGCTTGAGGCCGCGCGCGCGGTGCTCGACGGGGAGCCTGGATTCCGGCTCGACTACGTGGCCCTGGTCGACCCGGACACGCTGGAGCCGGTCGCGTTTCTCGCGCCCGAGCAACCCGCGCTGCTGGCCGTGGCGGGGTGGGTCGGGACCACGCGCCTGATCGACAACACGCTGCTCACGCTCGCCTAGCCGGGCCCGACACGAAGCGATTGCCGCGCAGAAGAAAGCGTAGCGGACGTTCCGCGGCCTTGGTGATCCCGATGCGCGGGGTGGCGGCGACTTCGCCCGGCGCCCAGTCCGGCTCGGCGTCGAGCAGCAGCAGCTCGCCTGCCGGGTTGAGCAGATCGGCCCCGTTCAGGCCCTCGCGGGTGATCGCTAGAGCCTGGCAGAGGCGTCCGGGGCCGCTCGCGAGCAGGCGGGGCGGGGCGCTCTCGGGCAGCCCGCGCAATGCCGCCATCGTGGCGAGACCGTGGAGCGGTTCGATCGCACGCACGAGCACGCACCCGGCGGCCCCGTCCGGCTCGCAGCTTACGTTGAGGCAGGCGTGGAGGCCGTAGATGAAGTAGACGTAAGCATGCCCCGGCGGCCCGAACAGGACGGCATTGCGCGCGGTGCGGCCGCGAAAGGCGTGGGCGGCCGGGTCGTCCGCGCCGAAATAGGCCTCGGTTTCGACGATTCGGCCCATGAGCGCGCGGCCCTGCCGGCGGCGCAGCAGCCGCTTGCCCAGAAGGGCGCGGGCGACCGTATCGGGCGCGGGCAGAAAAAACTCGCGCGGCAGCAGCGCCACCTTCAGCCGGCCTGGACGGCGGCCGGCACAGCAGCCAAAGCTTCTTCCGCGTGGCCTTCCGGCTTGACCCGCTCCCAGACCCGGGCCAGGCGTCCGTCGGGCGCGACGAGAAAGGTGGACCGCTCGATGCCCTTGACCTTTTTCCCGTACATATTTTTCTCCTTGAGCACGCCGAACAGGTTGCTCACCTCGGCGTCTACATCGGCCAGCAGGGGGTAGGGAAGCTCGTATTTCGCCCGGAACTTGGCCTGCGCCTTGGGCGTGTCGCGGGAAATGCCCAGGACCACAACGCCGGCCTCCTGGAGTCGGGCAAACGCGTCGCGGAAGCCGCAGGCTTCAATGATGCAGCCGGGGGTGTCGGCTTTGGGGTAGAAGAAGAGCACCACGGGCCGGCCGCGGAATTCTGAGAGGGAGCGGGGTTGGTCCCGGTCGTCGTGGAGGGTGAAGTCGGGAATGGGGGCGTTGAGCTCGATCATGAAAGCAAACTCCTCTCCGCATTGTCTCCCGAGTGTCCGCCGGAGCCCCCCGTGCGTCCAACAGGGTGAGCGATGAAGACACAAGCACAGTTGCTATGGCTGGCGTTGCCGGCGCTGGCCGCGCCGGCGCAGTATGTGGGCAAGGTGGAGGCAGACAGGAAGCCGACCCTGCGCGCGGTTGCTGTGTATGAGTACACGGGCGCGCTCGCGAAGCCGAACGCGAGCCGCCTGGTGCCGGTGGTGGTGTGGGACGGCGAGCGTTACCAGCCCGGCGGCCTGTACCTGGCGCGGCCGGA
>CAXTRW010000139.1:4790-7994 GCA_964246765.1 uncultured Acidobacteriaceae bacterium | reverse complement strand
GGGGCCGCGGTGCGCCGGGGTCCATGGTGTATCGCACCAGCGCGGCGCCGCGCTGGTTGGTGACCACGTACACGGCGAGCCCAGCTTCGTTCAGGCGGCGGACGGCTTCGATCGCGCCGGGCAGGGGATGGAACAGGTCCCAGCGCGACACGTACTCGCCTTCGGGCGCTTTGCGGTTGAGCACGCCGTCGCGGTCCAGAAACACGGTCCGGATACCTTGGTAACTTTCGCTTTCGGCCACAAAAGGTATCATAGCGAAGAATCAGCCGGGACGAGTGAGGGCGCATGGCAACGACGGAGTTGACAGGGGAAGCGGTGTTTGCGCGGGCTTTCGACGAGCACCTGCGCGTGATCGAGGAGCTCAAGCAGCAGCAGGGGACGCTCGAAGCGCTGGCGCGCAAGATGACGGAAGCCGTGATGGACGGGAAAAAAGTGCTGTGGTGCGGCAATGGCGGCTCGGCTGCCGACGCGCAGCACCTGGCGGCTGAGTTTGTGGGGCGATTCCGGCGCGAGCGCAAGCCGCTGGCCTCGATCGCGCTGACCACCGACACCTCTATCCTGACCTCGATCGGCAACGACTACGGCTACGACCAGGTGTTCAGCCGGCAGGTGCTGGCGCTGGCCGAGGAGGGCGACATCGTTGTCGGGATTTCGACCTCCGGCAACAGCAAAAACGTGGTAGAAGCGCTCGAAGCAGCGAGGGAGCGCGGCGCGTTCACGGTTGCGATGACCGGTGCGGGCGGCGGCAAAATGGCCGGGGTGGCCGACGCGGCGATCTGTGTGCCGACCAAGGACACGGCGCGGGTGCAGGAAGGCCACATCCTGTGCGGCCATATGCTGTGCGACTGGGTGGAGCTGGCCTGGTGCCAGGCCGCGGCGAAGGCCGAGTAACCGCGAATGGCGCAACTCGACAACCTGCACGAAATTGTTTCGCGCATCGAGGGCGACTGGCGCGAAACCCGCGTCCTGGTGGTCGGCGACCTCATGCTCGACCGCTACATCTGGGGCGATGTGGAACGTATCTCGCCGGAAGCGCCGGTGCCGGTGGTGTGCCTGTCGCGCCGCAGCGAGCAGCCGGGCGGCGCGGCCAACGTCGCGATGAACATTGCGGGGCTGGGCGCGCAGGTCACGCTCGCCGGGTTCGCGGGGCAGGATGAAGACCGCGCCGCGCTCGAAGCGTGCCTCGAACAAGCGGGCGTCACCTCGCGTATCACCACGGTCGCGGGCCACCCGACGACCTCAAAATTACGCATTCTGGGGGGCCGGCAGCAGATTTTGCGGCTCGATGTCGAGCGCACCAAGGGCTACCCACGGGAAGCATACGACGCGCTGCTGGCGGGGCTCGACGCGGAGCTCGCAAATGCGCGGGCGGTGGTGCTGTCCGATTATGCGAAAGGGACCCTGTCCGAGGAAGTGTGCCGGGCGGTGATCGACCGGGCGCGCGCGCAGGGTGTGCCGGTGCTGGTGGACCCCAAGCACCGCGACTTTTCGCGCTATCGCGGGGCAACGACCATCTGCCCCAATTTGCAGGAGCTTTCCGTCGCGACGGGCATCCCGCCGAAAGAGACGGAAACACTGCTCGCGGCGGCGGCGAACATGCTGCCCGCGCTTGCGCTCGACTACCTGACCGTGACGCTCAGCGAGAAGGGGATCGCGGTTGTGCAGCCGGAAGCGACGCGCACGTTTCCGGCGGTGGCGCGGCAGGTGTTCGACGTGTCGGGCGCTGGCGATACGGTGATTGCGACCCTTGCTCTGTCGCTTGCGAGCGGGCTGCCGATTGAGTCTGCTGTCGCACTTGCGAATGTTGCGGCCGGGGTGGTTGTCAGCAAGGTTGGAACCGTGCCTATCACGCGCGATGAGCTGATCACAAGCCTGATGCCGGAGATCGAGCTGCAGGCGTCGGAAAAGCAGCTGGAGCTCGCGCAGCTGCAAACGCGGGTGAACGCGTGGCGTTCGAAGGGCGACCGGGTGGTGTTCACGAATGGCTGCTTTGACCTGCTGCATGTGGGCCACATTACGCTGATGGAGGACGCGCGGCGGCAGGGCGACCGGCTGATCGTCGCGATTAACAGCGACCGCTCGGTGAGCGAGCTGAAAGGCCCGACCCGGCCGGTGGTTCAGGAGCGGGACCGAGGGCGGGTGCTGGCGGCGCTGGCGGCGGTCGACGCGGTGATCGTGTTCGACGAGCCGACGCCGCTGGAGCTGATCTGCGCGCTCAAGCCCGACGTGATCGTAAAAGGCGGCGACTACGTGGAGGAATCCGTAGTGGGGGCGAAGGAGGTCCGGAGCTGGGGCGGCGTGGTTAAGATTGTGCCCACGGTAGAGGGCTTTTCGACCACCCGGCTGATCGCGCGCGCCGCCACACCCGCTCTCGGTTAAGCCCGGACCGGGTAGGCGGGCGCCGGCGTGGGCTGGTTGCGCAGGCGGCGGAAGTGGAAGTAGACGATGATGCTGATGACCGCTGCGTATGCGCACCAAATCGACGTAAACGCATAGGCCATGACGATGGTGACGGCGACGAGCCCGACGAGGTTTGCGACGCCGAACGCGACCAGGTAGCGCAGGCCGGAGAAAAAGAGCGCTCCACAGGTGGCGATGACGTAGAGGACGGCCACGGCGGTCGTGGTCGTGTACGGGTTGTGGTAAACGATGCTGTGGTGGCGCACGTAGACCTGAAGCGGAAAAGCGATCAGCGCCCATAGGATGTACAGCATGAGGAGCGCGCCGAGAATTACAAACCAGAGCATGCGCTTGCGCCTAGGGCCTTCGGGCTCGATCATGTACACGCTGAGCGGCAGCACGAAAGGAAGCAAGCCTTGCGCGTACAGGACAAAGGCCGCGCCGATGTCATGCGCGGCGTTTGCGGGAAGGATGCCGTCGAGGCCCAGCCAGACGAAGCCTTCGGTGAACTGGTGAAGGGCGAATAAGCAAGGCAGAGAAGCGAACAGGATCTGACGCCGGTGCTTCACCTCTCGCAGGGTTGCGATGCCGACCGCGCCGATGACCGCGCTGCCTACGAAGTTCGCTGTCGCTGAGAAGCACATAGGTTGACCAGCTTACGCTACGGGACCACTTCTCTACAGATCTAAGCTCGAGTGCGGTCGTCAGCTTTCGCTCACGAGGACCCACGTCTGAGCCACCCCAGCGAGCAAAGACCGCTCGCCGGGGACCCCGCTAAACGAGGACTTGGGGACCCCGGTTGTG
>CAXTRW010000139.1:0-4780 GCA_964246765.1 uncultured Acidobacteriaceae bacterium | reverse complement strand
TGGCGAAACTGGTTTAAAGAACGGCATGCTCGCGCACGCCGTCCCGGGCGAACATGGCGCGCATGCCGCGCAGGGCTTGGCGGGTGCGCTCTTCGTTTTCGATGAGCGAAAAGCGGACGTGGCCGTCGCCGTACTCGCCGAAGCCGATGCCGGGAGAGACTGCAACCTTGGCGTCGCGCAGGAGCTTGGTCGAGAAGTCGAGGGAGGCGAGCGGCTCGCCAGTGGCCTCGCCAGAGCGGTACTGCGCCGGGATGGGTGCCCAGACGAACATGGTGGCTTTGGGGGTGGGAACCCCCGGCCAGCCTAGCTTGTTGAGGCCGGAGACGAGGCAGTCGCGGCGCTTGCGGTAGGTTTCGGTGATCTCGGCGACACACTCCTGCGGCCCTTCGAGCGCCGTGATGCCGGCGACCTGGATGGGCGTGAACGTCCCGTAGTCGCAGTAGCTTTTCAGCCGCGCAAGCGCCGCGACCAGTTGCGCGTTGCCGGCCATGAAGCCCACGCGCCACCCAGGCATGTTGTAGCTCTTCGACAGCGTGAAGAACTCGACGGCGATATCTTTTGCGCCGGGCACCTGCAGGACCGATGGCGCGCGGTAGCCGTCGAAGGTGATATCGGCGTAGGCCAGGTCGTGGACGAGATAAATCCCGTGCTCGCGGCACAGCTCGACGACGCGGGTGAGGAAGGCCAAGTCGACGCACTGGGTGGTGGGGTTGGCAGGGAAGTTGAGGATGAGCATTTTCGGCTTGGGATAGATCATGGGGATAATCTGCTCAAGCTCGGCGAGGAAAGTTTCAGTGTTGTGGATGGCGACGGAGCGAATGGTCGCGCCGGCGATCACCGGGCCGTAGATGTGGATGGGGTAGCTGGGGTTGGGCACCAGCACAACGTCGCCGCGGTCGAGCGTGGCCATGCACAAGTGGGCGATGCCCTCTTTCGAGCCGATGGTGACGATGGCCTCGGTGGCCGGGTCGAGGTCGACGCCGTAGCGCTCGCCGTACCAGTTCGCAATCGCTTTGCGCAGGCGCGGGATCCCTTTCGAGACCGAGTATCGATGGGTTTCCGGCCGCTGGGCGGCTTCGATCATCTTGTCGACGATGTGCCTGGGAGTCGCGCCGTCAGGATTGCCCATGCCGAAGTCGATGATGTCCTCGCCGCGGCGGCGGGCTTCGGCTTTGAGCTCGCCGGTAATGTTGAATACGTAAGCGGGCAGGCGGGCGAGGCGGGGGAACTGTTCCAAAACCGGGCTCCATAGGACGAGCAAATTGTTCCACGTGGAACAATTTGGGCGCTTTTCCACAGCGAAAGATGCTAGCTGTGGTTAGGAACAGGGTACAGGTTTTGACTAAGAAATACGCCACTAACAACGCACGATGTTGTTACTTTCGAGTCCCTTGGTCGCGTTGCGGGTGTCGATGACCAGCTGCGACTCGCGGACGATGCGGGGGTAGTCGTAGTCGGAGTGGTCGGTGGCGATCAGGACGCAGTCGTAGGCGCCGAGATCGTCGAGGGGAGCGGAGTCCAGGTTGAGGTCGTAGTGGCGGCCTCGGCCTACATGGGCGAAGTAGGGGTCGTTGTAGCTGACCTTCGCCCCGCGGGCGCGGAGCATTTCGATGATGGGGAGCGAGGGTGACTCGCGCAGGTCGTCGATGTCGCGCTTGTAGGACAAGCCGAGCACGAGCACGCGCGAGCCGTTGAGGGCTTTGCGGCGGGCGTTGAGCGCTTCGATCGTTTGGTCGACGACGTAGCGGGGCATCGCGCCGTTGACCTCGCCGGCGAGCTCGATGAAGCGGGTGTGAAAGTCGAACTGCTTGGCCTTCCACGAGAGGTAAAACGGGTCGATAGGGATGCAGTGGCCGCCGAGCCCCGGGCCGGGATAGAAGGCCTGAAAGCCGAAGGGCTTGGTTTTGGCCGCGTCGATGACTTCGAACAGGTCGATGTCCATGCGCTGGCAGAGCTGTTTGAGCTCGTTGACCAGCGCGATGTTGACGCAGCGATAGATATTTTCGAGCAGCTTGGTCATCTCGGCCGCGGCCGGCGAGGAGACGGGGACGGTGCGGTTGAAGATGGTCCCGTAGAGCGCGGCAGCTAACTCGCCTGCCGGTTTCCCGTACGATCCGATGACCTTGGGAATGTCGCGGCGGGCGACCGTGTCGTTGCCGGGGTCTTCGCGCTCGGGGGAGAACGCCACGTAGAAGCCGGGCTCCTCGTCGCGGGCGGCGCGCAGGGGCGCTCCGGTTTCGAGGGGCGGGGCTCCGGCTTCGAGCAGCGGGATTAGAACTTCCTCGGTGGTGCCGGGGTAGGTGGTGCTTTCAAGGATGACCAGCTGCCCGGCGTGCAGGTGCGGGGCGAGGGCGCGGGCAGTTTGCTCGATGAAGCTGAGATCGGGCTCGTGGTGCTCGGAGAGCGGGGTAGGGACGCAGATGATGATGGCGTCCATGTCGCGCACCGCGGCAAAGTCGGACGTGGCGCGGAAGCCGGAGCGCTGGGCGGCGGCGATTTCGGTGCCGGGGATGCGGACGATGTAGGAGCCGGCGGCATTGAGCGTGTCTACCTTGGCGCAATCGACATCGAAGCCGGTGACGGGAAAGCGCTCTTCGGAGAACAGCAAGGCGAGCGGGAGGCCGACGTAGCCCATGCCGACGATGCCGATTTTGGCTGAGCGGGCGTGGATGGGATCGAGGGCAAGGACGTGTGGAGCGGCTTGTGTCATAGGTGGGCTTCTCCATGATACTTCCCTCAATGTTTGGCAGCGAGCCGCCTGAGAAGGAAGAAGGCACGCCGGAGAAGCGACCTCCGCACCCCGAACAAGCTGCTTTCTGATATGCCGACCGAACCCTTCCCGCCCAGAACATCTTGCGGGTTGCCGCTCAAACGCATTTGGCGGCGCGAAAGTTCGATATGCTGTGGCTGAGTGGAGGAGGGAACCGGATGGCAGCCACGACACATGCGGTGAGCATGGAGGAGTACCTACACACGTCCTACGAGCACGACCCTGAGTACATCGACGGTGAAATCAAGGAGCGTCCGGTGCCGACAAATCTTCACGCGTTTGTCCAGATGATGCTGGGTCTGTGGTTCGGTCAGCATATGGATGAGTGGGATATCCGTCCGTACTCCGAGGTCCGCACCCGGGTTCGCCCCAGGAACTTCCGGCTGCCGGATGTGGCGGTCGCCCGCAGGGTTCCGATCCGCACTAAATTCCTGGAGGAAGCGCCGCTGATTGCCATTGAGATCCTTTCTGACGGCGATAAAACAGTGGACCTCCGCGACCGCGCCATGGATTTTTCGGCGATGGGTACGGAAAACATCTGGCTGCTGGACCCGGAAACCCGCCAGGCGTACCGGTGGATACCCAGGGACGGAGGCAAGGGAGACTGGTTTCCGGCCGAGACCCTGGCTGCAGCGGGGACGCCCGTACACCTCGATCTCGCGTGGCTTTGGCAAAAGGTGGAGCAGGCGCAGTAGGCGGCGAGCTCGAAGCACTGGAGCTCAGATCGAAGTTTCCGCCCGGGCAAGAATCGGAACCCGGCAAAGGCTTGCCGGCAGCGCGACACACGACGGGGCAGACGCTTCGAAAAAGGTGAGCAAGGCAGTGGAATCGACGCGGAGCGACTCTAAGGAGTGATGAGCCAGTCCGCGACTTCCACCGGCAACGCCCTTGCCTCCGCCGCTTCTGCCTATCTTCGTTCCGCCATGCACCAACCGATCCAGTGGTATGAGTGGGGCCCCCTGGCATTTGCGCTTGCGAAAGAGCAGGATAAGCCCATTCTGCTGGACATTGGCGCCGTGTGGTGCCACTGGTGCCATGTGATGGATCGCGAGTCGTATGAGAACCCGGCGCTGGCCGCGGTGGTGAATGCGAACTTTGTCGCTGTGAAGGTCGATCGCGATGAGCGGCCGGATGTGGACGCGCGCTACCAGGCCGCGGTGCAGGCGATGGCGGGGCAGGGCGGGTGGCCGCTGACGGCGGTGCTGACGTCGGACGGGCGGCCGTTCTTTGGCGGGACGTATTTTCCGCCGGATGACCGGTATGGGCGGCCGGGGTTCCGGCGTGTGCTGGAGACGCTCGCGGGGGTGTGGAAGGAGCGGCGCAAGGAGCTGGAAGGCACAGCCGAGCAGGTGCTGGCGGCGATTGACCATGGGGAGAGCTTTGCCGGGCGCGGCGGGTCGCTGGGACCGGAGATCGTGGACGCGCTGGTGGGGAGCGCGCTGGGGAACTTCGATAAGGAGAATGGCGGATTTGGGGGCGCGCCGAAGTTTCCGCACCCCGCGGGCTTGGATTTACTGATTGACGTCGCGGGGCGGACCGGCTCGGCGGAGGCGCGGGAGGCTGCCGTGCGGACGCTGGAGTCGATGGCGCGGGGCGGGATGTACGACCACCTGGGCGGCGGGTTTCATCGCTACTCGGTGGACGAGCACTGGGGCGTGCCGCACTTTGAGAAGATGCTGTACGACAACGCGGGCCTGCTGGCCAATTATGCGCACGGGTTCGAGACCTACGCGGAGCCGGAGTTCGCGAGCGTTGCTGCCGACGTGATGCGGTGGATGAACGGGACCCTGAGCGACCGGGAGCGTGGCGGCTTTTATGCTTCGCAGGACGCTGATATTTCGCTCGACGATGACGGGGATTACTTTACCTGGACGTTCGGGGAGGTCTCCCAAGCGCTGCAAGGCGACGAGCTTCGGCTGGCTGTGGCGTATTACGACGTGCGCGGGCATGGGGATATGCACCACAACCCGGCCAAGTGTGTGCTGCGGGTTCCGCGGAGTCTCCCGGCGG
>CAXTRW010000138.1:0-8008 GCA_964246765.1 uncultured Acidobacteriaceae bacterium | reverse complement strand
CCCGCCCTGCGTGGCCGGCAGGTAAAACGCTCGGACGGCCACGCACAGCAGCAGGAGCAGCAGGGCTCCGCCCAGCACGGCTAAGTTGCGCCTGCTCCGAAACAGCGCTCCGGGCGCGCCGACCCGAGGCACCATTGGGAGCGCCAGCAGCAGCCCGGCCAGAAAGCCTCCCAGGTGCGCCGTGTTGTCGATCCGCACTGAAAAATGTCCTGCGTCTACCCCGGCCGCCAATACAAAGTTGAGCACCGCGAACCAAATCACGCTTTTGCGCAGCTGCCTGCGCTCCACCGGCGGGATCGGCAGCAACCGCGAGCCGAGCAAAATGATCAGCACCCCGGCCAACCCGAAGATCGCGCCCGAAGCCCCCGCGCCGACCACCCCATCGGCTCCGCCGTTCGCCAAACCCGGGTGCGCCGCCACGCTCAGGAGGTTGCCCGCGAACCCCGTCAGCAGGTAGGCCGCAAACAACCCTGCGCCGCCCAGCAACGGCTCGCCCAGCAGCCCCAGATTCCACAGGCACCACATGTTGGTGGCAAGGTGGAGAAATCCGACATGCACGAACATGGCCGTTACCAGGCGCCACCACTGGCCCAACAGCAGCACCAGCGCGCCTTCATCGGCGCCCCAGTGCAGCAGCTGCTCCGGCCTGGGCGAAATGGGAGAAGCCCCGGCAAGGCACATCGCGACGAAAACGCCGCAGTTGATCCCCTGCAGCCCTTAGGTTGCCGTGGCCGCGGCCCAGCTTTTCCGGCCGCGGCTTTCTACATCCCGCGCCGGGCCGGTTGCGGCCGGCGCCAAAATCTCGGCAGGGCCAAAGCTCGGCTCGCCTGTACCGTCGACCCTGGCCCGCTGTTCGCTCGCGTTTTCCTCCGGCATGGCTCTACCGTAGACGCTGCCGCCGCGCCGGGCAAATTACCTTTGGGTAGCCCGTGTGACAAGCCGGGGGCGGCTTCGTACAATCGAGGTAGGGGGGGCGTACCCGAGTGGCGCAACAGGATCAAAACGGTTGCAAGCCGGTCCGGCGCGCTTTGTTGAGCGTCACCGATAAGGACGGGCTAGTTTCCTTCGCGCGGGCGCTTGCGTCGCACGGGGCCGAGTTGGTTTCCACCGGCGGCACCGCTCGCGCGCTTCGCGAAGCCGGGCTCACGGTCCGCGACATCAACGACCTCACCGGCTTTCCGGAGATGCTCGACGGCCGTGTCAAGACGCTGCACCCCAAGGTGCACGGCGGCATCCTTCACGTCCGCGCCGATCCCGAGCACCTCCGGGCGGTCGAAGCGCACGGGATCGAGCCCATCGACATGGTCGTCGTAAACCTGTACGCCTTTGGGAAAACCGCCGCGCGCGAGGGCGTTCCGTTCGGCGAGCTGATCGAAAACATCGACATCGGCGGCCCCTCCATGCTGCGCTCCGCCGCCAAGAACTTCGAGGACGTCGCCGTGGTCACGTGTCCCGCGGATTACGGGGTTCTCACCGACGAGCTCCAGCGCAACGACGGGCAGCTATGCCGGGCCACTCGCTGGCGGCTGGCGCGGCTGGCCTTCTCCACCACCGCGGCTTACGATGTGGCGATTGCCAATGCGCTCGACCGCATCGCTGAGCCCCCGGCGGCCGCCCAGCCCGCGCCTGAGCCGGTGCGCCAGGAGCTTCCCGAGACCTTGCGCATCGTGCTGCCGCGCACCGCCGCCCTGCGCTACGGCGAGAACCCCCACCAGCGCGCCGCCCTGTACGCCGACGGCACAAAACGCGGCATCGCCGGCGCGCTCCAGCTCCAGGGCAAGGAGCTGTCCTACAACAATCTGGTCGACCTGGACGCTTGCTGGGAGCTGGCGCAGGAGTTCACGGGCGAAGCGCCCGCCATGGTCGCCATCATCAAGCACACAAATCCATGCGGCGCAGCCACCGGCGCAACCGTGCTCGAAGCCTACCGAAAAGCTCTCGCCGCCGACCCCGTTTCCGCGTTTGGAGGCGTCCTCGGCGCTAACGCCGAGATCGACGAAGCGGCCGCCGAGGAGATCGCCAAGCTGTTTGTCGAAGCCATCGTAGCCCCCGCCTACACCCCGGGGGCACGCGAGCGCTTCGCCGCGAAGCGGAACCTGCGCCTGCTTGAAATCGAGCACAACGCCGGCTCTTATCTGCTTAAACACATCTCCGGCGGCCTGCTGCTGCAGCAAGCCGACCGCGCCGCCGCTGGTCCCGCGGATCTCAGAGTGGTGACCGCCCGCAAGCCCACGGACGAAGAACAGGGGGCGCTCCTGTTCGCCTGGCGCGTGTGCAAACACGTTAAATCGAACGCCATTGTGTACGCCCGCGACGGCCAGACCGTCGGCATCGGCGCCGGCCAGATGAGCCGGGTCGACGCCGCACGCTTCGGCGCGGAAAAGGCCACCCTGCCGCTCGCCGGCACGGTCGCCGCCTCGGACGCTTTCTTTCCCTTCCCCGATGGGCTCGTGGTGGTCGCCCAAGCCGGCGCCACCGCTGTCATCCAGCCCGGCGGCTCGGTACGCGACCCTGAGGTCATCGCCGCCGCCGACCGCCTCGGCCTGGCCATGGTCTTCACCGGCGTCCGCCACTTTCGCCATTAACGCCCTTTCCCCAGGATGAGAAAACCCGGCAGCTCACGACCCGCTTTTCCGCTGCGGACCGATCCAGCCCTCGTCGAAGGCGATGCCCCGCGTTGCACCCCAGTAACACACTTGCGCACCATCCGCATCCCAACGCCGTTTACAATCGTCTAGATCAGCAGAGCTGCCCCGACGAGGGCGGCTGAAAGGCCGCCGACGCGCCGCAAGCCCATGACCCCGACCCCTTCCCGCACAGCGCTCCTTGCCTTCGCTTCGCTTCTCCTCGCGGGAAATTCCGCCTTGGCTCAAACAAAGCCCGCGCCCGCGGCGAACGGCCAGGCCGACGCGTACTACCACGCCATGCTGGCCCACGGCTATGAGGAACAGGCGATCCAGGGCGGCAGGCCTGAGCTCGCCAATCAAGCGGTGGACGAATACAAAGCTGCCCTGGCCGACGATCCCGGCTCGCCGGAGCTCAACAACGGCCTGGCCGAGCTTTACTTCCGAACCGGCCGCGTGAAGGACGCGATCACCGCCGCCCAGGCCCAGATCGCGCGCGACCCCAACTCGCTTGAAGCCCACAAGTTGCTCGGCCGCATCTATCTGCGCTCCCTCGGCGACGCGCAAAGCGGCAGCAACAAAGACATGCTCCAGCTGGCCATCGGCGAGTACACCCGCATCGTGCAGCTCGAACCGAACGACATTGAAGACCACCTCCTGCTGGGCCAGCTCTACTCCTTTGCCAAGGACCCCACGCACGCGCAGGAGCAGTTTGCCGCCGCGCAAAAGATCAATCCCCACTCGGAAGAGGTGGTGCTGAACATGGCCCGCATCGACACCGAGCAGGGCAATCTGCGCGGCGCTGTCCAGGTGCTTTCCAGCCTGCCGGAGCCCGACCAGACCGCCAAGACCGAGTACGCCTTGGGCGCCAGCTACGACCAGCTGAAGGAAACCAAGCACGCCATCGCCGCCTACCAGAAGTCGCTCGCGCTCGAGCCCGACAACCTGGACGTGGAGCGTGCGCTGGCCGACGCGCTGCACCGCGACGGCCAGGACAAAGCCGCGTTGGCCTCGTACAACGACGTGATCGACGGCGACCCCACCGATGCCAACGCCTACCTTCATGCCGCCGAGATCGAGCGCAAACAAGGCCGCCTGGATGAAGCCCTCGCAAACTTGAAAAAAGCCGCTCCGCTCGCGTCGGATTCGCTCGAAATCCGCTACAACGAAGCGCTGGTTTATGAGCAGCTGGGCCAGTACCCCGATGCCGAGCATCTGCTGACCAAAATGGTCGCCGACTCCGAACACTCCACCGGCGATTACTCCCCGGCGGAAAAGAATAACTATGCGCTGTTTGTCGATCACTTAGCCAACGTGTATCAGGACGAGGGCCGTACCGACGACGCCATCTCGGCGTACAACAAACTCATCCCGCTCGGCGATGACTACACCTTGAGCGCCTACGGCTCCGAAGTCGACGCCCTGCGCGAGGCCCACCAATACGACCGCGCCACCCAGCTGTTGCAGCAAGCGGCGGCTAAGTTCCCTAAGAATCGCGGCCTTAAGCTCGCGCTTGCAAATCAGCTCGCCGCTTCCGGAAAGTACGACGAGGGCGTCGGCATAGCAAAAGCCTTGCTGAACAACACACCGCAGGACCGCGATGTGTATATGTCGCTGGCCCAAATCGACATGCACGCGAAAAAGTGGAAAGATGCCGGAGAAGCCCTCGACAAAGCCGAGCAGTTCAGCACGACCGGCGACCAAAAGGTCGGCGTGTATGTTGAACGCGCTGTTATCGAAGACCGGCAAAAACATTTCGACGCCGCCGACGCAAACTACCAAAAAGCCCTCGCGCTCGACCCCGACAGCAGCACGGTGCTGAATAACTATGGTTACATGCTCGCTGACCGGGGCGTCCGCCTGAACGATGCGCTGGCGATGATTCAGAAAGCCGTGAAGCTCGACCCGCAAAACTACGCCAACTTAGACTCGCTCGGCTGGGCTTACTTCAAACTAGGCCAGTACGCCCTGGCTGAAAACACCCTGCTGAAAGCCACCCAGCGCAGCCAACAGGACCCGACCGTCCACGAGCATCTAGGCGATCTGTACGAAAAAACCGACCGCCTGAAGCAAGCCGCCTCGCAGTGGGAAGAGAGCCTCCGCCTCTACGCAAAAACCGACCCCGGCGACGCCGAGCCGGGCGAAGGGCCGCGGCTGCAGAAAAAGCTCGATTCCGCCCGGGTAAAGCTGGCGCGTAATTCCGCCCGCTAGCACCCTCTACGGATTAAAAAGCGGCAGGAGATCGCGGCCGCCGTACACAACCCGTTCCACTCGTACCATGTCAGCTTTCATCCGGGAATCGAATGCAGCTTTCGCCGTCTATCGCGGGACGAGTTCCTGGTTTTCGCCTCGGAGACTTAAATACTGGTGGGAGAAAGCTTACGACCCCCTCTTGCTGAAACATTATCCTTGCACTCACCGCTCAAAGAGCTGACCATAGCCGCATGCCGCAAACCACTGGCCTCGGCGAGTACAACATTGTAGCCTTCGCCTCCATTGTCGATGTATTGCGCGCCAAGGACTTTTACCAGAACACCCTTGGCCTTCGCTTACTCATGGAAGAGCCGCCATTCGCGCTGGTTTTTGAGGCGAATGGAATCATGCTTCGACTTGGCATGGCGAAAGAGCTTCCCCCGGCGCACGGCGCCGTGCTGGGTTGGCAAGTCCCGGAGATTGCATCGGTCGTGAGCAATCTGCAGCGGGCCGGGGTTGCGTTTGAGCGCTATGAGGGTATGGCTCAGGACCAGCTAGGCATCTGGACTTCACCTACCGGCGCAAGAGTCGCGTGGTTCAAGGATCCCGACGGGAATACTTTAAGCGTCTCGGAACATCCCGAGCTCAACAGCTCGCTCGCAAGCTAGATCACGGTAGGTGTATCCGAAGTCACACCCGTGTCCGATGCCGTTCTTACAGGAGCGGCATCACCTAGATGAACCACGCTGGGCATATTAGCCGTGATTCTGCTTTGATTGGTGCGCCACTCACTCCACCCCGAGCGCGCGCCCCGCCGCCCAGCGCTATCCTAAGAGCAATGCTCACCCCCTGCGCCGTCCCCGACGACCCCTCCAGCTCCCTGGCCGCGCGCGCCTACCCTGAGCCCGAGCACGCCTATCGATCTCCCTTTGAGCGCGACCGCGCCCGCATCATCCACGCCCGCGCCTTCCGCCGCTTGGCCGGCAAAACACAGGTCTTCTCTGCGGGCGGCGCGGCCGGCGAGCCCTCGGACCACTTCCGCTCGCGCCTGACGCACACCATGGAGGTCGCGCAGATCGCCCGCACTATTGCCGCGGCGCTCGGGCTCAACCAGACCCTCACCGAAGCCCTCGCCCTCGTCCACGACATCGGCCACCCGCCCTTCGGCCACGCCGGCGAGCGCGCCCTCGACGCGTGCCTCCAGGAGCACGGCCTCCGCTTCGACCACAACCTCCACGCGCTGCGCATCGTCGAGCACTTCGAGCTCCGTTACGCGGCGTTCCCCGGCCTCAACCTGACCTTCGCCGTCCGTGAGGGCATCATCAAGCACTCCCGCGATTACTCCGCCGCCCAGCACCCCCAACTCGCGCAATATCTCCTCGACCGGCAACCCCCGCTCGAAGCCCAGCTCATCGACCTGGCCGACGAGATCGCCTATCTTACCGCCGACCTGGACGACGGCCTCGAAGCCGGCCTGCTCTCGCTCCCGCACCTCCGCGCCGGCATCCCGCTGTTCGAGCGCTTCTACGCGCCCATGGCCCGGACCCACAGCGCAGCGGCCCAGAAACTGATCTTCAACGAAGCCCTCAAGCGCATGCTCAATGCGCTGGTTGGCGACCTGCTCGAAGCCACCATTGCCAACGTCCAGGCCACCCGCGCCGAAACCCTCGAAGACATCCGCCAAGCAGGCCGCCGGCTGATAAGGTTTTCTCCAGAAATGGAGGCTGAACGCCTTGCCGCCAAAGCCTACCTGCACCGAAACCTTTACGGCTCCCCACCCCTCAAGCGCGACCACGCCACGGCCGAAGCCGTTATCCACGATCTTTTCCATCTCTGGACCGAGGGCCTCACCCTGCTTCCGCCAGCTTATGCCGCTCGGGTCGAGTCCCAAGGCGGCCAGGAGCGAGCCCCCCGCATCGTTGCGGACTACATCGCCGGCATGACCGACACCTTCGCCCTCGCCCAACATGCGGCGTCTCGCGTTTGAAATTCGAATCCAGGCAGCAAAAAGCGCACGCGGGTCTATCGGAACTCAAGGCTTCGAGCCTCCCCAGCCGACACTGCCCGGCGCCGAATACACATTCCAGTTTTCCCGCCGTAGCAGCTCAGCCGGCTGCCTCTCGTCCTCCCCGATCGAGGTGCTGCCGAACGTGTCGGCAAGCCGCGCGAGCGGTTCGATCTCAGCCTCGGTCAGCCAAGGGAGCCACGATCCCGCGCTGGTTCCCCCCAGATATCGCAGGAAGGAAAGGTCGTTCGCCTCGCCGACCAATCCGTCGTACCCGTAACCGAACTGCTGCCGGGCTACGCCTGTTACTTGCGTGGTTAGCTTTGTATTATTTTCCAGATATTTCGCAACTTCCAGGTAGTGGC
The DNA here is from genome assembly GCA_964246765.1 of uncultured Acidobacteriaceae bacterium. Classification (GTDB taxonomy): domain Bacteria; phylum Acidobacteriota; class Terriglobia; order Terriglobales; family Acidobacteriaceae; genus EB88. The sequence continues at coordinate 821 of CAXTRW010000138.1, read as the reverse complement.
CGTCCCGGCATCTCCAAATACGTGCAGTCGGTAAAAGTCATAGGCCTCAAACGCCAGGAAGATATCCGAGCCCGACTGTCCGGTCGCGATCATGCTCGATCCTTGCGCGCCTGCATATTGGTACGCCGGCGGAGCATTGCTGATCGCGAAGTTCCAGGCATACATCCAGGTTTCCGTGTAGTCAGCGGCCGCGCGCGCCGCGTTGAGCCACTTACTGGCGTGCGTCGCGTCAAACAGGGCAAGAGCCGCATGCAGCGCCTCCACGCCGCCCTCCTTGTCCAACGTATCCGGGTTGTCGGTCGTGCCGCCCGCGAACTGGGTGGGTTCGTAGATAGCCGGCAAAGAGTACTCACCGGCCTTCAAAGCGGCCCCCAGATAGCGCCGGTCGCCGGTCGCGAAATACAGCGATACAAGAAAGCGCACCGGATGTGTGGCGTTTAACTTGCTCGTTCCAAACCCGTTGGCGTCGCACCCTGGCGAGCTGTTGGTAAACACCGTTCCATCCGGGTTATATGCCCGGTAAAACGAGCCGTCCGCGTTCTGGTGAGAAACCAGCCAATCGCCGAAGCCCTGGGCGAACCGTTCCCACGCCGGCCGAGGCGTCCCGTGCTGCCGCATCAACACCGCCGCGCTCACCATGCCCTCCATCCCGTCCGACGCGGTGCGCATGAATATAGGGAACACGCAGCTGTCATCGCGGAAAGTCGGCGGCGCAACGTTGTACCAGGTCAGCGGAAGCCCTGAGGGCTGGGGGGGGGGGGCGCGCCCAAAGAAGGGCGGGCGGTTGCCGATCGCCAGCGCGGGGAGGGGGCCCAGGAGGG
>CAXTRW010000137.1:7051-8091 GCA_964246765.1 uncultured Acidobacteriaceae bacterium | reverse complement strand
GTAGACGAGCGGGAGGGCGGGGCAATGGCGACACAAGACAGGGCGCGCAATGTACTGGGCGGAGCTTTGGAAACCTGCGGCAAGGATCCGATGACGGGGTTTTACCGCACCGGCTGCTGCGAAACCGGGCCGGATGACTTCGGGGTCCATGTGGTGTGCGCGGTGATGACGGACGAGTTTCTGGAGTTTTCCAAGGGCCGCGGCAACGACCTGGTTACGCCGAGGCCGGGCTTCGCGGGCCTGAAAGCGGGCGACCCGTGGTGCCTGTGCGCGATGCGCTGGGTGGAGGCGGAGCGGCACGGCAACGCGCCCCCAATTGTGCTGGCAGCGACGCATGAGGCCACCCTGGAGGTGGTCCCACTGGACACGCTGCTGCCGTATGCACTGGACCGGGAGATGGTGCAAGGTTGATTTCCGGGTTGACACGCTACCCTAGCTAGGCTAAGTTAGCAGTCTCGAGGGGGAATAATGATCACTGCGACGATTTTTGAAGCTAAGACGAATCTGTCCGAGCTGGTGCGGATGGCGCATGCTGGGGAGTCGGTCATTATCACGTCCGGAGGGGAGAAGCTGCCGGTGGTGAAGCTGGAGCCGATACAGCCGGTGAAGAAAAAGCGGTTGGGGGTGATGGAAACTCCGGGGTTTGTGCTCGGCGATGCCTTCTGGGAGCCGCTGCCCGAAGAGGAGTTGCGGCTGTGGAACGGAGAGGGTGATTGAGAGCCCTGCTCGACACCCATACGCTGATTTGGGCCACACTCTCTCCTGCGAAACTGAGCCGCGCTGCCGCTGCCGTGATTGCGGATGAAGCAAACGGCATTTTCGTCTCCGCCGCGACGGCGTGGGAGATCGCAACCAAGGTCCGCAACGGCAAACTCCCGGAAGCGGAGGCGCTTGAGCGTGTGTTTCTGGAAAAAATGAACGAAGCCGACTATGGGCTCCTGCCAGTCAGCGTTGAGGAAGCTTTGCGAGCGGGGCGGATGCATGGGAAGCATCGCGACCCCTTCAACCGCATGCTGGCCGCTCAGGCCTTAGCAATGGAC
>CAXTRW010000137.1:0-7041 GCA_964246765.1 uncultured Acidobacteriaceae bacterium | reverse complement strand
ATCATCAGCGTGGACCCAAAGCTGGATGTCTTCGGCGTCCAACGCATCTGGTAAGCCTCCCTGCCCGGTACTTTGGGCATCTTGCGAGATTTGAACCGGTCGGGTAGTTTCGGGGGCAACACCCTTCCACCGATCCGAGGTGCCCGTTGCCGCCGAGCAAGCCGTTTTCCACCCTGCCCGCGCCTTCCGTCGTGCACCCGCCCGAGCCGGAGTGGGCGGAAGCCTCGGAGCGGCTGGCATGGCTGGCGCTGGCGCTCACCCCCGGCCTGGGCTCCCGCAGGATTTTGCAGGCCGTGGAGAGAGTCGGCTCGGCGCTGGCTATTGTGCGTTTGCCCTTAACGGCGCTCGAATCGCAGCGTTTTCCGGCGTCTTCGGTGCAGTTTCTGGCTGACGGCCAGGCCTGGCGCGCGGCCGAGGAGGAAGCAAAACGCCTGCGCGCGGCCGGAGCGCAGTTTCTTACTTATGAAGACGCGCTCTACCCCGAACGCCTGCGCGAAATTTTCGATCCGCCCCCGGTTTTATGGGTGCGCGGCGAGGCCGAGCTCCTGAGCCGCCACGGCATCGCGGTGGTGGGCACGCGCTCGCCCAGCCCGTACGGCTCGGGCATGGCGGAGCTGCTTTCGCGCGACTTGGCCACCCGTAATGTTTTGATTATGAGCGGCATGGCGCGCGGCATCGACACCTTCGCGCACAAGGGCGCGATCGCCGCCGGCAAGCCCACCGTGGCGATCTGGGGCACCGGCATCGACGTGATCTATCCCAAGGAAAACAAGGCGCTGGCCGAGCAGATTCTCGCGACCGGGGGCTGCATCGCCAGTGAGCAGCCGCTCGGGACCTACCCGGCGCCGCCCAATTTTCCCAAGCGCAACCGGATCTTGAGCGCCATCTCGCACGGCGTGCTGGTGGTCGAGGCCGCCGAGTACTCCGGGTCGCGGGTCACCGCCCGCTGTGCCCTTGAGCAGAACCGGGACGTGTACGCCGTGCCCGGCAACGTCACCAACAAGAACTCCTGGGGGCCGAACACGCTGATCAAGCAAGGGGCCAAGCTGGTTGCGACCTGGGAGGATGTTTGGGAAGACCTGCCGAGCCAGGTGCGGATCGCCATCGAGGCCACCTTGCCGGAGTTCGGCGGCGGCGAACCGGACGGAACCGCGGCGCGCCTGTTTGCAGACCCGGGCCTGCCGCCTACCGAAACCCGGGTGCTGTCCGTCCTACGGCATGATGAGTCGGTGCAGCTGGACGAGGTCATGGAGCAGCTGGAAGGCGAGTACACGTCGGCGGAGGTGTTCACGGCGCTGTTTGAGCTGGAGCTCGCGGGCAAAATCCGACAGCTTCCCGGCAAGCAGTACGTCCGGACGTTTTAAGCGGACGCGACCTTTTGCCGCGGGCGGCATCCTTATCTGCAGGGATGGCCCTGAGCCCGCACTGGAGCCGGCTGTCCCGCCCTCCAAGGTTTCAGCGCAACAGCGACCGCTAGCCCCGACGGGCGGCAGCGTGGTAGCTTGCAATTGATTTCGGTGCAGCCCCGTCGTAAAGAAGGACCCAAAAATGAGCAAATCCCTCGTGATCGTCGAATCGCCGGCCAAGGCCAAGACGATCAACAAATATCTCGGCAGCGACTATGTGGTGGAGGCCTCGATCGGCCACATCAAGGACCTGCCGAAGAACAAGATCGGCGTCGATCTCGAAGACGGCTCGTTTAAGCCCGAGCTGATTGTAATTCCGGGCAAGGAGAAGATTGTCGATCACCTACGCAAGCTCGCGGGCAAGGCCGACCACGTGTATCTGGCGCCTGACCCGGACCGCGAAGGCGAGGCGATCGCCGCGCATCTGGAGCAGGAGCTGCGCCCGTTTGCGAAGAGCAACATCAGCCGCGTGACCTTCAACGAGATCACCCCCAAAGCGGTAAAAGCAGCCTTTGAGCGCGCCCGCAAGGTCGACACCAACCTGGTCGACGCGCAGCAGACCCGCCGGGTGCTGGACCGGATTGTGGGCTACCAAATTTCGCCGCTGCTGTGGGACAAAGTGCGGCGCGGGCTCTCCGCGGGCCGCGTGCAGACAGTCGCGGTGCGTCTGATTGTGGAGCGCGAGCGCGAGATCAAAGCGTTCCGGCCGGTCGAGTACTGGCCCATCGACGCGGTTCTCCAGGCGCAGGGCGGCCTCTTTACCGCCCGCTTCACCGGCATCGATGGCCAGCGCGCGTATGTTGCCACCGTGAGCGCCCCGTCCGTGCCGAATGAAGCGTCTGCCATGGCGGTGGTTTCCGGCGCCGCCGCGGCGCGCTGGATCGTGCATTCGATCGAGACCAAGGAGCGCAAGCAAAACCCGAAAGCGCCCTTTACCACCAGCAAGCTGCAGCAGGACGCCGCCGGAAAGCTCGGCTTCAACGTGAAGCGCACCATGGGCGTGGCCCAGCGTTTGTACGAGGGCGTGGAGGTCGGGGCTGACGGTACGATCGGCCTGATTACCTACATGCGCACCGACTCGACCCGGGTTTCGCCCGACGCGATCGCGAGCACCCGCGAGTGGATCGGCGGGAACCTGGGCGCAGAGTACCTGCCCGCGAAGCCCAACGAGTTCAAGAGCAAGAAGGACGCGCAGGACGCGCACGAGGCCATCCGACCGACTCACCCGGAGCTGACCCCCGAGGCCGTCCGCCAGTACCTGAGCGACGAGCAGTGGAAGCTGTACCGGCTGATCTGGCAGCGCTTTCTGGCCTCGCAGATGAACCCCGCGTTGTGGGACCAGACCACGGTGGAGATCCAGGCGGAGGCTGATCGCACCTACAACTTCCGGCTTTCCGGCTCGGTCCTGAAGTTTGACGGGTTCCTCAAGGTTTACCAGGACGAAGACGAGGATGGGGTCGACGACGACAAGCAGAAGCTGCCCAAGCTGGCGCAGGGGCAGGCGCTTGCGCTGGGCACCGCGGCAGCGCTGCGCGAGATGAGCGAGCGCCGCCGCACGGCTAAGCTCGCCGAAGCGCGGAAGCAGCACGAAATGCGAGCCGCCGAGATCGACGCCCGCAACGAGGAAGCCGCGAACGATGCCGAAAAGCAGGACATCCCTGCGTTTGTGGAGCCAGAGCTGGGCGAGCTGTCCGTGCGTCCCGCTGTGGAGGCCACGCAGAAGTTCACCGAGCCGCCGGCGCGCTACTCCGAAGCCTCGCTGGTGAAGGTGCTGGAAGAGCGGGGCATCGGCCGCCCTTCCACTTATGCCTCGATCATCAACACCATCCAGGAGCGCGAGTACGTTCAAAAAATGGGCAACAAGCGCACCGGCGGCTTTGTGCCTACCGAGATCGGCACGGTGGTCACCGACCTGCTGATCAAGAACTTCCCCTACATCTTCGATACCCAGTACACGGCCCGGCTCGAAACCGAGCTGGACGATATCGAGGACGGCCGGGAGCGCTGGACAGCGCTGCTGAAGGGCTTCTACGGGCACTTTAAGCAGGAGCTGGGCGAGGCCTCCGAGCACATGGAAGACCTGAAGCGGATGGAGATCCCGACCGACCAGAGCTGTGACAACTGCGGCTCGCCCCTGGTGATGAAGTGGGGCAAGTTCGGAACCTTTTTCGCTTGCTCGGCCTACAACAAAAAGGACAAGAACTCCTGCACGTTCACCAAGGAGAACTACGAAGCCAAGCCCAACCTCCATGTGGACGGCGAGATGGAGGAGAAGGAAGAGGAGTACTGCGAGAACTGCGGCCGGGTGATGGTGCTGCGCAACGGACCCTGGGGCCCGTACATGTCCTGCCCCGGTTACAACGACGACCCGCCGTGCAAGACGGTGCGCCGCCTGACCCAGGCGCAGCAGCAGAAACCTCCTGTGCCGCTTGAAGAAAACTGCCCTAAGTGCAGCGCGCAACTGGTGTTACGCAATGGTCAGTACGGCGAGTTTGTATCCTGCTCGGCCTACCCGAAGTGCAAGTACATCAAGCAGGACACGACCGGGATGCACTGCCCCAAGTGCGCCGATGGCGAGATCGTGCAGAAGAAGTCTCGTTTCGGGACCATGTTCTACTCCTGCACCAATTACCCGAAGTGTGAATTCACGGCAAATCACAAGCCGGTGGACCAGAAGTGCCCGGAGTGCGGCAGCCCGTACTTGATGGAGAAGACGCTCAAGTCGGGGGTGTATCTGGTGTGCCCGAACAACCGCAAGAGCGCAGCCGCGGACGAGGCCAAGAAGAAGGCGCCGCGCAAAAAGAAAGGCGCGCCGGAAGAGCCGGCCGAGGCGGTCGTGTGCACTTTCAGTGAGCGCATCGGCGACGCTCCGGCCGCGGAAAATACCCCCGCGAAGCTCGCTCCCCCGGCCGCGAAACCGGCTGCGGTGAAGCCGAAGACCAAAGCGAAACCCGCGAGGGCGCGGGAAACGGTAGCCGTATAGCCCGCCTTTCTCTGAAGCGGTCCAATCTGCTAAGTTGGTGAGAACAGGAGAGTCTATGGCACGCGCAATCTGGAACGGCAAGGTCATCGCGGAAAGCGATCAGTTCGAGAACGTCGAGGGCAACGTGTACTTCCCGGAGAGCGCGCTGAAGCGTGAGTTTTTCCGCCCCAGCTCGACGACCTCCACATGCCCCTGGAAGGGCCTGGCCCGGTACTACTCTGTCGTGATCGACGGCCAGGACAACCCGGACGCCGCCTGGTACTACCCCGACCCCAAGCCCGCGGCGCACAACATCAAGAACCACGTGGCCTTTTGGCGCGGGGTTGAGGTCGAGAAGTAGCGTTTCTGACGTTCGAGCCTCACGCAGAAGAGAGCGGCTGCCCGAAGCGGCCGTCTTCTCAGACTAGTAAGCCTGCAGCTGCTCCACCGGCAGGCGCACCTGGAAGCAAGTCGCCTCGCTGTCGCTCTGGACCTCTACGTAGCCTCGGTGTTTGCGCACGATGCGCTGCACGGTGTCGAGGCCGAGGCCGAGGGCTTTGCCGGGCGGTTTAGTGGTGAAGAAGGGCTCAAAGATGCGGTCGCGCAGTTCCGGGGGTATGCCGGCGCCGTTGTCCCAGATTTCGCACAGCAATAACGGGCCGGAAACAGTGGCGCGGATGGTGATTTTTCCCTCTTTTTCGCCTCCGTTTTTGTGTGTTTTGGGTGCGTTTTCGATGGAATCGATGGCGTTTTCAAGCAGCGCCATCCACACCTGGTTCAGCTCGGAGCCGTAGGCCGAGATCGTGGGCAGGTCGGGGGCGAAGCGTTTTTCTACTTCAATCGACCCGAGGCGGCTGCCGAGCATGGCTAGGGTGCTGTCGATGCCCTGCGGGATGCTGACCTCCTGGATCGGCGCCTGGTCCATGTAGGAGTAGTCCTTGACGGCGTCGATCAGGTCGAAGATGCGCGCGGTGGCGTCGATCATGGCCTCGGTCATGCCTTGGGCGCGCAGAGAGGAGGCGAACTGGCGCAGGACCACATCCGTGCCGCGGCCCTCAAGCAGCGCGTCGAGGCGGTCCAGGTCGGCCGGCGTGAGGCCGCGTTCGGTGAGCTCCGGGGTGCTGCGCCAGCTTGCCTGCTCAAACCCGTGGGCCTGAAACCACGCGGAAAGCGCGTCTTCCCGCTCCGCCATCTCGAGGCTGTCGCGCAGGGGCGGGCGGGTTTGCATCTCGGTCTGCCAGGCGCGCACGCCGTCGCGGTTTTCCGAGGGGATGCACAGGGCGCCCAGCTCGTACTTGCTTTGGCCGTAGACGCGCAGTTCGGAGAGTAAGCCGGAAGCCGCGCGCTGGGCCGCAGAAGCCGGGTTGTTGAGCTCGTGCGCTAGATTGCCGGCGAGCTTGCCGAGCGCGTTCAGCTTTTCCGCCTGCTGCTCGATGCGCGTCACCTCGCGCACACGGTCCAGCAGGGTGCTGACCGAGCGCTGCGCCATCGAGGGGATGGCTTGGAGCATCGCGGGAAAGAGCGAGCGGTCCACCTCGAGCGACGCGACCTCGCCCACGGCGAAACCCATGCCGCCGTAGGTCTTCATGCGGGAAAACGGCAGCACACCGCCCAGCTGCCCGGAGCGCCCGATAAATACCGGCAAGGGGCCCCCCTCGCGGCGCACGTGGACTTCGCCGTGCAGCAGGATGCTCATGGCGGTGGCGGGCTGGCCTTCGCGAAAGACGATCTCGCCCGGCGCGGCCCGGCGCTCTCGGCCGTGATCGGCCAGCCAGCCGTACTCCTCGGGCGTGAGGCCCTGGAGCGCGGCGATTCTTCCGAGCGCGGCGGTGACTGTTTCGCGCGTGCTGGGCGGGGCTTCTTTAGATTCGGAAATGGTGGCTGTACTGTTCATGGCCGTGTGCTCATGGTACTCCTGCGTACTCGCGGAAAAAACGCGGCGCTGTGGGGGCATGCCGGGTCGGCGCACAGCTCGTTGCGCGCCGCCTGTAACGCTGCTCTCATGAGCGCCTGCTAGGGTGGCTCCCTGTGTGTGCGGCGCCGCGTGCGCCGGGCGCTCAACTTTGGATTGTGGAGAATTCGCATGGTGCTCGACCGCAAGCAGATTGTCCCCGCACTCGTTCCGCTCGCCGCGCTCGCCGCGTGCGCCTCGCCCGGCCTGGCGCAATCCGCCGCGCTCAAACTCGCGCCCAACAACCTGGTGGTGAGCCGCTCGGTGTACGACAACCGGGCCGGCAACGTAAAGGTCGGCCAAGTTCTGCCGCCCAACTGCGCCCAGACCACCGGCGGTTGTGCGGCTTCGTCCGGCGCGCCGAACGACGGTACGTACCCGTATGTCTTCAATAACGCGCTCTACGACGGCAGCTTTGGGATTACCTCGCGGATTTATCTGGACCAGATTTCGATCACGGGCCAGCCGATCAATTCGATCGAGGTGCCGAATAGTGACGAAAAAGGCAACGGCAAGCACCTGGTGACGAGCTTTTCGTCGAAGTCCGAGCTGGGGCTGCACCTCTCGACGGACGGCAAGTACTTGACGTTCATGGGCTATGTCGCGCCGGTGAATGTGCTGGACGTGTCGAACTCGAATACACCGCTGGTGATCGATCCGACCAGCCCGGACGGGCAGACGCCGTACTACCGGGCGGTGGCGCGGGTGGGCGCGGACGGCGC
>CAXTRW010000136.1:0-8302 GCA_964246765.1 uncultured Acidobacteriaceae bacterium | reverse complement strand
GTTCAGGGTACTCCCGCACAACCCGCTCGATCGCAGCCGTGCACCGCGCTGTATTTTCAAGTGCATCCGCGTCGACGTCCCCGGTCTGCTGCATCGTCAGCTCCGGCCAAAAATGCAGGACGTACCTGTGCTCGTCCTGATGCCACAGCAGCGCGCCCGGCAGCACTGCAGCACCGGTTCTAGCCGCCACCCGCGCCAGCCCTGAAGCCGTACACGCCGGGAGCCCGAAAAAGGGCACAAACACTCCCTGCGGCGGGGTCATATTCGTGTCCATCAAAATGCCCACCGACCGGCCTTCGCGCATAGCTCCCAGCAGCCCCCGCGCGAAGTCGTCCTTGTGCAGCACTCGGTTGCCGTGCAAGCATCGGATCCGATTGACCCAGGCGTCCACCCGGGGGTTGTCGAGGCGGCGGATCACCATGCTCATAGGGTGCCCGGTGAGCGAATGGTAATAGCTTGAAAGCTCCCACGCGCCCAGGTGCCCGGTCACGATCAGCACGCCCCGGCCTTTTCCCGCGGCACGCTCCCAGTGCTCCAGCCCCTCATAACGGATAAATGGATGGGTGTTTTCAGGTGTGTAGCAGGCCATATGGCAGAACTCCGCCAGCTGCCAGCCTAGATTGCGGTACATCCGCCGCAGCACCGCCCGCCGCCACGCCGGGCAACAATCGCGAAAGGCAAGCTCGAGATTGCGTTCCCCGGTTTGCCTCAAACGCGGCACTGCTTGGTAAACGCCCAGCGCGACCAGGGCGCCAAGTCCGCGGGCAACCGCTCGCGGCAACGCGCCCAGCCCCCCTGCCAGGGTTCGAACGAACCAGTACTCGAACAGCTCGCGCAAAAACTCTGCCCCCGCACCACACAATTCTAGTGGGATCGGGACCAGAGCCGATCCCCAGCGAGGTTCGGCCCTGAACCGTCAGCGGCGAAGCTTACTGCGTTTGTGCCTGCCGGAAATACTTCGCCACGGTGGAAACAAAGGTCTGTGCGTCCGGCGGCGGCAGCACATTGCCCTTCAGAATCTGCTCAAACGTGTGCGGCTGCCCGTAGAACGACGTGGTGTCGTCTGTGTTCTCGTATACCGCCACGCCCTTCAGGTCGATCCCGGCAAATAGGCCCTTGGACCGCGACCAGGTCAGCAGCTCCGACTGGAGCCTCCAGTTGGTGCCCGCCTGGGCGTCGCGCCCCACCGGGCCGGCCGCGGCGTTGGCGTCCGCGCCGATTTGGAACTTGCTCTTCAACAGGTCCTGAAAGCCGCGTTGGTTCACCGCGACCAGCACCAGGTCCGTGCCCGAGCCGCCGATCTGGAAACCGACCGAGCCGCCCGTCATCTTGATAAACGCCGGTGCGCTCCAGCCATGGCCGGTCTTGCAGGTCACAACCCCTTGGCCATACTCCGCGCCGAAGATAAAGGCGCCTTTGATCAGGCCCGGGATCACGCCGACGCAGGTTGCCTGTTCCAACACCGAAACCGGGATCTGCTTATCCGGCGTCGCCATAATCGCGTTCAGTGTGTCGGTCGACGCAGTCAGCCGCTTGTCAATGTCCGCCTTGCTGCTCGCGGCCAGCGCCGGCACCGCCATCCCCACCATGCAAACTGCTGCCAAAAATTTCTTCATAGCCCTGAACTCTCCCTTTTTCTTGACGATGCGACGGCGGCTTTAGCGAATTTTCGCCCATGTGTCAACCGCTTTCGGAACAATACGATGCAGGATTGTGAAAAGCGGAAGTCCTCAAAGCGTGGTTTGTGGAAGCAAAAATCTTGCGGGTAAACCACAAGTGCGACCGCCTGAAGCAAAAAAGAGGGGCCGGTAGAGCGGTTGCCCGCGCCGTCCAGCCCCGTTCCCCAGATCTGCGTTGTTACTGGTTACTTTGTATACCCATTGGGTTCAATGTGCAACATTACTTTTGTCGTAGACCTGTGCAAATCACAGCTTCGGCAGCACAATACCCTGCTGGCCTTGATACTTGCCTCGCCGGTCCGCGTAGCTGACCTCGCAAGCCTCATCCGACTGAAAAAACAGGATCTGGCAAAGCCCTTCATTTGCATACACCCGGGCCGGCAAGGGCGTCGTGTTTGAAATCTCAAGCGTCACAAAACCTTCCCATTCCGGCTCAAACGGGGTCACGTTCACGATGATCCCGCAGCGGGCATAGGTGCTCTTGCCGACGCAGATGGTCAGCACATCGCGCGGGATGCGGAAATACTCGATCGAGCGGGCCAGCGCGAAGGAGTTGGGCGGGATGATCACCGAATCCGCCCGGACCGTGACGAACGAGCGCTCGTCAAAGTTCTTAGGGTCGATGATGGCCGAGTTCACGTTAGTGAAGATCTTGAACTCGTCGGCCACGCGCAGGTCGTACCCGTAGGAGCTAAGGCCGTAGGAGATCACGCCTTCCTTGACCTGTTTCTCGCTGAACGGGGAGATCATTCCGTGCCCGAGGGCCTGTTCGCGGACCCATCGATCGCTTTTAATGGACATGAGGCTCCGGCCGCGGTGGTTCATCCCTCCCGCGGCGCCTGATTTGAATCTGCATCTTACGGGAGGCGGCAAGGGAGTGCAACGGCGCCGACGAGGGAAAGCCGGCATGATCAAGCAGGACATTGTTCAGCAGGTCGTGGAGCGCACGGGGGTGGCCAGGAGCAAGGCCGAAGACGCCGTGGACACGATTTTCGACCGGCTGAAGCAGGCCATGGCGGCGGGCGAGCGCGTGGAGCTACGCGGGTTCGGCGTCTTCAACGTGCGGCCCCGCAAAACCGGGATCGGGCGCAATCCCCGGACCGGCACAGAAGTGACGATCACGCCCGGGCGCGCGGTTCGATTCAAGCCGGGTAAAGAACTGCACCTGATCGACTGAGTGCCTTTACATCAGATTAATTGCGTCCACATCCACAACAAGGTTGCGCTTGGGGATCCCAGCGTTTCCGGCAAAAGCGAGCGCCCCCGCAAGTGCACGGTGCAGGGCGGAGCGGTTTTCAGCCTTCAGCAACAGGTGGAACCGATACACGCGCTTAACCCGCGACAAGGGCGCTGAAGCCGGCCCCAGCACCCGTACCCCCGGCAGGCTGGTTTCGCGAAAATATCCGCCCAGCCTCCCAGCCCAGTCCGCCGCTTCTTCGAGCTTGGTGCTGTGCAGGATCAGGTTCGCGAGCACGGCAAAAGGCGGGTAGTGCATCCAGCGGCGCAGCTTCATCTCGCGCTCGGCAAACGCCCCGTAATCGTGGGCGGCGGCGCAGGCGATGGCGTAGTGCTCGGCATGGTAGGTCTGGACCAGCACCTTGCCCGGCAGATCGCCGCGGCCGGCCCGGCCCGCGACCTGGGTCAGCAGTTGGAAAACTCGCTCGGCGGCGCGGAAGTCCGGCAGACCCAGCGCATGGTCGCAACCCACTACGCCGACCAGCGTGACCCCGTGGATGTCGTGGCCTTTGGCGATCATCTGCGTGCCGACCAGCAGGTTGATCTCGCCCGAGTGCAGCTGGGAAAGCAGCCGCTCCATGTCGAAGCGCCCGCGCACGGTATCGCGGTCCATGCGACCGATGCGCGCGCCGGGAAACAGCTCGGCGAGCCGCTCCTCGCCCTGCTGCGAGCCCGCGCCCAGGTAGTACAGGTGCTCGGAGTCGCAGTGCGGGCAGCGGCGGGGGACCCGGGTGCGGAAGCCGCAGTAATGGCACTCCATGCGGTCCCCCGCCTGGGCGTGCTCGCCCCCCAGCACCGCTTTGTGCAGAGTCAGGGCGATGGCGCAGTTTTCGCAGCCCAGCTTTTCGCCGCAGGCCCGGCACATGGCCACGTGCGAGTAGCCGCGGCGGTTGAGCAGGATGATGCACTGCTCGCCGCGATCGAGCGCCGCACGAGTTTCCTCGATCAACCCGCGCGCGAAGATGTGCTCCTGCCCTGTTTCGCGGAATTCCTGGCGCATATCCACCAGCTCGACCGCGGGCAAGGGGCGGTTGTTGACCCGCTCGCTCATGGTGACCAGCCGGTAGCGGCCGCGCCCCGCATTGTGCCGGCTCTCAAGCGACGGCGTCGCGGAGCCCAGCACCACGGCGATGCCCAGCAGCTTGGCTCGCATCACCGCGACGTCGCGCGCATGGTAGCGCGGCATCTCCTCTTGCTTGTAGCTCCCGTCGTGCTCTTCGTCGACGATCACGAGGCCCAGCTCGCGGACCGGCGCGAACACCGCCGAGCGTGTTCCCACCACGATGCGAGCCTCACCGCGGCGGATCCGATGCCACTGCTCGGCGCGCTCGTCCGGCGTGAGCGCGGAGTGCAGCAGCGCGACCTCCGCGCCGAACGCCGCGTGCATCTGCCCGGCCATCGCGGGGGTTAGGCCGATCTCCGGCACCAGCAGCAGCGCGCCCCGTCCGCCCGCTAGCGCGTGCTGCATGGCTTGCAAATATACCGCTGTTTTGCCCGATCCGGTGACGCCGTGGAGCAGGATCGGCTCAAATGCGCGCCGGTCCACGGCTTCCGTGATCGAAACGAGCGCCTCGGTTTGCGCGGAGTTGAGCCGGTGCAGGTGCGCGCCGGTTCGTAGGCCGGACATGTGAAACGCGAGCGGCCGTTCCTCCAAGCGCACCAGCCCCCGCTTGACCAGCGAGCCCAGGGTGGACTGCGGGGCAGCGCCGCCGCGCTCGAGCAGGACTCGCAGCTCCGGCAAGGGCAGCGCGCCGCCCGCGCCGGCCAACTCGGCGAGCACACGCTGCTGGTTTTCGTTCAGCTTGGGCAGTCGCTCCGCCCGCTCAAGTACCGCCCAGCGCAGGGTGCGTTCCACGACCCGGCCCGCGGCTTCGGTTTCGCGAGCGAGCCACTTCTTACGCAGCATCCCGTCAAGCAGCTCGCGGGTCGCGCCAGTCGCCGTGCGCAGAGTCCCGACGCGCGCGAGCTCACCGCTCTCAAGATAGTTGAGCACGCTGTACTCAATATCCTGCTCAGCCGCTGGGAGCCGCGAGCGCCGCGACGAGCCTTGCTCCGCGCCCGCGTGGAGCGAGGCTCGGCCTGCCTCGGCGATGCGCAAAAGCACCCGCTTGCGAACCTCGGCGACCAGAGGGAGCATGGTCCGCAACACCTCGCCCAGCGGGCACAGGTAGTAGCCCGCGAGCCACTCCGCTAACTGCATCAGGTCGGTCGCGATCACCGGCTCCGCGTCGACGATCGACAAGAGCGGTTTGGCTTCCACGGGCGGCGGGTCGGCATGCACCCGGACCACCACCCCGCTCATTTTTTCGTTGCGAAAAGAGACAAGAACGCGCGCCCCCACGGGCGGAGCCGGCTCGCCGCAGCGATAGGTCCACAGTCGGTCGAGCGGCACGGGGAGCGCGACATCGCAGAACAAAGCCACTCCCGCGAGGGTAACAGGCGTGAAAAGGGCAGGCCCGAAAGCCTGCCCTTTAGGTGGTGATACCGAAACCTAGCGGCCCGCGAGCGCCGCGAAGATTCCGTTCATGTTGAGGGTGCCCCAGCCGGTCACCGCGTCCCAGCCCTGGGTCACCGGCAGGGACGAGTCCGTGCCGAAGGTCAGGTCATAGGTGTTGCCGGCCGTGGTTGTGTACAGCGCGCCCAGGAACGGCGAGTCCGTGTCCGGAGCGCCCAGCGCGTCGGCTGAGTAGGTGGTCTGGTGCATCGCTTCGCGGATCACGCCCTGAACCGAAAACTGCATCGGCGCGGGGAGGACGTCGGTGATCGCGCCCGTGTTCGCATACTGCGCGATATAGGGAGCGGCCAGCCCGAGCGGGAAACCGGCGCGCTGGTCGATCAGCGCCCACTCCGCCGAGAAGATCGGCGCGGCCAGGCTGGTGCCGCCGATCGTCTCATAGTACTGATTGCCGTTGATGGTCTGGATGATCTCGACGCCGGTGTACGGGTCGGCCAGAGCGGAGACGTCAGGCAGCTCGCGTCCGGAGCCGTTCAGGGCGCTCTGGTAGGCGGGCTTTTTGAAGTACTGGCTGTAGCCGCCGCCCGCGCCGAACTGGAAGCCCCGGACCTGGGGCGGGTTGTCGATGGTGGTTGCCGTCGCCAGGCGGGTGATGTTGGTGCCCCAGCCGGTCTGGATCAGCGAGCCGTCCGCCGGGCTGAACGCCGCGCTGGTACCGCCGACCGCGGTCGCATAGGGCGAGTCGGCAGGCGAGCTTACATCCGTCGTGCCGTTCTCCTGCAGCGCGAAATCGCCGCTGTCGCCGGTGGCAAAGTTCACCGAGATGCCCTGAAAGGCAGCCAGCTCGCAAATCTCGTCCCAGGACGTGACGGTCTGCGGGTCGGATTCGAGCTCGCCCAGGCCGTAGCTGTTGGAAATCACGTTGGCCAGGTGGTTTGTGATGACGTACATCACAGCGTTTTGCAGATCGTCGTTGCTGTTGGTGGGCGCGGCGACCAGCACAATGTTAGCGTCGGGCGCGATGGCGTGGGACCACTCGACGTCCAGCGTGGTCTCACCGGCCCAGCCCGCGTTGGTTGCGGTGACGGGAACGGGGGTCAGCACTTTGAAGTTGGTGCTGGTGGCGGCAGGCAGGTGGTAGATGGAGTTGAAGGTCGCAAGATCGGCATCGATGGTCGGCGAGCCGTACGCGTCGACGATCGCGATGGTCTGGCCCTTGCCGGTGTAACCCTGGCCGTAGACCGTGTTCAGCCCGGCAAGCTGGTACTCATCCTGCGGAGAATAGCCGCAGGGAGCCACTGTTCCCGGCGTTGTGTTTTTAGGGTTCGCGCCGTACGCCACACCCGAGTACGAGGCGACCAAGGTTTCACCGGCAACCGCTCCGGGACCGGTAAACGTGACGGTCTTCGGGTTGTAAAAGCAGGCCGACGAGAAGAATGCTCCGTCCGGGCCGGCGCCCTTGGCCACCGGGACCAGGCCGATCTGCTTGCCGGTCGCCGGATCGACCGGATACGCGGTGTAGGGCTGCATCCCCTTGGACACCCCCGTCACGGCCTTGACCAACCCGGCAGCGCCGCCGCTCAAAGAGGGCGCGGTCGCCAGCGCCGAAACCACTTCCCCGCTGCGGGTGCGGAACTGGTTCACGGTGGTGTGGAAGGCAGCCTCAAAGTCCGACGTTTGGCCCTGGACTTTCACGGCGAAGTTGTTCGAGTCGGCGCTCACGATGCGGAGATTGTGCGCGGCGAGCTCTTGCTTTACGCTCGCCATCTCGGCCGCGGTCGGCGCGAACTGCTTCAGCGCGTCCGTCGAGGCGAACTTCTGGAAAGACGGCGAACCGGGCGTATACATGCCCTGGACCGCGGCGTCGAGCGCGGCCTTGTTGTGCAGCTTGAGCCACACGGTGCCGGTGATGGGCGCGGACGGGCGCTGTTGGCCCAGGCTGACGGCGGAGCGCTGGAGCGACGGAGCGACCTGCCCGTAGGCGGCACCCGCGAAAAAGGCAGACAGCAAGGCAGCGGCGGCGACGGGGCGTAAGCCGGCGCGTAAGGGGAGCGAGCGAATGGGCATGCGGCACTTCTCCTGAAAACAGCGGGTGGGTGAGGACGGCTGTGCTGGAATCAAAACAAGAAGGGCAAGTCAGGGACGGCAGGGGTGGGGCGAACCGCATCAGAATGCCCGGCGATTTCGGGCCTCTGTCTCAGTGGCAAGTTGTATAGCACACCGGAATAACAAGACCCAAGAGGTTTTCGCGCGGGCTCTGCAAATGCGGGGATTCAGCGATCGAGCCTCAAAAGGTCGGCGCCGGCTCAGAGCCCGACTCGGCCGCGAGCTCGCGCATGGCGGCCTGCAGATCGGCCCAGGCTTCTTTCTTCTGGCGAGGGTCGCGCAGCAGGTACGCCGGGTGAAAGGTCACAATCAGCTTGGCCCCGTAAGCCGGGTGGACGCGTCCGCGTAAGGCGCTCAACGGACTTTTCGCGCCCAGCAAGTAGGTGGCAGCAGTCGCGCCCAGCGCCACGATCACCCGCGGGCGTACGATCGCAATCTGCCGGAACAGAAACTGCGAGCAGGTGTTGGCCTCGACCGGCTCGGGGACGCGATTGCCGGGCGGCCGGCATTTGACGATGTTGGCAATGTACACGTCCTCGCGGCGCAGGCCCATGGCGGTGATCATGTTGTTCAGCAGCTGACCCGCTTTCCCCACGAACGGGGTTCCCTGAGCGTCCTCGTCGGCGCCCGGGCCTTCGCCGACGAACAGCAGGCGCGCATTGGCGTCGCCGTCACCGAAAACGATCGAGTGGCGGCCCTCAAAGGCCAGCGGACAGCGGGTGCAGTCGCCGATTTCGTGTTGCAGCGCGGTGAGAGCCCCGGCGCGGTCCGCGGCGGGGAGCGGCTCGCCCGGCAGGGTCAAGGGCGGGGGGGCCAGGGATTGAGC
>CAXTRW010000135.1:0-8322 GCA_964246765.1 uncultured Acidobacteriaceae bacterium | reverse complement strand
CGCCCATAGCCGCGCTCCAGCATGGGCGCGCCGAAGATCTGGCAGGTCCGCAGGGTCCCGGTCAGGTTGGTGTCCAGGATCGCGGTCCACTCCTCTTCGGGCAGCGTCAGCGTCGGCGCGCGCTGGATGCGCCCCGCGCAGTTCACCAGGATGTCGACCTTCCCGAAGCTCTCCAAAACCCGCGCGCACAGCCGCTGGAGCGACCCGCGGTCGCCCACGTCGGAAGCCGCCCGCAGCGTCTTGCGCCCGAGGGCCTCAATCGCCGCCGCGGTCCCGTCCACCTGCTCCTGGCGCCGCGCAGAGGCCACAACATCCGCGCCCGCCTCAGCCAGCCCCAGCGCAATCGCCCGCCCGATCCCTGAAGTGCCGCCCAGCACCACCGCCGTGCGCCCGGCTAAATCCAGCAAACTCACGCCTCATCTCCCAGAAACAGCGGCGCGATGTGCCGCGCGTACAGGTTTTCGGTCACATTTTGTGCGATTACGGCTCGGTTCTCCTCCACCATGTCGAGATAGCGGCTGCCCATCCGCGCCGCCACTTTGTAGCCCACGTGCAGCAGCTGTCGCAGGCTCGGGTTGTAGAGCGGCGCGCCCGGCCGATGCCGCAGCGCGTCGGCGAACTCCTCCGCGCTCCACCCCCGCACTGATTGGGGCGAGGGCAGCGCCGCCGCGTCAATCTCGATCACCGCCGCATAGGGCGTGCACAGCTCCTCCCGCCGCGCCCAAGCCTCGGCGTAGATATGCTTCGCCAACTCGAGCCCCGCGCCGCCGGCCTCCGCCAACCCCGTCAGCTCCTCGAGCCAGGTCGTGCCCGCGGTCTTCAGGTGGACTCCCGCGCCCGTGCGTTCCAGCGCCGCCCGGATCGGCGCATAGAGCGAAAACTTGTCCGACCCCGAGTGCACACTCAGCTTCAAATCCGGCGGCAGCCCGTATTCCCGTACGGCATAGGCAATCACCGCGACGTCATCGGCGAACTCCCGCGCGAACTGCGCCGGATCGCCCACGTACTCCACGCCTTTGTTGAACCGGCCCGTGAACTTCGGCGCAATGGTCGCGATCGGCACCCCGCAGTCCGCGACCGCCGCCAGAATCACAAGCAGTTCGGCGGGCGTTTGCGGCGCATCGGTTTCATCCATCGAGATTTCGGTCACAAAATTGCCGGCGCCCTTCGCATCTGCGACACGCGCGTAAATGCGCGACGCTTGCTCCACCGCATGCAGATACTTGCGCGCCGCCTCGCGCACGAACTCCACGGTGATCTCCACGGCCGCGGCCCCAGGCAGCTCCACCCGCCCCGCCAGCTCCCTGTGCCGCTCCACAAAAGCGCGCGCTTGCTCGTCCGGCGCGGGTTTACCGATTGCGTCCGCGACGTCGAGCGTGAAAAAGTCGCACCACGCCACATACCGGTCGACGGTCGCGAGCGTCACGTGGTCCGCGTCGCAAAAATAAGGTTCCCGCCACCCCAGCGCCGCTACGGCGGCATCGGCCGCCGCGCGCGTGTGCTCCGGTCCTGAGCCGACGATGGTGTGCTCGCGGTGGCTCTTGTTCCACACCGGCGCAACCAGCACGCCGGCGGACAGCGCCCGCGCACAGGCGGCCAACTGCGGGCCGGCCTGCAAGCCGAATCGGTCGCCGACGCCGATCGAATATCGCGGAAGCTTCACAACGGAAGTCCTTTCCCAAAGCACCAACGATAGCTTTCCCGGTCACGGGCCGTCAAAGCTGGGCCCCGAGCATCGGAGCGCCTGCTCGCGGCCAAGCGCGCTGACACCCCGGACTCGCCGGCTTTGGTACCATCTCCACGCATGAGCTCCGCGCCGCTGCTCGCCCTGCGCGAGCTTTCCATCCGTTTCGCTAACGCGCCCCAGCCCGCGGTCGACGCGCTTTCGCTTTCCATCGCTCCCGGCGAAAGCCTCGGGCTGGTGGGCGAGTCCGGCTCCGGCAAATCCGTCACCGCGCTGGCCATCCTCCGCCTGCTTGCCTCGGCCCGAGTCACCGGCGTCATCGAGTTCAACGGGCAAGATCTGCTCGCCCTCGCGCCCGAGCCCATGCGCCGTCTGCGCGGCCGCGAGATCGGCATGATCTTCCAAGAGCCCATGACCGCGCTCAACCCGGTCATGCCCGTGGGCGCGCAGATCGCCGAAGCCCTGACCGCCCACCAGCCCCGGCTCGCGCGGCGCGAGGTGCGCGACCGCGTACACGCAGCCATGGAGTCAGTCGCCCTGCCTGAACACATCCGCCGCGCCCGCGACTACCCGCACCAGTTCTCCGGCGGCCAGCGCCAGCGCATCCTCATCGCCATGGCCCTGATCAACCGCCCGCGCCTGCTGATCGCCGACGAGCCCACCACCGCGCTCGACGTCACCGTGCAGGCGCAGATTCTCGACCTGCTGCAGAAGCTCCGCGACCAGCACTCGCTGGCCATGCTGTTCATCTCCCACGACCTCGCCGTCGTCTCGCAAGTGACCGAGCGCGTAGCCGTCATGCGCCATGGAACGCTGCTCGAGCTCGCGCCCGCAAAGGCGCTGTTTCGCGACCCCCAGCACCCCTACACGCAGGCGCTGCTCCGCGCCATCCCCACGCTCGAAACCCCGCTCGACCAGCCGCTCGCCACCGTCGCCGCCGCGCAAACCTGGCGCGCGGGCTCATTGCGCGAACTCGCACCGGGCCACTGGGTGCGGCGGGAGTAGCCTAGTTCCAACCCTCCATGCGCGCGCTCCTCCTCTCCGACATCCACGCCAACCTCCAAGCCCTGCGCGCTGCCCTCCAAGCAGCCCCCGCGCACGACCAGGTCTGGAACCTCGGCGACATCGTCGGCTACGGCGCCAACCCCAACGAGGTCATCGAACAGACCCGCGGCCTGGGTGCGACCTTTGTGCGCGGCAACCACGACCGCGCCTGCTCCGGGCTCACCGACACCGAGGGCTTCAACCCGGTGGCCGCCCGCGCCGCCCGCTGGACCCGCTGCGTGCTCTCCGCCGAACACATCGCCTGGCTCCGCCGCCTGCCCCCCGGCCCCGTCGCGCCCGCATGGGAAAACGGCTCGCGCCTAGCCTCTTCACAAACCGCCCGCTGCACCCACGGCTCCCTGCTCGACGAAGACGAGTACATCCTCTCCGCCCGCGACGCTTCCCACTCCCTCGCCGAGCCCGGCCCCGCGGTCAACTTCTTCGGCCATACGCACCTGCAGGGCGGCTTCGCCACCGACGGCGAGCAGTGGTACCGGCTCACCCCCGACTACGCGACCCGCAGCGAGGCCGAGGTTTGGCCGCTTCAGCTTTCGAGCGGCGCTCGTTACCTGCTCAACCCCGGCTCCGTAGGTCAGCCCCGCGACGGCGACTGGCGCGCCGCCTTTGCCGTCTATGACACAGACCGTCGCATTGTCGAGTTCCACCGCGTCCCCTACAATCTGCGCGCCGCCCAGGAAACTATCCTTCGCGCCGGCCTGCCCGACCGGCTCGCTTCCCGCCTCAAGGACGGTCGCTGAATCGATCAATGCCTTTTCCCGCCGTAGGCCTCGACTTCGGGACGACCAACAGTTCCGTCGCACTCGCAGCTCCCGACGGTTCGGTTGCTCTCGCGCAGTTCCCAACCGGCGCGGGCGAGACCTCATCCTTTCGTTCGCTCCTCTACTTTGAGCGTGATGCACACAAGAGCACCCACACCTATGCGGGCCCTTCCGCCATCGAGCGCTATCTCCAGGCCGAGGAGCGCGGCCGGCTCATCCAGTCCCTCAAGAGTTATCTGCCCTCGCGCTCCCTAACCGGCACCGAGGTGTTCGGCCGCCGGTACGCGCTCGAAAACCTTCTGGCCCGGATTCTTCGCGACCTACGCGCGGGCGCGGAAAGCGCGTTCGGGGCACCCATTCACCGCGCCTTAGTCGGGCGCCCGGTCCGCTTCGTGGGGTCGGCAACCGAAGCCGACGACGCCTACGCCCAGGAGCGCCTTCGCGACGCCTGCCACCGCGCCGGATTTACCGAGGTCCACTTCGAGTACGAACCCGCGGGCGCGGCCTACGCTTACGAGTCCACACTCGATCGCGAAGAGTTAGTCCTGATCGGCGACTTCGGCGGCGGCACCAGCGACTTTTCGCTCTTGCGCCTCGGCCCCGGCGTTCCATCGGAAAACCGCGTCCTCGGTACCAGCGGCGTGGGTCTCGCGGGCGACGCTTTCGACGCTAAACTTGTGCGCCACCTGGTCTCCCCGGCGCTCGGCGAGGGTTCGCTCGAGCGCTCCGGCGCGAAGCTGCTGCCCGCCGTCCCCGCCTGGATCTACGCGAACCTGGAGCGCTGGCATTATTTGTCGTTCCTGCGCACCCGAAATGTGGCGGAAATCCTGAAAGGCGCTCGCGTCCGTGCCCTCGAACCGGACAAGATCGAAGCCCTGCAGACCCTCATCGACGAGGACCTCGGCTTCCAGCTCCACGCCGCCGTGCAGCGGCTCAAGTACGCGCTCTCAGAAAGCGAGCAGGCTGAGTTTCGCTTCGACGAGGCCGCACTACGCCTGCGCATCCCGGTCACGCGCGGCGAGTTCGAGCGCTGGATCGAGGACGATCTGCGAGCCATCGAGAGCGCTGTGGACGAGCTGGTAAGCAAGACCGGCATCGCGCCCGCAGCGGTTGACCGCGTATTCCTCACGGGCGGCACCTCCTTTGTGCCTGCGGTCGTGCGTATTTTTACGTCGCGCTTCCGCGAGGTCACCCGCGGCGAAGCCTTCACCGCCGTCGCCCATGGCCTTGCGCTCCGCGCTCAACAGATTCGCTGGAAGCGCGAGGCACTCAGCGGTTAACCCCAGGTGAACTCGATCGGGGATTCAATCTCAGGGTGCAAGCTCTTGTGTACCGGGCAAGTGTGGGCGGCACGCTCCAGCTTTTGCCTATTCTCAACGCTCATGGGGAGTGGCACGTGGATCTTCACGGCGAGGCTCTCGATCCTTCTCGGCGGCGCGCTGGTCATTTCCTTTTCAACGGTCGCCGTGCTCCCGGCCATATCGATGTTGAGAGTGCGGGCCGCGATCCCCATCACGGTCAAAATGCAGGTTCCAAGCGCGGTGGCGACCAGGTCCGTGGGGGAAAAGCTCTCGCCGCGGCCCTGATTGTCCTTCGGCGCGTCCGTGTTTAGCACGGTTCCCGAAGGGGCGTGGACGGCTCTGCAATGCAGGTCCCCCTGGTATTGGAATTCGATCTCGACCATGGCTGTTCCTTTCAGGGTTAGCGTCACGTCGCAGGCTGGCTGCGCACTGTCACTTTCACAGGGCCACTTGAATCCGAATCTTGCATTCAGGCTTGCTCCGGAGATTCGGCCATAACTGGCCAGTCGGTGTACCCAGCCTCATCGCCGCCGTACCAATACTGCTTCGGCGCGTCCGCGATCGGCGCGCCCGTGCGCAAGCGCTGCACCAGGTCCGGGTTGGCGAGAAACGCCCGCCCCAGCGCGAACAGGTCCGACTTATCCTCCCGGAGCTCCTGGTCGATCAGCTCCAGCGAGTACATGTTATTGCCGATGTAAGTCCGTCCGAACTTCCGCCGGAGCGCGCCGTAGTCCACCTCGGGAGCCTCGCGCGTCTGCTGCGTTACTCCCTCAATCGCATGGAGATACACGAGCCCCAGTTTCGCCAGTTCCTCCACATAGCGCCCATACACCTCGTTTGGGTTGGAGTCGAGCGGCGTCCCTCCCGGCATCGTCGTGCCCGGTGAGATCCGGATGCCCACACAGCTCGCATCAGCGAAACCATCAATTACGGCCCGCGCGGCCATCAGGGGAAACCGCAAGCGGTTCTCGACCGAGCCGCCATACTCGTCGGTCCGTTTGTTTGTCGAGTCCCGCAGCCACTGCTCCAGGAAGTAGTTGTTGGCCGAGTGGATCTCAACCCCGTCAAATCCGGCCCGCCGCGCATTCGCGGCCGCCCGCCGGTAATCTTCCGCGATGCCCGGCAGTTCGCCGGCCTCCACCGCGCGCGGCGCGATGTAGTCCTTCAAGCCGTCACTCGTAAACGCCTGGCCTTGCGGTTTGACGGCCGAGGGCGCGACCGGAAGCGCGCAGTCGGGCTGCAGGCTGGGGTGTGAAAGACGCCCGGTGTGCCACAACTGCAGAAAAAACAGCCCGCCCGCCCGGTGAACCGCCTCGACCACGGGCTTCCAAGCCTCCACCTGCGCGTCCGACCAGATCCCCGGTGTCTTCGCATACCCGCGCGCCTGCGCCGAGATATTCGTCGCCTCCGACACGATCAGCCCCGCGCTCGCCCGCTGTGCGTAATACTCGGCCGCATACGGGGGCGGCACACCTTCTTCGCTCGACCGCGAGCGGGTCAAAGGCGCCATGACGATCCGGTTTTTCAGGCGCAAAGGGCCAAGCTGGTAAGGCTCAAAAAGCGCGTCATGCGGCATAGCACATCCTTTCGGGCCCTCGCCGCACGTGCGGCCCCCGGGCTCCTGCTTTAGAGAGATGCTCCACGCGCTCGGAAGAGAAAATATGCCGCCGAAGAGCTCAGTAGCACTCGTGCGTCGCGATGCAATACGGGGACATGCTGTGGATCGCCCGCTGCATCTGCTGCGCGTAGATCTGCCGCGCCGCGAACTGCATGCCCTGAGCCCCGAGGGCGGCGCTGCCCGGACTGTTCCGCTCCGCAATCGCAGCCATGGCGCCGCTTACTTGCACCAGCCGCCACTGGATCATCCTCGGGTCGCCCGCGCTTTGCTGGAGCACGGGGCGATTGATGACGAGCGCTTTGTCGTGGATAGCCTTGGGAACACTCTCCCAGAACTTCGGCGCCAGCGCCGCGCGCCGCTCAAAGTGGGCGTACAGGTCGGCGTCTCCCGGAGTCATCTTCGTGAACTGCTGCTGAAGCACAGCGCGCACCACGGTGTCGAAATCCGATCGAGGGGGCGCGACGCCGTAGGTCGTTGCCGCCCAGGCCGCAAGCCGGCGCATCTCCGGCAGCGCCTGCGCGGTCACCACCAGCTTGCGCGCCGGGTCGATCGCGACAACCGGGTCGTGCGCCTCGATAATCTTCTTTTCGAGCGCATACTCCGTCGGCCAAGCGGGCCTTTGGGAGGAAAAGGCATAGCCGTAGCGACCCCGCTCGCGAAGCGTGTTCTTCGTGGCGGCGTCGCCCGAGGACGCTTTCTTCAAAAAGCGAGCGATAACGGCATCCGTCTGCGCCCAGCGCTGGGCATCCGCGCGCATTGCCGTGTCGACAATCTGCCCGGCGGTCGCCCGCTCCTGCCCGGTCAGGGGAGAGCCGCCGCCGAGAAACTCCAGCGCTTTGATCTCGTGATCTATCATCGCGCTGCGGTTCGCCGGCGCTTGCGCACCCACCGCCAGCGCTCCGAAAACCAGAGTGACAAAAAGACCCAACACTCGCATGTCGACACTTTACGAGCTTTCGGCGGTGGCTTTCCAGTAAATTTCTCGTCCCTGCGCCGTCCTGAGGGTGAGAGGTGATCCAGACGCGGACCCCTGAAACGAACTGGTGGATAATGGGCGCCATGCTGCGCTTTCTCTCCTACGCTGGAGCCCTGGCTGTTCCCTTCCTGTTTTTCCCGGCGCCTGCGCCGGCGGCCCCCGTGTTCGGCCATCGAGCCGTCGCAAAGTTCCCACATTCCACTGCGAGCTATACGGAAGGGTTTTTCTACAAGGACGGGCTGTTTTATGAAGGCACAGGGTTGAACGGGCACTCGGCAGTGCTGGTGAGCGAGCCGGAAACGGGCAGGCTCGTGCAGAGGGCCGACCTCCCTGCGCAATATTTCGGGGAGGGAATCGTGGACTGGGGGCCGAACCTTCTGGAGTGGACCTGGCAATCGCACATCGGGTTCGTTCGCGACCGGTTTACGCTCCGGACCTTGAGTGAGTTTCACTATGCCTGCGAAGGTTGGGGCATGACGCGCACCGACACGCAGCTGATCACGAGCGATGGGACTTCTACCCTGCGCTTCCGCAATCCCGGTACGTTTGCGGAGGTTCGTCATATAGCCGTGAAGGATGGCTCGGCGCCGATTGCGCAGCTGAATGAGCTTGAGTATGTAAAAGGCGAGATATACGCGAATGTCTGGCACTCCGACCGCATTGCCTGTATCTCGCCGCGCGATGGACATGTGATTGCGTGGGTCGACTTATCCGGACTGCTGCCGGATACGGAACGGCGCGATGCGGAGTCGGTGTTGAACGGCATCGCGTACGACGCCCGGCATGACCGCTTGTTTGTGACCGGAAAGCAGTGGCCCTGGGTGTTCGAGATCAAGGTGGTGTCGAAAAGCAAAGAGTGAGCCGGGTAGCTCTTACGCTGCGGAGCAGGTCAATGGATTGCCGGGTGCCCCAAATGTCTT
>CAXTRW010000134.1:0-8373 GCA_964246765.1 uncultured Acidobacteriaceae bacterium | reverse complement strand
CGTTGCCCCTGGGCCCGCGGCACTGCCCCCGCCCACCGCGCGGCGCAGCCGGTGATTGCCGCCCGCCCGCACACTGCCCTATACTCAGGCGCGAAGGAGCGCACGCTTTGATCCACTCCCGGCGCGGCTTTCTCCGCTCCCTTTCGCGCACCGCGCTGGTGCTGGGCCTTGAAGACGTCCTCGCGCTCGCTTGGCCCGCGCACGCGCAGCAATCCGTCGGCGCGCAGCCCGCATTCAACGCCCCCGCGCGCCCCGCGCCCAAGTCGCTTCCCTCGCCTGTCGCCGGAACGCCGCTCGGTTTCCAGTTTGTCGACGTCGCGAAGCAGTCCGGCCTCAACGCGAAAACCATCTACGGCGGCGAGCACAAAAACCGCTACCTGCTCGAAACCACCGGCTGCGGCGTGGCTTTTTACGACTTCGACCACGACGACTGGCTCGATATCTTCCTCGTCAACGGCACCCAGCTGGAGGGCTTCCCGAAAGGCAGCGAGCCCATCAGCCGCCTCTTCAAAAACAACCGCGACGGCACCTTCACCGACATCACCGCGAAGACCGGCATGACCCGCTCCGGATGGGGCCAGGGCTGCTGCGTGGGCGACTATGACAACGACGGCCTCGACGACCTGTTCGTGAGCTACTACGGCCAGCCCGTGCTCTATCGCAACCACGGCGACGAGACCTTTACCGACGTGACTGCCAAAGCCGGGCTCACGCAGGCACACACACGCTGGAACTCCGGCTGCGCGTTCGTGGACTACGACCGCGACGGCCGCCTCGATCTGTTTGTCGCCAACTACATCGACTTCGACCTCAAGACCGCGCCCCTGCCCGAGGCCGCGGGCTGCGCCTACAAGGGCATCCCCGTCGCCTGCGGGCCGCCTGGCCTCGACGGCGGCAAAAACATCCTGTACCACAACAACGGCGACGGCACCTTCACCGATGTTTCAAAAAAAGCGGGCATCGAGGACACGATCGGGACCTATGGCCTGTCGGTCGCGGTCGCGGATTTCGACAACGACGGCTGGCCCGATATCTACGTCGCCAACGACTCAACCGCCGCGACCTTTTACGTGAACCAGAAAGACGGGACGTTTAAGGACCAGGCGATTGAAGCCGGCGTGGCCTACTCGCCCGACGGCAAACCCCAGGCCGGCATGGGCGTGGGCGTGGGCGACTTCAACCGCGACGGGCTGCTCGACATTGTGAAGACCAACTTTGCCGGCGACACGGACTCGCTCTACCAAAACTCGGGCGACGGTGCCTTCGAAGACCGCACCTACCTCTCCGGTCTCGGCATCAACACCCGGCTGCTGGGCTGGGGCGTGGGTTTTCTCGACGCGGACAACGACGGCTGGCTCGACATTTTTATCTCCAACGGCCATGTATACCCGGAGGTCGACGCCGCGCACCTGGACGCGCCCTACTCTGAGCACAAATACCTGTACCGCAACCTCCGCAACGGGCAGTTTGAGGAGGTTACCAGCCTCGCCGGGCCAGGCATCACAGCGGCGGCGGCGGCGCGCGGCTGTGCTTTTGGCGACTACGATAACGACGGCGGCGTGGACGTGGTGGTCAACTGCGTCAACTCTGCGCCGCAGCTGCTGCGGTGCGATGCAAGCATCCCGCGCAGCTTCATCAAAATCCGGCTTGTCGGCAAAAAGAGCAACCGCACCGCGGTCGGCGCGCGCATCACCGTGACAGCAACAACGGGCTCGGAAAACGCGCCCGGCAAACCCCTGCGGCAGATCGAGGAAGTCCGCAGCGGCGGCAGCTACTACTCGCAAAACGACCTGCGGATTCACTTCGGGCTCAACACAGCGGTCAAGGCCGACTTAGTTGAGATCGCCTGGCCCAGCGGCGCGAAAGACACGCTCAAGGACCTGAAGGCGAACTGCTTGTATGTGATCGAAGAAGGCGGCCACATTGTGCGCGCGGTGCCGATGGGGCTCGCGGCGAAGTGAGGCCCGCGCTGTTTCTGCTTGTTACCGACTGGATGTCTGCGACCGCACCGCTGGTGTACTCGTCCGGATAGTCGGGGCGCAGCTTTGGTACGCTTTCAAGCGCCGCGATGCTGGCCGCGTACTTGCTACCCATCGAGCAAGGCGATGCCGTAGTTGTTCCAGCACTTCCAAACCCTGTTCTTCGGACGGCTCGGGCGCGGCAGGCTAGTTTTCGCAGGCGTCCAGCGTGCGTGAAGCGTTCCCCACACTCGCCATGGAGTGCTCATCATGCTTGCCGGCGTGCCCGTTCATGGCGAAGTCCATGAAGTGCGGGGCGAACCGCCGGCCACGTACAGTCGGGTCACGCATTATGCCGCTGGTCACTTCCTTCGGCGCGTAGCGCCGACCGCAAAGCCTTCTCTTTAGAACTCGCGAAGTTTGCATCCGTCAACGCTTGATCACTGTCCCAGCAGGAGCGGGCCAACAGTCGCAGCGCTTACCGGGCCTTCATCTATCTCGCCTGCCTCTTGCTTACCACCCGGCAGGGTTGACTTGCTCCCTTGCTCCGGATTTTGTGAGGGGCGGTCTGTGTGGGATTGGAGTCCCGCTCCAGACCCCGAATGCTCGAGAGTGAACGATTTCGGATTCAAGTCAACGGTAAGCGATGCGAAGTTGGCAATCGAAGAGCCGGGATCTTGGCCTATGCACACGTGGCATTCTTGTTCGTTCTTTTCACTTCCAGACCCGTAGCGGCAAATTGCTTGTGCGACCTCGGTTTATCCCTGATCGGGAGATCATCTCCTCGGGCTACAGTGAGCGCTTACCGCCTGGAAACTTAGCCCACCCAGGATGATAGGCTCCGGATGGTGCGAGTAGTAGGAGCCACTTGGCGCCTGCCCTGATTGTCGCGGCTATGCAGGGCGGTGCGCCAAGTGTGCACCCAGATCAAAGAGCGCGTGAAAATAGGCCCTGGGCCAAACCGGCGAGCCCGCTGCCGGAGGCGGCTTGTTGCGGAAGCTGGCCTGAGCCTTGCGACAGATGCGCCATGAGCATGGGCAGGGCGGCGGCGAGCGCGACCTTGGCGAACCCGGAACTTACGCCGGCGTGCTGGGCGATGGATTCGACATGCTCTTGGCCTAGTCCCTGCTCAACCTGCTCGGGTTTCAGCTGTTGGGGAGACTCGCCGGGCTGGGTGTTCATCCATGAGTCGACGTGGCTGCCCATACCGTTCTGGCGAAACTGGTCGGCGACGCCGGACAAGCCGCCGGGCTGTGAGCCGAAGTGCTGAAACAGCGATTGTAAGATGGAGGCGTGCTGTTCGGGTGAGGCCTGGGCGCCCCCACTTTGCGCCTGACCGGCGAAGGATGAAAGAACGTTCATAAAGCTCATGGCATTGCCTCGCAAGATTGTGATTTCAAGCGGGTGAGATGACCTGCAGGCGGCGCGAGGAGCCGTCCGAGTGGAAAAAGATAGGCTTTGGCGCTTCGCGGCGGATGCTTGCGCGAGGGCTGCGGCAAATGCCGTACACTGAGGTGTTTGCAGGCCGGAAGCGCCTGGGCAGGAGAGACGCATGGCGACCGATGTGGTGATGCCCCAGATGGGCGAGTCTATTTTTGAGGGGACCGTGACTAAATGGCTGAAAAGGCCGGGCGAAGCCGTTGAGCGCGACGAGCCCTTGTTTGAGATTTCAACCGACAAGGTGGATGCGGAGATTCCTTCGCCGGTGGCCGGAACCTTGACGGAGATCAAGGCCGAGGCTGGAGCGACGGTGCAGGTCAATACGGTGGTGGCGGTGATCGGCGAGACGGGCGGGGCCGCTGTGGCGTCTCCGAAGGCCGATTCAGTGCCGGCCGAACCGGAAAAGACGGGCGGTGACGGAGGGGGATCGCAAACTGACGTCGTTATGCCGCAAATGGGGGAGTCCATCTTCGAGGGGACGATCACGAAGTGGCTCAAGAACGTCGGCGATAAGATCGAGCGTGACGAGCCGCTATTTGAGATCTCGACGGACAAGGTGGACGCGGAAATTCCGGCGCCGATCGCGGGGGTACTCCAGGAGATCAGAGCCGAGGCTGGGGCGACCGTGCAGGTCAACACGACTGTGGCGGTAATCGTCGGGGCAGCGGTGGGCGCGGTAGCGCAGCCTGCAAAGGGAGCGCCTGCGGCCGTGGAAGGCAAGCCTTCGCCCGTGCCGAGCGGGCCTACCGCGCCCGCTCAGGCGCAACATGCGGACGGGGAAGCGCTGCGGTCCTCGCCGTTGGTGCGCAAAATGGCCCGGGAGAACAATATCGATTTGCGCGAGATTGCGGGAACCGGTTCGGCCGGCCGGATTACCAAGGAAGATGTGCTCGGCCATTTACAGGGAGGCGCTGCACCCGCGCCAACGCCCACGGCCATTTCGGCTCCTCCTGCGTCTGCTGCGGTTCCCGTTGCCCCTGGCGTCGTTGCCCCTGCCGTGCCTGCCCCTGCGCTGGCAGGCCAGCTCGTGCCGATGACAAAAATGCGCTCCATCATCGCTCAGCGCATGGTGGAATCCAAGCGCACCAACGCGCACGTCCACACGGTTTTCAAAATCGACATGACACGCATCGTCCGCCTGCGCGAGAAAGAAAAAAGCAAGTACGAGCAGCGCAACGGGGTCAAACTGACCTTTATGCCGTTCATCGCCCGCGCAGCGACGGCGACGCTGCGCAAGATGCCCATCGTGAACGCCTCCATTGAAGGCGACGCGATCCGCTACCACGCCAACGTGAACCTCGGCATCGCGGTCGCCCTGGACTGGGGATTGATCGTTCCGGTTATCAAGCAGGCTGAGGAGCGCAGCTTTCTCGGCGTTGCCCGCGCCATCGCAGACCTAGCCGAGCGAGCTCGGGGCAAAAAGCTCAAGCCAGACGAGGTCGGAACAGGCACGTTTACCCTCACCAATGCTGGTATTTACGGGGAACAGTTCGGAACGCCGGTCATCAACATGCCCGAAAGCGCGATTCTCGGCATCGGTGGCCTTTTCAAGGAGCCTGCCGTCGTAACTGACGAGCTTGGGACCGATTCGATCGCGATCCGAAGCGTTATTCATCTGACGCTCGGCTTCGACCACCGCATCATCGACGGCGCGGACGCGGGTAAGTTTATGGCCGAGGTCAAAAAGTACCTCGAGGGTTGGAGTGAAGATATTGGCTGACCCAGACTGAGAGGAACTGCCGCGGCAGCTTCCTTATCTCGCTTCGGACAATTTGCTCATGCCCAGCAGCACACGCTCGACTGCTTGTTCAGGCGTTCGGCCCGTTGCCGATAGATGGCCCATCTTCCGCCCTTTCCGGGGCTGATGTTTTTCGTATAAATGTAGGTGTACGCCAGGTACTGCAAGCGCCCGGTCGAAGCTCGGCTCCCGCTCAAGCCATAAGTCCCCAAGCAGGTTCACAATCGCCGCGGGCCGCAATATATCTACGTCTCCGAGTGGTAAATCGCATACCGCGCGGATCGCCTGCTCAAACTGGCTGGTAGCGCACGCCCGCTCGCTCGCGTGATAACTGTTGTGCGGCCGCGGCGCAAGCTCATTGATCCACAGCTGCTTGTCTTGCGTGACAAACATCTCTACCGCAAGCACTCCCTCCAGCCCAAGCCGTTCGGCAATTCCAACCGCGAGTTCCTGGGCAGCCGTCTCAAGTTGCGGATCGATTGAGGCAGGCAAAACACTCCAAACTAAAATCTGATTTTCATGATGACTGCGCGCCGCCGGAAACGCTCGAACCTCCCCGCCCGGCCGTCGCGCAACCATCACGGAAATCTCCATCTCCAACGCCACCGCCTGTTCCGCAACGCACGGCTTCTTTCCCAACGAATTCCAGGCTCGTTCAACCTCCAAATCGGATCCGCTGGTGATCCGAGCTTGGCTCCGTCCGTCATATCCGCCCTGCGCGCTTTTCAAAAACAGGTCCGGCCCGAGCCCGACAACCGCCTTATTCAGATCCTCCGAAGATTCAACTACCGCAAATGGCCCAAGCGGCAGCCCTTCCCCCGCCAACCAGCTCTTCTGCCGGATGCGATTCTGAATCAGCTCCATAACCGGCAAGCCCGGTCGCACCGGCGCATACCGCCCTGCAGCAGCCAGGCTTTCCGGTGCGATTTGCTCAATTTCCAGCGTCACCACGTCGCAGCCTCGAGCGAGGTTTGCCGCCGCGCGCGCATCGTCCCACGCTCCCCCAAAGCAGCTGTCCACCACGAATCGCGCCGGACACGATGGGTCGGGATCCATCACCTGTACACGGTAGCCTAGGGAGCGCGCAGCCATCGCCATCATTCGGCCCAGCTGGCCGCCGCCCAAAATCCCAATCGTAGCACCGGGAAGGATTGCAGCCATCAGGACGGTGACTCCTGCGTCAGCACCTCTTCCGATCGCCTCCGCCGCCAAGCTTCCAATCTCAAGCGTAGCGGTTCATCCGTAAGGGCCAATATCTCTGCCGCTAGAATGGCCGCGTTCGCCGCGCCGGGCCTGCCGATCGCCAGTGTCCCTACCGGTACTCCCTGCGGCATCTGCACAATCGACAGTAGCGAGTCTAGTCCGTTCAGCACCGTCGCCGGAATCGGCACCCCAAGCACCGGTGCCGTGGTCTTCGCGGCGATCATCCCAGGCAAATGAGCCGCCCCGCCAGCCCCCGCAATGATCACCTTGATCCCGCGTTCCAATGCCGAAGAGGCATAGCTGAACAGCAGGTCCGGGGTGCGATGCGCGGAAACAACCCGCGCCTCAAAGGGAATTTCGAACTCCGCGAGCAGCTCGCCGGCCGCCCGCATTACCTCAAAATCACTCTTGCTTCCCATCACCACACCGACAAGTGGAACCCGATTCATATCCAGCATTATAGGCTGAGTCGCCAAGCCAAATTCCTGCCCCGCGCGGAAACCCTCCCGCGCGCCTACTTAGCCGCTGAACTAGCTCCCGGCCCAAGTTCCCCGTCTCCGAGCAAACCGGCTCGGTCAAGATTCGCCGCGAGCAAGTGCGAGAACCGAAACAACCACTGATAGCCAGGACTGCTCTTCTCGTTCGGAGCGCCCATCGCGCTCACCGCTGCCGAAAAAATCCACAGCGCCCCAACGCCCAATGCAAAACTATGCCCATCTCCCTGAATCATAGATCTCCAATCCTCCTGCATAGAAGCTCCTATAACGGGATCTTCAGAAAAACCGCTGCTGATAGTAACGAATAGTTTGGAGGATTCGCTCCGTCATACATCCTTACGAAATACTGTTCACTCGCGGCCGCGCGCGGAATACTGAAGCTGCTGGTCGCTGTCCTCAGCACCAGGTCTGAATCACTCCCAGGACCAAATGTGTCGTCGCGCCTACGAACTTCAAAACCGCCGTTCACGGGAGCCGCTGCACCCGTTGCGATCCCAATCGCCGTGCCCGTCACTTCAGTGACCGACAACCCGCTCAAACTTGCCAGCGCCGAATTGTAAGTTGTAAGTCCCTGCGGCAAGATAGACCCTTGCGGAATCGAACTGGACAGGTGAAAACTCAAACCCTCCACCCAGTCGTTCGCAAACGCCAACTTATACGCGACCACCCCAGGCGTTCCCCCCATCAGCATCAGCTCCACGGATCGAATCGGCAAGACCGGCGCTATCCCGCTCACCGCAATCGTATCCCCAGGCCAAAAGTCCTCGCCTCCCTCCGCACGCTCTACCACATAGCTTCCTTTCCAGCCCGCCTCATATCCTGAAACCATCCCCAGCAGCGCGTCGGCGGCAAACTCGCAGTCCACGCTGCTCCACGCCGGTGGGTGTGTCACCGTTCCCACCCATACCGAAGATGAGCCAACCCCCGCACCGCCCAAAATGGCCCGACGCGCCGACGACCTTCCCTTCGAGCGGTACAAAACGGAAATCAGCGCGCCCGTTCCCGGTACGCTCGCTGGATAAAAATCCAGCGTCCCCGCACTTGTTATGTGACACGCCGCGCCTTCCACTGCCGTCCCTAAAGTCATTACCGATAAAGCAGCCCCGTTTGTCCCCGAGCCCACCCAAACCGGCCCCGTTTGCGTGCAAGTCACGCTTTGCATACTGCACACCAGAGCGCCGCTCATCATCAGCCCCACCGCACACGAAGGCGGTAGCGACCCAACCCTACCCGAGAAAAGAACCGCAGCCGCCGAAGGCGTCCCGCTCGTCACATCCTGCACTTCCAACTGCATCCAACCCGCGCTCGCGACACTTTCTCCGCCCAACGCCGCCGTCCCACCGCCGCCCGGATAGAAATATCGCTGCCGCACACGCTCCACCTCAGGCGCAAACACCCGCAGTCGAAATGTATACAGCCGCCCCGCCGATACCGAATACGAAGCTCCAGAAACAACACCGTTCACTACCGGCGACAAACTTAACCCGGCCGCCGAGCTGCTCACCCGGAACGCCGCAATACATGTGCTCGGCTGTAC
>CAXTRW010000133.1:6380-8444 GCA_964246765.1 uncultured Acidobacteriaceae bacterium | reverse complement strand
ACTTGACAGCAAGCCACTCAAGTGAGAACCTACGGGTGGCAGCTTAAGCACTCCCGGCGAGGAAAACAGCACAATGGCAAAAATTATCGGCATCGATCTCGGCACGACCAACTCGGTCGTCGCGGTCATGGAAGGCGGCGAGCCCAAGGTCATCGCGAACGAGGAAGGCGGGCGCACCACTCCCTCCGTCGTCGCGTTCACCAAGAGCGGCGAGCGCCTCGTAGGTCAGGTGGCCAAGCGGCAGGCCATCACCAACCCTGAAAACACGGTCTACTCCATCAAGCGATTCATGGGCCGCCGCGCCAATGAAGTGAACGACGAGATGAAGATGGTCCCGTATAAGGTGAAGCAGCAGGGCGACCACCTGGTCGTCGAGGCCCAGGGCAAGGACTATACCCCGCCCGAGATCTCGGCGATGATCCTCCAAAAGCTCAAAAAGGCGGCCGAGGACTACCTGGGCGGCTCCGTCACCGAGGCGGTCATCACCGTCCCCGCGTACTTCAACGATGCCCAGCGCCAGGCCACCAAGGACGCCGGCCGCATCGCCGGGCTCGACGTCA
The DNA here is from genome assembly GCA_964246765.1 of uncultured Acidobacteriaceae bacterium. GTDB lineage: Bacteria > Acidobacteriota > Terriglobia > Terriglobales > Acidobacteriaceae > EB88. The sequence continues at coordinate 7,884 of CAXTRW010000133.1, read as the reverse complement.
AGCGCATCGTCAACGAGCCGACGGCCGCAGCGCTGGCCTACGGTCTCGACAAGAAAAAGGACGAAACCATCGCCGTGTACGACTTCGGTGGCGGTACTTTTGACGTCTCCATCCTTGAGGTAGGCGACGGCGTCATCGAGGTCAAGGCCACCAACGGCGACACCCACCTGGGCGGCGACAATATCGACCAGAAAATTGTCGACTGGCTCATCGACGAGTTCAAAAAGAAGGAAGGCCTCGACCTTCGCGCCAAGGGCAACGAAATGGCCCTGCAGCGTCTGAAAGACGCCGCCGAGCGCGCCAAAATCGAGCTCTCCACCGCGATGGAAACCGAGATCAACCTGCCTTTCGTCACTGCGGACGCGTCCGGCCCCAAGCACCTGGTCGAGAAGCTGACGCGGGCGAAGTTGGAGCAGCTGGTCGACGACATCCTCCAGCGTTCGCTCGAGCCCTGCAAAAAGGCCATGCAGGACGCGGGCGTGACCGCGAACCAGATCGACGAGGTCGTCCTGGTCGGCGGCCAAACCCGCATGCCCAAGATTCAGGAGCTGGTCAAGGGCCTGTTCGGCAAGGAGCCCCACAAGGGCGTTAACCCGGACGAGGTCGTCGCCATCGGCGCCGCGGTCCAGGCGGGCGTGTTGTCGGGCGATGTCAAGGACCTTCTGCTCCTCGACGTGACCCCGCTGACCCTAGCGATCGAGACCATGGGTTCGGTAGCCACCCCCATGATCCCGCGCAACACGACCATCCCGACCAAGAAGACCGAAACCTTCTCAACCGCGTCGGATTCGCAGACCGAGGTCGAGGTCCACGTGCTCCAGGGCGAGCGGCCCATGGCCAGCCAGAACCGCACCCTGGGCAAGTTCAAGCTCAGCGGAATCCCGCCGGCCCCGCGCGGTGTTCCCCAAATCGAGGTCACCTTCGACATCGACGCCAACGGCATCCTCAACGTGACGGCCAAGGACAACGCCACCGGCAAGGACCAGAAAATCACCATCACCTCCTCCTCCGGCCTCAGCAAGGAAGAGGTCGACCGGATGGCCAAGGAAGCCGAAGCCCACGCGGGCGAAGATCGCGAGCAGCGCGAGCAGATCGAAGCCCGCAACTCGCTCGACTCGATGGTCTACAACATCGAGAAGATGCTCCGCGACTCCGGCGACAAGGTCCAGGGCGCGGAGAAGTCCGAGGTCGAGTCGGCGCTCGAGTCCGCCAAGTCCGTCCTCGCCGGGAGCCCAAGCGCGGCCGAGCTCAAAAGCGAGCACGAAAAGCTCACCGGCGCCTCGCACAAACTGGCCGAAGCGATGTACAAGGCAGCCCCGCAGGGCGGCGTTCCGACGGACGGCGCAACGGCCAGCGCCGGCACAGCCGAGCAGCCCAAGCAGGACGAAGGCGTGATCGACGCCGAGTACGTAGACGTCGAACCCAAGGCCTAGCCGGACAGGCGGCGACGCCGTAGGCGGGAAACCCAAACCACCGGGGGTTCCCCCGCGCGCGTCCGACGCGG
>CAXTRW010000133.1:0-6370 GCA_964246765.1 uncultured Acidobacteriaceae bacterium | reverse complement strand
GCCTTGTTCGTAGCCGTCGAACCCCCGGCCTAGCGGGCCTGGGGGCGACGCGTTCGGCGAAAAACCCAACCAGGGGGGGATCCCACGTCTGGCTGCCGTGACGTGGGTTTTCCCGAGCGAAAGCTCGGGAACGCCTTTCCATAATCAGAACAGGGTCTCTGCAACCTTTAAACCTGAGCGGAGTCTTATCAAGTACACAGACTAGCGGCCTATCAAGCCGGGAAGGTGAACAGAAATGACAGACACATTTTGGCAAGCAGAGCAGTTACGCGCAGGGCAGGTGTACAGCACCATGCTGTTCCCCTCCAAAAACGAAGCAGAAGTGTTCATGAAGCAGATGCAGCAGCGCCAACCCGACATCTTCTGGCGCCTCCGCGCTGTAGCCGCCAACGCGATCTGGAACTAAAGTACTTCAGTGTGTTTGCCATAAATGCAGGGCACAGTATGATTCGCGTGTGATTCAAACATATCGCGATGAGAAGACGCGGCAGCTAGTTCGAACTCGACGGAGTAGGTGGTACGGCAATATGCAGGCAAAAGCCCTACGCAAACTCCTGGAACTCGATAGCGCCCTCGAGCTGAGCGATCTCCGAGAGCCGCCAGGTAATCGCCTTGAAGCGTTAAAAGGTGACAGGGAAGGCCAGCACAGTATCCGCATCAACGATCAGTACCGTATCTGTTTCGTTTGGCGCGAAGGTCATGCTTGGGATGTAGAGATTGTGGATTACCACTGAGGAGAGACCATGAGCATTCCGCGTACCGAAGAAGACTACATGCCTCCCATTCATCCGGGGGAGATGCTTCGAGAAGAATTTATGGTTCCCCTTCGACTTTCCACCGAGAAGCTCGCCGCTGTACTTTGCATTTCGAGTTACCTTATTGATTCCGTTGTGGCAGAGCAACAAGGTTTTACGGGTGAGTTGGCGCTCCGGCTGAGTCGCTATTTCGGAACAAGCGCAGAATTTTGGATGAACATGCAGAAGACATACGAGCTTAGCCTCGCCCGTGACAGAGTCGGCGCGCTTATTCACCGAGAGGTTCAACCTGCGCCGCGAGATCAAGAGGGATATCTGCTGGCGGAACCCGAAGCGGTAGTACAACAGCCTAGCCATGCCTGAAGGCCACGAAATTCACCGCTTCGCCCTGCGCCAGGCCGCCGCCTTCGCAGGCAAAAAAGTCCGGGTCGACTCTCCCAATGGCGGCTTCCCGGACGCGGAGCTCCTCGACAGCCGCAAGCTGCTCGAAATCAAAGCCCTCGGCAAGCATCTGGGCTATCGGTTCGGACGCGACACCACCCTGCACGTCCACCTCGGCCAGTACGGCGACTTTTGGGAAGGCCCGCAGCCCATGCCCGAGCCCAAAGGCGCCCTCCGCTTCCGCATGTACACCAAAACCGACTGGCTCGAACTTCGTGGCCCGACTGATTGCCGCATTTTTTCGGACGAAGAGTGGCGCGCTTTGGAGGCAAGAATAGGCCCCGACCCGCTGGTCGAGGGAGCCGACCCGAAACCGGCCTTTGCCCTCATGCAAGCCCGGAAAACGCCGATAGGGGTATTACTGATGGACCAAACCGTCCTCAGCGGCATCGGTAACATCTACCGCGCGGAGCTCTTGTACCGCGCCCGCATCTGCCCCGACCGCCCCGGCAAGGACGTGTCCACGGCAGAGCTCAAAGCAATTTGGAAAGACGCCGTCACCCTCATGCGCGACGGCATGGAAGACCGCCGTATGGTGACCACGCGCCCTAAGGACCGCCCCCACCCGCGCGGTCCGGCGCTGAAGGAAGAAGTCCATTACGTCTACCGGCGGCCGGGGAAGCCATGCCGGGTGTGCGATACAGAAATCGAGAGCAAGCCCATGGCAGGCCGCACCGTCTATTGGTGCCCCGTTTGCCAGAAAGACTAGAACGATGCCCGCAGGACCACAGCAAAAGGACTACTACGGCGCGCTCGGCGTTAAAAAAACCGCCACGCCCGACGAAATCCGCAAGGCTTTCCGCAAACTCGCGCGCAAATACCACCCCGACGTCAACCCGAATGACAAAAAGGCCGAGGAAAAGTTCAAGGAAATCTCCGAAGCCAACGACATCCTGAGCGACGAGAAAAAGCGCAAAGTTTACGATCAGCTCGGCTTCTACTCCGACCAGATCGACCCCGCCCAGGCCGAAGCAGCCGCGCGCGGCGGCTACGGCCCCGCCTACGGAGCAGGCTTCGGCGGCGCAGGCCGCGGCCGCCAGAGCCAGGGTCAAGGCCAGGAAGTCCCGTTTGACTTTTCCGGCTTCGACTTCTCCAATTTCGAATCCACCGGCGGCCGGCGCGGTCCGGCCACACCAAATACCGGCGCAGGCGGAGGATGGCGCGACATCTTCTCCGGCATGTTCTCAGGCGCGCAGCGCCAAGCCGAGCCCCAGGCCGGCACCGACCTCGAATACCAGGTACAGGTCGACTTTTGGACCGCCATCCGCGGCGGCCAAATGCGCATCGACATCAACCGCCTCGAAGTCTGCCCCACCTGCAAGGGCCGCGCCCACGCGGGCGGCGCCCACACCTGCCCCGAGTGCCACGGCACGGGCAAGGTCACGCAAATGCACGGCCAGATGAAGTTCGACGTGCAGTGCAAAACCTGCGGCGGCACGGGCCGGGTTGAAAACGACTGCCCCACCTGCCACGGCGAGGGCCGCGTCCGCCGCGCTGAAACCATCGACTTCCGCATTAAGCCAGGCACCCGCGACTCGCAGCGCATCCGCCTGGCCGGGAAGGGCAACGCAGGCACCCTCGGCGCGCCCTCGGGCGACCTTTACCTCATCATCAAGGTCGAAACCAACCCAGTCTTCACCCGCCAAGGCGACGACATCACCCTGCGCGTCCCGGTCACGGTCGCCGAAGCCGCACTCGGCGCAAAGATCGAGGTTCCGACAATCGACGGCCGCGCCCAACTCCGCATCCCCCCGGGCACCCAGGGCGGCCAGCGCCTCCGCATGCGCGAGCGCGGCGTCCCCTCCGCCTCGGTCGAAGGCAAACGCGGCGACCAGATCGTCACCATCGAAATCACCATCCCGCAGGTCCGCGACGAGCGCTCGAAGGAGATCCTGCGCGAGTTCGCCAAGCTCAACCCGGATGATCCGCGCGAAGGCATTTGGGAGAAAGTCGAAAGCTAAGACCCCCTGCGCGGGAGGCGGTCACTTCGTGACATGTCTTTTCTGGGATTGTGGCGCTCCCGATGGTCGCGAACGAATATGCTGATCCCGACCAGCGGGAGGGTCACAGATGTCATAGTTGCAAGCACAAACGAATACCCGCCACGAAGTGGCCGCCAGCCGCGCAGGCGGTCTTAAAATTGTTTGACCGAAAGGAGTCCCAGTGCCCACCAAACGAAAAACCAAAGGCGCCTACATGATCTCCTCGGTCGCGGAGATGTACGAAATCCACCCCCAAACCCTCCGCCTCTACGAGCGCGAAGGCCTCCTCAAGCCCTCCCGCACCGAGGGCAACACCCGCATGTACACCGACGAAGATCTCGAGCGCCTCGAGTTCATCCTCAACCTCGCCCGCGACCTCGGCGTCAACATCTCCGGCATCGCCATCATCCTGCAAATGCGCGAGCGCATGGAGGAGATGAACCGCCAAATGCAGGGCTTTGTCGACTACGTCCGCACGGAAATGCTCACCCGCATGCAAGCCGTGCCGGAATCCACCCCCGCCGCCCTGGTACCGTTACGCCGTCCAACTGTTGTTGCCCCCGGCCGCATTCGGCGCTAGCCCGTAGGGTACTCTGGTTCGAGCGCGACATGATCAAACTTCTCCTTCTCGTGGGAATCTTCGGCCTGCTCACTTCCACCGTTTTCACCGGGATGGTTGCGGCCGGCGTCCTGCGCTTTCTCCGCGAGCGCCGCCGCACAGAAATGGCCCGCCACGACGTGCTCGCCCCCGTCTTTGCCCCGCCCGTTTCGCTGCTCAAACCCCTCCATGGCGCAGAGCCCGACCTCGCCTCTCACATCGCCACATTTTTCGAGCAGGACTACCGCGGCCCCGTCGAAATCCTCTTCTGCGCCCGCCACTTCGATGACCCCGGCCTCCAGATCGCCCGCACCGTCGCAGCCCAATACCCAGGGGTCCCCACCCAGTTCCTCGCCGTCCAGGGCCCGCCGTTCATTAACGCGAAGGTCAGCTCGCTCGAGCGCATGGGCGCCGCCGCCGCGCACGACATCTTCATCATCAGCGACTCCGACGTCCGCGTTACCCCCTCCTACATCCGCGAGGTGGTCTCCGACTTCGCCGACCCCGAAGTCGGCGCCGCCACCTGCCTCTACCGCGGCATCGCCGAGCGAGGCCTCTGGGCCAAGCTCGAAGCCTCCGGCATGTCCGTCGAAATGACCTCCGGCGTCCTCGCCGCCAACCTGGTCGAAGGCATGCAGTTCCTCCTCGGCCCCACCATGGCCGTTCGCCGCGCCGCCGTGCACCGCATGGGCGGCTTCGCCAAGCTCGGCCCCTACTGCTCCGACGATTTCCTGCTCGGCAACTGGGTCGCCGCCCTCGGCTACAAGGTCATGCTGAGCCGCCACGTTATCGACCACATCGTGCTCAACCTTACCCTGCTCACCAGCATCAAGCACCAGGTCCGCTGGATGAAGTCCACCCGCTTTTCCCGCCCCAAGGGCCACTTCGGCACCGGCCTCACCTTCGCGGTCCCCTTCGGCCTGCTCGCCTGCGCCGCCGCCGCCGTGCTCCACCATGCCATCCTCGGCGCCGACCTGCTCGCCTACTCCGTCCTTTGCCGTATGGCTCTGGCCCTCGCGGTCGCGGGCCCGGTCGTCCAGGACCGCGCCCTCCTCCGCACCACGCTGCTGTACCCTCTCCGCGACCTCATGGGCTTCTTCTACTGGGCGGCCAGCTATACCGGAGGCACCATCCTCTGGCGCGGCCACCTGTACCGCCTCGGCGAACACGGCCTCATGCAAAGCGCCCAGGACTAAGGGGTAGGGACGCAGGGGAGTGTCGACAGCGATGCATTGACACGGTACGCTTCGAGCTGGTATGAGGGGACGCAGTGACTATGGGAGGAGCCGGCATGAACCGTAAAGCAAGTCTCATTCTGCTCACGGCGGTAGCTCTAGGTATATGGTCCCTGGCGAAGATGGTTAGTGATTCCCAAGGGGGTAAACTGACCGGGAGCGCGGTCATTCCGTTCCTTCTTATAGCGATCACTGCGGAGCAGATGTCTCCTCGATACATCGGCAGGGCAGGCGCAAGTCATGTACTGAGAGTAGTTAGAGTTGGGGGAGCTCTCATAGCATTTGGGATTCTTGTAGCCACCGGCATTATGAACAGTTAATGACCGTTCAAGTGAAAGCTACCGGTAGTTGCGAACCGAAACGGGTGCCCCACGTCTCGCGTTTGAGACGTGGGTAGTCTGAGCGACAGCCCAGAACCGCTTTCAGCGATTGCTGTACAAAGTCCGATCTGAGAGCTCTTTCAAGTCCACCAGCGGCATCCCCGCCAGTAACGTCCTCACATGCGCGTCCGACTCCGGCGGCACATACAGGAAAATCCGCTCGCCCCCAGCCCGCCACATCCGCACCAAATCCGCGTCCACCAGAAAAATCGGCGGCGCATCCGGGTAAAACGACCCCCAGATCATCGACGACGACCGCCCATTCACGAGCAGCGCCTGCTTGTGCGTGTAGAAGATCAGCGACGAAGCATTTGCTTGGTCCCCATACACAACCAGGCGCGCTTCAGGGTCATGTGCCGCGTTCACCACATCCGCCATCGCCCTTGACGAGAGCAGCGGCTGGAACCGCACCAGCCCAATGTGCGCCGCCACCAGAAACACCGCCATCGTGAGCCCGACCGAGGCCGTTGCCTCAAAGGCATGCCCCAGCCGCCGCAACGCCAGCGCCGCCAAAGGCCCAAAAAACAGCGCCAGCGCCGCGACGCAAGCAGGCAGCCGCAGAGCCGCGAACGAAGGCCCGGTCAGGTCAAAAAAATGCGACATCGACAGCGAATAATCGCCCACCCCGCGATGCGCCAGCAGCGTCCCGATATCGCGCACATACGGCAAAGATCGCGAGCTCCAAAGCCCATACCCGAGCGCCAGCGCGCACCCCACCCCCACCACCGCGAAGCACCAGAACCCGGCCCGAAGCCACTCATCCCGCGACCGCATCCCCAGCGAAGGCCGCTCCTGCAGCGCCAGCGACCCGGCCAACAGCACCAGCAGCGCAAAGTAAGCTGGCCAGGTGTAATACTCCTGGTTCGTCGAAGCCGAAAAGAAGAGCAGGATAAACGCCGCATACAGCCCCAGCAGCAGGGTCGTCCGCGCCCGGAACTGCTCCCCCCGCACCGCGAAGGCCGCGTGAAATGCAGTCGGG
>CAXTRW010000132.1:0-8554 GCA_964246765.1 uncultured Acidobacteriaceae bacterium | reverse complement strand
GAGCATGGGCGGGCCGTCGCGCTGGCACGGGCGGAAGCCGGCCCGACGCGCGAGCCTTTGCTGCGCGCCGCCGCCGAGCCGTCGATGGCGGATCCGTTCCTGTGGCACACGCTGAGGGAAACCCGCTCAAGCTATGAGCTGGGCACCGCGAGCACGCTGGACGGACGCGTGGACAGGGGCGAGGTGGTGGGCAAGCCGGCGGTAACCGCGGATGTGGCTGCTGCCAAGCAGAGCTATTTGGGCCGGGTGTATGGGAACTGGTCGAGCTGGCCGGTGGTGGAGGACGTCGGCGCGGTTGCCCCTCCGGGCGCGCCGGACCACATGCAGCCGGGCGCGCATACGGTGGAGTTTAGGGACTTGCGGTTCGCGCCCGAGGCCCTGGGGCCCCTCTCAGGAGGCGGCAGCGGACCGGTGTTAAGCGGCTGGGTGGTTGTGGATACGCGGGGCGGGATCGTTGGCGAGTGGATGGGCGGCCGTGAGCAGCGCTGAGTCGCGGGGGCCATCTCCCGGACGGGCCGCGGCATCCCTATGCGAACGGAGTGTGAACAGCAATGGGAAAACTACTGTGGATTCTTGGGGCGGCGTCACTCGGCGTGGCCGCGTATGTCATTTTGAGCGATCAGGGAGCGTTTGCCGGGGCCGCCGACGGGCAGGATTTCGGCTCTCAGGCCGGGATGTGGGGCACCAAACAGCGGGTGAAGGGCACCGGCGGCGTCCTGGGCGGAAAGCTGGAAAAAGGCTTGGGCGACCTGGCCGACGATCCTGCCGTGAAGGGCAAGGGAGTGCTGGATCAAGCTGTGGGCCACGTCAAGGATGCGGCTGGGCAGGCCGCTCACGCGGTCAGCGACGCAGTGAGCGACGCGAAAAGCTAGGCGCTTCCCGTATAGTGAGGAGCGGCGGGGCGGCAGGGCTGCGCTGCCGCGACTTTCGCTGGTCGGGATCGAAGTCATGACGCAAGACCCTAATTCGGGGCGAATAAACGGCACCTTTTTGCAGCAACTTTGGGATCCTCGGGTCTCGCGGGTAGTTACGACCCTGGTGGGTTTCGTCGCTTTCTTCGCGTTCTGCAGGGCTGCGCGCGAAACCATTACTCTGTTCCTTTTCGCGGTGCTGTTCGCCTATTTCCTGGCGCCCCTTGTTAACCGTCTGGCGCGTCCGCTTCGTGGGCGCGGCAAGGCGATTCTGCTGGTGTACGCGGTGGGCATCGGGCTGCTGATTGCGATAGGGTTTATTGCCGGCCCTGCAGTCGGAACTGAAGGAAAACAGCTGGCGACAAGCTTGCCGACTCTGCTGGACAAGATAGGCTCCGGACAGCTGGTAGTGGAGTTCGGCCAGCAACACCATCTCCGGCCGGCAGTGGTCGCGCAGGTTCAAAGCTTTCTCCGAAGCCATCGGGAAGCGATCCTGAACTACGGCAAGGAAATCGGGGCCAGGCTCGCCACGCCGATTTCGCACATTTGGTGGCTGTTTATCATCCCGATCCTCAGCCTTTTCTTCCTGAAGCAAGGCTTCCAAATCGCTGACGACGCCGTGGAGCTTGGCCGGTCGCGTAAGGAACGGAGCATGATTCGCGGCTTGCTCAGCGACATCAACGTCATGCTCGGCAGTTACATCCGGTCGCAGATCATTTTAGCAATTCTGACGCTATGCGCCTTCCTGCTGGTGCTGAACCTGATGCGGGTGCCGTATGCGTTCTTCTTGAGTCCGCTCGGCGGCTTCCTCGAATTTATTCCGGTCGTCGGGCCGGCGGTTGCAGCGGTGGGCATCGTGGTGATTGCGGCACTCTCCGGGTATGGGCACGTCCTGTGGCTGGTTCTGTTCCTGGGTTGTTGGCGCATCGTGCAGGACTATGTCAATGCGCCGCGCATTATGGGCAAGTCGGTGGAAATCAATCCGCTGCTGCAGATCTTTGCAGTGCTCGCGGGCGGCGAAATCGACGGGGTCGTAGGGGCGTTGGTTGCTGTGCCCGCAGTGGCGACCCTGCGTATCTTTGCGCGGCGGCTCAGCGGGCAAAACAACGATTCTGCCACGGATTCCCTGACCGAACCGGTCGATACCGTCCACCAAGGCGCTCCCCAGGCGGGACTAGTGCGACAATAAGGCTTCCGCTGTTTCGAGCGGATGGAGGTCGGCGTGGTCACGGTCGTTCTGCTTGCTTTGGCGTTTGCAAGCCATGTTTTGCCGCACCCGTGGTGGAACTTTACCGCGGTCGGCGGCGCACTGCTGGTGTGGGGCGCCCGCCGACCGCTCCCCACGGTGGCGCTGCCGGTGGCCTTGCTCGCGGCGGGGGACTGGTACCTGACCCGATTTGTCTACGGGTATCCCTTTCACGTCGGCGCGTATCTGCTCACCTGGACCTGGTATGTCGCTGCGGTTGTGCTCGGACGGCTGCTGCTGCGAAACAGACCCGGGGCACCGCGAGCCGCGGGAGCGGCTGTTCTGGCCTCCACGTCCTTCTTCGCGGTCAGCAACTATGCGGTTTGGGCTCAGGCGGGCTCCTGGTATCCGCACACTCTCGCCGGGCTCGAAACCTGCTATGCAATGGCCTTGCCGTTCTACCGTAATGACTTGCTGTCGACGCTGATCGTGGTGGGCGTAGTGTTTGGGCTAATACCGCTCATGGTGCCTACGCCGGCAAAAAGCGCAGCCGCTCGCACCCGCGCCTGAACAAAAGTTACGGGCACTCGCAACGGGGGGACGAGAACGCCTCCGCCCCGGCTGGAAATGCCTGGTCTTCGGGCCGGTAATAGCGGGAAACCGGGTCCGCGCAGCCTCGGCAGAGCTTTCGGCCGTCGCGCAAATCCCAGCGCTCGTAAGCGATGCCTTCCCCGCAATCCGCGCAGGCAACGCGCTCGCCCTTGTAACCGGGGAATTCTTTCGCGTCTAGCCCAACGCTGACCCACTGTCCCGTAAAGAGTTCCCCGTCCGGCATTTCGCGGTAGGCGAGCATTTGCTGCCGGTTTTTGTCCTCAATCTCAGGATGAAGTTCCCGGGCTCGCTGCTTGGAGCTTTCCGTAGCTGCAAGGCGAATCGCGCGGGCGCTGGGCAGGTCGACAAAGGTGGCGGCCATCTTGCCCCAATCGCGAAATTTCAGCGCGCGTTTGCCCAGGCGGCACCCGGTCACGACGCCGATCGCGTCGGTGGCGCAGCGGTCGATTTCAACAAAGGTGACCAGGCGCTTGCGGTCGCGTCCCCTCGGCTCGTCGATGCCGAGCCGGGCGCAGCCGAGCATGGCCATGCGTACCCCGAGAATTTGTCCGGCGCAAAGGTGGCCGTGGGCCTGTTCGGCAGCCACGAGGAGAGCGTCCATCGATTCCATGAGGATATGGATGCGACCAGGCCCCCGGCCGCCCGGCACTACGCCGGAGAGTGCTAAGGGAGCTTACGCGTGGGCTTGCCCCTTCTGCGCGGCCCGCATTTCGGCCATCTGCTTCTTCAGGAGCTGGACATCCCGGTAGGTACTGAGCGATTCCTCCAGGCGATCGAATCGCCGATCGATCGCTTCCAGCCGCTCACGGACGGCACGGATGTCGGCGCGCATTTCCCTGATGTCCGGCGCGAGCAAATCCTGCACCACCTGACGGATGCTGGTAACGACGGCTGCTGCTTCTGACGGCATGACTCTTATCCCTTGGTTGAGGGTACCGCGGGTTAGGGGGATTTGTCCGCGCTTATGGGCGTGTCTTCAGCATCGCCCCCCTCCACCAGCACTGCCGAGGCTCCGACCAAGTCGAAGGAGGCAGGCTGAGCGCCAGTGGGCTGGAAGGTGATGCGGAGGGGGTCGCGCTGCCAGGCCGCCGGCGCGCAGGCTGCGGCGGCGTGGGGCTCCCCCGTGTCCCAGGGCGCGAGCTTTTTCGCAACCAGCGGCTTGCGCGCGGCGATCTGCGCGACAACCGCGTACAGTTGCTTGCCGCTGGAAGGGAGGCCGCAGTAGGCGGCGTAGTCGCGGAACCAGCTGACGTCGGAGACTGAGGGATCGTAGTCCGGAAGCTTAAGCGGGACCGAGTGGCCGGCGGAGCGGTCGACTAGGAGCCACGGGCCGCGCTGCCATACCCAGTGCTCGGCTTTATCCGTGGGCAGCGCGTCATTGATCCGCAAAGCGCGGCGAACGGCAAAGGAGCGATCAGTGACGTCGTGCGGCTCGCCCGTGGTCCAGTCCTTGACGCGGCCGTCGACCACCAGCGGACGGACCTTGAGCTCCGTTTCTCCGGGCAGCGCGCCCGCGGGATCGCCTTCTTTCGAGTAGGGCACCCGCTTTGCCGCGCCCAGCGCGACGGAGTGGACGCGGGGTGGTTTGGCGGGTTTGGGCTTTTTCGGGGCGCTGTCCTTGCTCTTGCCGGCATGGGCGACGCCGCCGGAAAGCAGGAGCAGCAGCAAAAGCACCGCCGGGAAAAACCGTTTCGAGGGGAACATGCCCCAACGGTAGCCGAGAACGCTCGGATCGTCCCGCAAAAAGCGCCCGTCAGCCGAAACGGTGAGCGCGGTGGCTTCCCGAAACGGGAACAGGGCGGTTCCTTCGGTCACCGGATTTTTAAGGGCAGCCCTGAACGTATGATGGTGATCGACCGAGAGGGGCGGCGCGGATGAGATTGAGTTGGCTTGGTTTGGTTCTGGCTTGCGGCATGTCGGCAAGTTTTGCCCAGCAGGTGCATGGAGGGAACGGCGTGCAGCTGCCTGCGCCTCCGGCGACGAAAGTGGAGCCGGCCGAGCAGCAGATCGGCGGCCGCACCGTAATGGACCCGTACCAGTGGCTTGAGGACCAGCAAAGCCCGCAGACCCGCGCCTGGATCGGCGAGCAGAACGCGTATACGGCCAAATACCTGTCGCAGGTCAAGCAGCGCGGCGTGATCTCAGACGCGCTGCGTAGGATGCAGCGCGTGGACGAGGAGACGGTGCCGGAGGAGCGGGGCGGCACGTATTTCTACGAAAAGCGCATGGGGGCGGAGAACCAGGCTTCCATTTACGCGCGCGCGGGTTTGAGCGGACGGGAGGAGCGGCTGGTGGACCCGGCCAAGCTGGGCGACGCGAACACGTCGGTGGCGATCGCGGACATTTCCCGCGATGGCGGCTTGCTGGTGTACGAAGTCCGGCACGGCGGGGCGGATGAGGCCGAGTATCACGTGCTCCAAACGGGCATGCGCCATGAGCTGCCGGATGCGTTGCCGCCGGCGCGCTACTCCGGGGTGTCGCTTGCGCCGGATAACAAGGGCTTGTACTACGCGCATTTCTCGCACCAGGGAACCACCGTTCACTACCATGCGTTCGGGACACCGGCGGGGCAGGACCCGATGCTGTTCGGCAAGGAGTACCGGGGCGAGCCGCTGGGCGAGATGGCGTTGATCTATATCTCGGTGTCGCCGGACGGGCACTGGCTGTTTTTGACCATCTCCCGCGGCGTTCCGGCGAAGCGGGAAGACATTCTGCTGAAGGACCTGCGCGACCCCAAGAGTGACTGGAAGCCGTTGGTGTACCGGGTGGAAGCGCATATGACCGCGGAAGAAGCCGGGGATCGGTTTTTTCTCCGCACCGACTATCAGGCGGCGAACGGCAAGGTCGTGGAGCTGAAGCCGGGCGACCAGCCTTCGGCCTGGAAGACGGTGATCCCGGCGGGCAAGGACGTGTTGCAAGGGTTTTCGCTCGCCGGCGGCCGCATGTTTGTGGAGCGCCTGCACGACGTGAAGACGGCGACCGCCGTGTACACCCTGGATGGGAAGCAGGTGGGCGCGCTCGCCTATCCGGGGATCGGGACGGGCTCGCGTGTGTACGGGCGGCCCGACCGGCAGGAGGCGTTCTATACCTTTCAGTCGTTTAATCTGCCGCCGACGATCTTCCGCTACGACGTGCAAACGGGAAAAAGCGACGTGTTTTTCCGGCCGGCGGTGCCTTTTACGCCGGGGGACTACGAAGTGCGCCAGGTGTTTTATCGGTCCAAGGACGGGACGCGCGTGCCCATGTTTATCGTCGGCAAAAAGGGGCTGAAGCGAGACGGAAGCGAGCGGCTGCTGATGACCGGGTACGGCGGGTTCGACGTGCCGATGCTGCCGGTGTGGAACCCGGAGTATGCGTGGTGGATCCAATCGGGCGGCTGGTTCGCGCTGCCGAACCTGCGGGGCGGCGACGAGTACGGCGAGCCGTGGCACAAGGCGGCGATGTTTGAAAAAAAGCAGAATGTGTTCGACGACTGGTTCGCCGCGGCCGAGTATCTGATTGCCAATAAGTACACCTCCCCCGCGCACTTCGCCATCCGGGGGCGTTCCAACGGCGGCTTGCTCATGGGCGTGGCCATGACGCAGCACCCGGAGTTGTGGGGCGCGGTGTGGTGCGGGTATCCCCTGCTGGACATGCTGCGCTATCAGCACTTCGAGTTCGGCAAGCTGTGGACGACCGAATACGGGGACGCGGATGTGCCTTCCGAGTACCCGTACCTGGCCCGGTACTCGCCGTACCAGCATGTGCGCGCCGGGACCAAGTACCCGGCGATCATGTTTTTTACCGGAGACAGCGATACACGGGTAGCGCCCCTGCACGCGCGCAAGATGACGGCGCGGGTGCAGGCGGCGAACGCAAGCGGGCGGCCGGTACTGCTGCACTACAGCCTGAGCGGCGGCCACAGCGCCGGGGTTTCGCTCCAACAGGAGATCGCGGACGAAACGGACGAGCTGGCGTTTTTATGGAACGAGACGGGGCCGGAGTGACACGGTTCCGCTGCCGCGCGTGTCCCGAAACGGGAAAAGGGGTTGATTTTGGTTGCGAAATCCGGGTCCGTGCGTGCTAGACTCCCGGCCATGGGACTGATCATTATTCTGGTAATCCTTCTTTTGTTGTTCGGCGGCGGCGGGTACTACATGGGGCCGGGTGTCGGCTACTACGGTGGCGGCGGACTCAGCCTGATTCTTCTGCTGGTGATTCTCTACCTACTGTTCGGGCGGGGGCGCGGGACGCGGATTTAGTCGGGTTGTCGAAGCGGCTGGGCCGCTTGCGCGCCAGATTGCAGACGGTCCGAGGGCGGAGCGCTCTTTGCCAAGTCGGGGGCTGGGCAGCCTCCGCCCCTCTGTAATCGGCAAACGCGCGCGGTCAAGCACGGCGACCCGCTATCCTAAGAGATCCAAATCCCTTGCAGAGGTTTCCGCCGCTTTTCCTCATGTTCGAACAGGCCTTTAAACGAATCGACGACATCCTGCGCAAGGACGCCGGGGTTTCCAGCGAGCTCGACTACATCGAGCAGACCTCCTGGCTGCTGTTCCTTAAGTACCTCGACGCCCTGGAACAGGATCGCGCCGCGAGGGCCGAGCTCGACGGCGTTCCGCACTCCTTTCTCCTCGACCCGCCGTATCGCTGGCACAGCTGGGCCGCGCCGCTCGACGCCGGCGGCGGACTCGACCATGACCGGGCCAGGGCCGGTGACGACCTGCGCGAGTTTGTCGATGCGGAGCTGTTCCCGTACCTCAAAGGCTTTAAGCAGCGCGCCGGCCGGCCGGACACGATCGAGTACAAAATCGGCGAAATCTTCGGCGAGCTTAAGAATAAGCTCCAGTCCGGCTACAACCTCCGCGAGATCATTGGGCAGGTTGACGGGCTGCGCTTCAACTCGCAGAGCGAAAAGCACGAGCTTTCCGAGCTGTACGAGGCCAAGATCCGCAACATGGGCAATGCCGGGCGCAACGGCGGCGAGTACTTCACGCCCCGGCCCCTGATCCGCGCCATGCTCGCGGTGGTCGCGCCGCGCGTGGGCGAAACGGTCTACGACGGCGCGCTCGGCTCGGCGGGCTTCCTGTGCGAGGCCTACGCGCGCATGCTCCCCGCCGCGAACACCGTCGCGACCCGCGCCAAGTTGCAGACCGGGACGTTTTACGGGCAGGAGAAAAAGCCGCTCCCTTATGTCATCGGGCTGATGAATATGATCCTGCACGGGATCGAAGCGCCGAACCTGGTCCACGCGAACACTCTGGAGCTCGGCTTGAACGACATAGCCGAGCGCGACCGGCACGACGTCATCCTCGCCAACCCGCCCTTCGGCGGCCGCGAGCGGGCCGAGGTGCAGGGGAACTTCCCCATCAAAACCTCGGAAACGGCGTTCCTGTTCCTCCAGCACTTCCTGCGCAAGCTGCGCGCCGGCGGCCGCGCGGGCATCGTCATCAAAAACACCTTTCTGTCGAACACCGACAACGCGAGCGTCGCGCTGCGCAAGCTCCTGCTCGACTCCGCCGAACTCCACACGGTGCTCGACTGCCCGAGCGGGACCTTCCAGGGCGCGGGCGTCAAGACGGTGGTGCTGTTCTTTACCAAGGGCTCGGCGACGCGGCGCATCTGGTACTACCGGCTCGACCCGGGGCGCAACCTGGGTAAGACCAACCCCCTAAATGACGCGGATTTGACCGACTTCGTCGAGAAGCAGCGAAGCTTCAAGGACTCGCCGCAGTCCTGGACGGTTCTCGCGGACAACCTCGACCGGACGACCTGGGACCTGTCGGTTAGGAACCCGAACGCGGCCGAAGCGGCGGCGCATCGGACGCCTGCGGAGATCCTGGATGAGATCGAGGTGCTGGATCGGGAG
>CAXTRW010000131.1:0-8556 GCA_964246765.1 uncultured Acidobacteriaceae bacterium | reverse complement strand
GCTTCTACGGCTGGCCCTACTTCTACATGGGAGGCCCCGGCGGCGGCCGGCCCGATCCTCGGCTCGAGGGCAAGCACCCGGAGCTCCAATCCAAGGTGATCACTCCGGATGTGCTGCTGCAGCCGCACTTCGCGTCACTCGAGATGCTGTTCTACGGAGGCTCCGAGTTCCCGTCGCAATATAAGGGCGATATTTTCGCGGCCGAGCACGGATCGTGGAACCGGTCGACTCGCTCGGGCTACGAAGTGATCGTTGCGCCGGTTGAAAACGGCAAAGCCACCGGGACGTTTCAGGACTTCCTGACCGGCTTTGTCACTCCGGACGGTAAGGTGTGGGGGCGCCCGGTGGGTGTCACGGTGGCGAAGGACGGCTCCCTGTTCGTCACGGACGATGGGTCGGGTTCGATCTGGCAGGTGCGCTACACCGGCGGCGCTGCGGCAGCGGGCAGCGGCGAATAGCCTCCTCCGCTGGGGGACTCGCTATATAGGACCGTATGCAGCGCCCCACGAGGCAAAGCAGCCGGTCCTCCGCATCGCGAGCATTGCGGTCGGCAGATCCGAGCGATGTAGGCTGCGTGCGAAGATTTGCGTCAGCCCGAGCTGGAAGATTCTGCGCAGGCCACGCCCCAAAGGTATGTAGCCTCGAGCTCGCCCGAGGGCGAAACCACATTGAGATCGGCCGGGGAGCCCTCCGCGAGCGAGCCTGGATATGCATCGAGCGAGATTAACCGGGCCGGATTGCAGGTGACCGCATAGAGCGCTTCGGCCAACGACACCCCCGCAAGCCGCAGGTAATTGCCGAGCGCGGCGTCGAGCGTGAGGGTCGAGCCGGCGAGCGTGTTTTCACCCGTGATTGCGCGGCCGCCGACGACCTGCACGTCCAGCTCGCCCAGCTTGTATGTGCCGTCGGGCATCCCGGCGGCGCTCATCGCGTCGGTCACCAGAATCGCGCGGTGGGTTCCCTTTGCGCGGGCGAACAGCCGCACGAGTTCGGGGGCGAGGTGAAAGCCGTCGCAAATAAGCTCGGCATGTAACGCATCGCTCGTGAGCGCGACGCCCAGGATGCCGGGGTCGCGGTGGTCGAGCGGGCGCATGGCGTTGAAGGTATGGGTAGCGGAGCGCGCTCCGGCGGCGATGGCGGCCTGGGCATCGGCGGTCTGGGCGTTGCTGTGGCCGAGCGCAACCGCGACCCCGAGCGCGGCGGCGTGGGCGATCAGATCGAGTGCGCCGGGCAGCTCCGGGGCGATGGTCAGGAGCGCGACGCGGCCCTCGGCGGCCGTAAACATGGCGTCGAAGAACGGGATTGAGGGTTCGAGCAGATCGTGCGCGGGGTGCGCGCCGCGCTTCACGTGCGAGAGAAACGGCCCTTCCAGGTGAATGCCGAGCGGGCGCGCCTGGCCGGGCTGCGGCGGACGGGCGATTTCGCGTGCCAGGCCAGCGAGCGATCGCAGGGTCGCATCGCGCGAAGCCGTGATGGTGGTGGGCAGGTACGCGCCCACGCCGTGGCGCGCCACAAAGCGGCTAACGGTGTCGAGAGCGTCCGGGGACGCCTCCATTACGTCGCGGCCGCAGCAGCCGTGGGTGTGGATGTCCAGAAACGCCGGAGCGAGGGTTGCGCCGGGATAGTCGCGATGCGCGTCGGCGGCCGGCAGCTCCTGGCCGGCGCGGCTGCTGAGCCCAGCAATCGCGCCGTCCTCGATTGTGACGATTGGGTCGGTGATCGATCCTCGTTCCGTAATCATTTGTGCGGCGGTGATCAGCGTTCTCATGCTCCCCCTAGAATAGGGGCAATGAGCGCAAAACGGATCGGAATTCACGTGGGAACGGCGGGCGGCGCGCACACCGCGGTGGAGCGCGCCGCGGCTGCGGGCGCAAACACGTTCCAGATTTTCACCTCCAGCCCGCGCACCTGGCGAGCCGCCCCGGTCTCCCCCGACGTGGCCGCCAAAATGCGCGCCCTGCGCGCCGAGCACGACATTGGACCCGCCGTGGTGCACGCGAATTACTTGATCAACCTAGCCTCGCAAACGCCGGACGTCTTGGAGAAATCCTCGGTCGCGTTTCGGGGCGAGGTCGAGCGGGCGCTCGCGCTGGGCTGCGAGTTTCTGGTGCTGCACCCGGGCTCCTGGAAGGGGCTGACGCGCGACGAGGGCCTGCGCCGGGCTGCCGCGGGCATCGAGCGCGCGGTGGACGGTCTCGACTCCGCGGGCCAGGCATTTCAGCTGCTGATCGAAAACACGGCAGGGTCGGAGCACTCGCTGGGCGGCAGCTTTGAGCAGGTGGCGGAGATGGTCGAGCTCCTGCGGGCACACCTGCCGGTGGGCGCGTGCCTGGACACCTGCCACACCCATGTCGCCGGCTACGACGTGGTGAGCGAGAGCGGCTGGGAGGAGACGGTCGCGGAGATCGAGCGGACCATCGGGCTCGGGAACGTGCGGGTCTGGCACGTAAACGACGCGAAAGCCGCGCGCGGCTCCAAGCTGGACCGCCACGAGCACATCGGCGAGGGCACGATCGGCGGCGGGCCATTTCGGCGGCTGCTCAACGACCCGCGGTTCGCGCACTGCGCGTTTATCGCGGAAACGCCGGTGGACGAGCCCGGCGACCTTGAAAAAAACGTGCGCGCGCTGCAGGGTTTGGCGGCTCTCGGGGCCAAGTAGAATGGGATTTCCTATGGAATCTACAGAAAAAGACGCGCGCTACAGCCCGGCGGCGCTCGAAGAAAAGTGGGCCGCGCGCTGGGCCGCCGACCCCGAGCTGTACGCGACCGAGCCGCCTTCCAGCGGCAAGGCCAAGTACTACGTGCTTGAAATGCTGCCCTACCCCTCGGGCCAGCTCCACATGGGACACGTGCGCAACTACGCGATCGGCGACGCGCTGGCCCGGTACAAATGGATGCAGGGCTTCAACGTGCTGCACCCGATGGGCTGGGACGCCTTCGGGCTGCCGGCGGAAAACGCCGCGATCAAGAACTCGACGCCTCCGCGCGAGTGGACTCTGTCGAACATCGCCGCCATGAAGCGGCAGTTTGGGCGGCTGGGTTTTTCCTTTGACTGGCGCAACGAGATCACCACCTGCCTGCCCGATTATTACCGCTGGAACCAATGGTTTTTTCTCAGGATGTACGAGCGCGGCCTGGCCTATCGCAAGCAAAGCAAGGTGAATTGGTGCCCGCTGTGCGCGACCGTGCTCGCGAACGAGCAGGTGGTCGACGGCTGCTGCTGGCGTCATGAGGAGCAGCCGGTGGAGCTGCGCAATCTGGAGCAGTGGTTTCTGCGCACGACAAGCTACGCGCAGGAGCTGCTGGACGGCCTGGACGCGCTGCCCGGCTGGCCCGAAAAGGTGCGGATCATGCAGCGCAACTGGATCGGCCGCAGCGAGGGCGCGGAGGTTGCGTTCGCGGTCGTTGCCGGGGCGCGCGCGGATGAGGGCAAAGCCATTGAACCCGGCGAGGGCGCGACACTCACGGGCGAGCGCATCACGGTGTTTACCACGCGCATCGACACGATCTACGGCGCGACCAGCCTCCAGCTCGCGCCCGAGCATGCGCTGGTGCGCGGATGGGCGGCCGCCGACCCCGCGCTGCAAGCCGACGTCGACGCGATGCTCGAAGAGCAGCGGCAAGCGCGCGAGGCGGGCGACATGGCCGTGCTCGAGAAACACGGGGCGTTTACCGGCCATTCCGCGCAAAACCCGTTCACGGGCGAGCTCTTGCCGGTGTGGATCGCCAACTACATCCTGGCCGACTACGGCACGGGCGCGATCATGAGCGTTCCCGCCCACGACGCGCGCGACTGGGAGTTCGCGGGCAAGTACGGGCTACCTGTGCGGGCGGTAGTTGAGGTTCCCGGCGCGGAGAACGCCCTGCCGGTGCTGGCGGACTCAGACGAGGGCGCGGTCCTGGTAAACTCCGGCCGCTACACCGGCCTGAGCTGCGAGCAGGCTCGGCGCGAGCTCAGCGCGGAGGCCGAGCGCGGCGGGCTTGGCAAGGCCACCGTGACTTATCGCCTGAAGGACTGGGGTGTAAGCCGCCAGCGCTACTGGGGCACGCCCATCCCCATGCTGTACTGCGAGGAGTGCGGGATTGTTCCTGTACCGGAAGACCAGCTGCCGGTGCTGCTGCCGGACAACGTCCACATTACCCAGCAGGGCGGTTCTCCGCTCGCGCAGGTGCCGGAGTTTGTCCACGCGACCTGCCCGAAGTGTGGCGGCCAAGCCCGGCGCGAAACCGACACCATGGACACGTTTGTCGATTCCAGCTGGTACTTTTACCGCTACACCGACGCCCGCAACGCGCAGGAGCCGTTCGCGAAGGAAGCCGCGGACTATTGGTTCCCCATCGACCAGTACATCGGCGGGGTGGAGCACGCGATCCTGCACCTGATCTACTCGCGTTTCTGGACCAAGGTGATGCGCGACATGGGGCTCATCGCGAATGCCGAGCCCGCCGCGCGCTTGTTCACGCAGGGCATGGTGATCCGCAACGGCGCGAAGATGTCGAAGTCCAAGGGCAATGTGGTGTCGCCGGACGAGATGATCGCGCGCTACGGCGCGGACGCGGCGCGCATGTACTCCCTGTTCGCGGCGCCCCCGGACCGCGATTTGGAGTGGCAGGACGATGGGGTCGCGGGCGTTTCGCGGTTCCTGGCCAAGGTGTACCGGTTTGTGCTGCGCCACGCGCCGGCCGCGGCTCGAGGTGAGCTGGCAGGCAGCCCTGCCGCGGATGAGGTGCTGCGTAAGCTGCACCAGACCATCCGCAAAATCACCGAAGACTTCAACGACCGCTGGCACTTTAACACCAGCATCGCCGCGGTCATGGAGCTTCTGAACACGCTCACTGCGGCCGACGCGCAGTTCCGCTCGGGCGAGATCGCCCCCGCCGTAACCGGGCATGTGCTGCGCAATCTGGTACGGCTGCTTGCGCCGTTCGCGCCGTACTTGGCGTGCGAGCTGTGGGAGAAGCTCGGCGAGCGCGGAACGCTGCTGCGGACGCCGTGGCCCCGGTTCGACGAGGCGCTCGCGAAGGAAAACGAGGTCGAGTTCCCGGTGCAGATCAACGGCAAGCTGCGCACGGTGGTACGTTTGGCCGCCGGCGCGGGCGAGCCCGCTTTGCGCGAGGCGGCGCTGGGGGATGGAAAGATTCAGGCCGCCCTGGCCGGCAAGCAGATCGTGAAGATGATCGTGGTGCCGGGCAAGCTGGTCAACCTGGTCGTGCGGTGATGACGAGAACTTACAGGGATCACACGGTGGCGATGTGAAGCTGCTCCCAGCCGGTGCCGCCGGTTTCGTGTACGTGGACGCGGTGGCCGGGACGCAGGATCCGAGCTAGGCGCTCGCTATCGAAATACATGAGGTCGCCGGGCCTGGAGTGCTCGTAGCGCATTCCCAGCGGCAAAGGATCCAACTCATGAAGCCGAGTGAAGCCCGGCGCGGCACAGACCGGGGTCCCCGGCGAGCTAGCTCGCTGGGAGGGAGAGTGCGGCTCACCGAGGGCCGTCTCAACGCGAGCCGGAGCCGATTGGCAGGCCACGCCGGCAAAGGCGGCGCAACTGCACCGCCCGCTCGATCGAGCCCGCAGGGTTGCGCGCGTCATTGAGGCGGGGCGTGGGAGCGCTCGCCGAGTGATTCCGGACCGGGCACGTGGTCTCGCCGGACCCATTTTGCCCCGTCTTCGTGCTCCGTGGAAACCTGTTCAAGTTTTTCTTCACGCGCGCTGTGCGCTGGTGCAGGGGCAACCGGGCGTGTGGGGACAGTTCATTCCTGTTCTCCGCACAAGCTGATTCTCAGTGCAACAGCATTTCTCATTTCAGAGGGATTGAGTTACCTGCCGAAGCATTGTTTTTGGGCGGCGATGTTTTCGCAGGGGTGCGTTGCGGGCGATGAGAACTGCTGGCAGCTTGCCTCGCACTTCGTTCGCTGGATCGCACCTTGCGAACTCGACGGCGCAGAATCGGCGGTTCTATCTTTCTGGCGGCGCAGAACTCGCTCTATAGAGCCGAACCAGCCGCACCGCCCGCTCGCTCCCGCACGACAACTAGGTCGACCCGACGATTTTTTTGCCGGCCTTCCGGCGTACCGTTGTCGCCCACCGGCCGATATGCGCCGTACCCAGCCACCGAGATGCGGGTGGGATCGTAGTGCGTTTGGTCAACCAGCAGCAGGAGCACTGTCATGGCTCGCGCGGCCGAAAGCTCCCAGTTCGAAGAAAACGTTGCATTGTGGATTGGCTGGTCGTCCGAGTGGCCTTCTACCCGCAGCGTCAGCCCGTGCTGTTTTAGAATCGCCCCGGCTTGTTCGATCTTTGAGGCTTGCCCGGGCAGCAGACTCGCTTCGCCGGAGTGAAAAAATCCAAGCTCCTGGAAAGAAATCACCAGCCCGTCCGGCGTTTGCTGGAGCGAAACCTCGTGTCTCTCGATCGAGTCGCCCAGGACGGAGCGGAGCTGCGCAGTCAGCTGCTCCTGATCCGGTACGAGGGCGCGAAACCCACGCGTTTCGGGCGCTCCGGTTTTTGCGATGCCACTGCCGCCCGAGAACCCGGAGTGAATGGCTCCCGACAACCGCCCGAACCCGTCCGCGCTGTGTCGCGACGTCGCGAACAGCACGACGAAAAACGCGAACAGCAGGGTCATGAAATCGGCATAGGAGACCAGCCAGCGGTCCTGGGACACGAGCGCGGCTTCCCGGCGTCCACGACTGCGCAAAACATGGCGGCTGCCGCCCGACTCGGGCGCGTTCATCGGGCCACCAACTGTGCCACGGGCGCCGCCGCGCGCTCCCCGGACTGTGCGCCAAGCCGCTCGCGCAGCGCGCGCGGGCTGGTGCCGTCCAGCATCGCGAGAACCCCCTCGAGCGTGGTCTCGCGAAGCCTTTGAGCCTCGCGCGCGCGCCCACGCAGCTTTCCAGCTATCGGCAGAAAAAACAAGTTCGCAAAACCGACACCATATAAAGTCGCCACAAACGCCACGGCAATTCCCTTGCCGATTTCGCTCATATTATCCAGGCGCTGCATGACCTGGATGAGCCCTAGAACGGCGCCCAAAATGCCGACCGTAGGCGCAAAGCCGCCGGCCGACTCCCACACTCGCGCTACCCGTTCGTCCTCCTCCTCCAGTCGCAACGACTCTAAATCCATAATGTCCCGAACCTCGCGCGCATGGATTCCATCGATTGCCAGCATGAGCGTCTTTCGGAAAAACGGGTCGTCGATAGTTTTCAGTTCCGGATCGAGCGAAACGATCCCGTTCCGCCGCGCTTGCAGGGCGAAGCGCATGATCTGATCCAGGCGCGCACGGACATCCGCGCCGCCGGCCAGAAACGCCTGCGTCAGCGCTCCGAGGGCCTGTCGCACCGTCGACAAAGGGAACTGCACAAGAACGGCGCCCAACGTGCCGCCCAGCACGATGACCGCCGCCGTCGGCTGGAGCACCTGGCCGATCCGCCCTCCTTCCAGGGAAAATCCCAGCGCGATAGCCGTTGCCGCCAACGCCAGGCCACCTACCGTGCCCTTTTCCATTCTTCTTCGCATCGCTCTACCCCGGCCTGCCATGTTTTCCTTATCGGCAGCCCGCGCTTTCCCATGAGTCGCTTGCCCGGCTAATCGGTTAAGCCGTCGGCAGCCCAAGCTCGCGCGCGGCCTGCTGCAACTCATCAGACACGGGAAATCGCTCGAGCCCACGCAAAATCGCCTCGCCCGCTTCCCTGCAATTCCCAGATTGGTCCAAAATTGCGGCGTGTCTCAAAAAGGAACGAGGCTCCGGGAGCAACACTGTGATGCGGGCTGCGGACCTCGCGGCTTCGGCCAGCTGCCCCGTCGCCACAGCTGCGCGCAGCCGCATTCGCTGCAACGGAAGCGACTCCGGGTCTTGGGCGATTCCGAGGTCAGCCATTCGCATGGCTTGCGGCCACTGTTTAATTTGCGCGTGCAACTCCGCGGCACAAAGAAATGGGAAAGCCTGGCGATGGCGAAACGCCTGCTCTTCCATTCGCGCGATCGCTCTTCGCATACGCGCCGTGCCTCGCTCCGCGTCTCCCTCCTGGATTTCCAGCAGCGCGAGCTTCGCCGCCGTGGAGATGGATTCAGGTTGGCGGGCATGCGCCTCTTCAAAAGCGGCCCGCGCCTCCCCGCAGCGCCCGAGCGCGCCCAGAGCATCGCCCTTTAACAGCGCCCGCTTCCCCTCGTGCCCGGCACCGTCCGGGATCTGGTCCGCCGCGATCAGCGCCGCTTCGAGCTGCCCAAGCTTCAGCAGCGCGGAGGCGATATAGACCCACAGCCCTTCCTGCCTGCTCCCCAGCGCGGCCGCCTTCATAAAGCAGTCCAATCCCTCCCGATATCGGCCGGACCAGGCGCAAAGCGCGTCCCCGTACTGCAGCAAAGTCTGCGGGTCGCCGGGCCGCCGCTTTACTTTCTCTTCCAGCAGATCGTGATAGAGCTTGTGCTTGCGTTCTATTCCCTTGTCATCGATCAGGTACCAGCCGAAGTGATGGATGAAAAACGGGACCCGGGCGATCGATCGGCCCACCTCCATCATCCGGTACTCGACCTGCTCGTGTACGTGCC
>CAXTRW010000130.1:5979-8567 GCA_964246765.1 uncultured Acidobacteriaceae bacterium | reverse complement strand
GGCGCGCTGCACCTGTCGGGCTACGACCTGTCGATCGACGACCTGCGCGGGTTCCGGCAGTGGGGCTCGAAGACGCCGGGCCATCCGGAGTACGGCGAAACCGACGGCGTGGAAGTGACGACCGGCCCCCTGGGCCAGGGCTTTGCGATGGCTGTGGGCATGGCAATGGCGGAAAAGCACCTTGCCGCGATCTACAACAAGCCCGGCTACGACATTGTGGATCACTACACCTACGGCATCTGCGGCGACGGCGACCTGATGGAAGGGGTTTCGCACGAGGCCGCCTCCCTCGCCGGGACGCTGGGTCTGGGCAAGCTGATCTTCCTCTACGACGACAACCTGATCTCGCTGGACGGGCCGACCGACCTGAGCTTTACCGAAAATGTGCAGGAGCGCTTCAACGCCTATCACTGGCATGTGCAGACGGTCGCGGACGGCAACGATCTCGAAGCGTTGCAGAAGGCGATCGATGCTGCACGAGCTGAGACGACAAAGCCCTCGCTGATTGCGGTGCGGACGATCATCGGCTACGGCTCGCCCGCGGCCGGCACCAGCAAGGCGCACGGCGCGGCGCTGGGTGAAAAGAACACCAGGGAAACGAAGAAGACGCTGAACTGGCCCGAGGATAAAACGTTTTATGTCCCCGAGGAAGCTGGGAAAAACTGGCTGGAGATCGTCGACAAGGGCGCGAAGTACGAGGCGGAGTGGAACGAGCTGTTCGCGAAGTACAAAAAGGAAAACCCGGAGCTCGCCGGCGAGTTCGAGCGGACGGAGGCAGGGAAGCTGAAGGACGGGTGGGAGAAATCGCTGCCCAGCTACCCGGCGGACTCGAAGCCGATGGCCACGCGCAATGCGGGCGGCGCGATTATGAATGCCTTTGCCGATGCGGTGCCGGAGGTGTTCGGCGGCGCGGCTGACCTGACGGAGTCGACCAAGACGCTGTTCAAAAAATCCGGAAATTTCCACGTCGACCCCGCGGGGCGCAACGTGTTTTTCGGGGTGCGCGAGTTCGCGATGCACGCGGCGGTGAATGGCATGGCGGCGCACGGCGGCTTGATTCCGTACGGGTCGACCTTTTTCACCTTCTCCGACTATGCGAAGCCCGCGATCCGGCTGGCGGCGCTGATGCACATCCACTCGATTTTCGTGTACACGCATGACTCGATCGGCTTGGGTGAGGATGGGCCGACGCACCAGCCGATCGACCAGCTCACGATGTTGCGCGCAGTGCCGCACCTGATTGACTTCCGGCCTGCGGATGCGAACGAGACCGCGGCCTGCTGGCGTTTGGCGCTGGAGCACAGGGAGGCGAGCTTCATGGCGCTGTCCCGCCAGGACCTGCCGATCCTGGACCCGGCGAAGCTCGATATTTACGCGGGCGTGAGCAGGGGCGCGTACGTAGTGGACCAGGGGAGCGACAAGCCCGACCTCATCATGCTCTCGACCGGCGCGGAGGTTTGGCAGATCATCAAGGCCGCGGCGGAGCTCAAGAAAGAGGGCATCAGCGCCCGCATCGTTTCCATGCCGAGCTGGCAGTTGTTTGAGCGGCAGCCGATGGAGTACAAGGCGCAGATATTGCCCGAAAACACGCCGAAATTTGCCGTGGAAGCGGGCGCGACCCTGGGCTGGTGGAAGTGGGTGGGCCGCGATGGCGACGTGCTTGGACTCGACCGCTTCGGCGCTTCGGCGCCGGGGACGCAGGCGTATGAGAAGCTCGGCTTCAGCGTGGAGAACGTGGTGAAGCGCGCGAAGGAGCTGCTGCAAAAGCACGGCAAGGAGCTGCCCGCGCTGGCTGGTGTGAGCGAGAAGTAAGGCAACTATGTAAGTTTGCTGTACCGGCGCAGGAGGAGCATGAGCAATCAGCAGCTTTATCTGGCAATCGGCGTACCGTCGGCGGTCGCGTTCGCGAATCTTGTGATTGTGCTCGTGGGGTTTCTCCTGCAAGCGAGAAACATCGACAGTCGCTTCGACCAGCAAGATAAGCGCTTCGACCAGCAAGATAAGCGCTTCGACCAGCAAGATGGCCGCTTTGACCGATTAGAGGCCAAGGTGGACAGAATGGACACCACTCTCCATGAGATTCACCTCATGTTGGGTCAACACGACGCACGGCTCGATGCTTTGGAAAAGGAAAAGCACTGACGGCCGCAACGCGCCGCCAAGGGGCGTCCCTGGCGGACCCCCTTCTTTTTGCGCCCGGCTTCGGAGCCGCGCATCCAAGAAACCGAGATGGCGAAGTTCACGACAGTTTTGTGGGATATCGGCGGGGTGCTGCTGACAAACGGCTGGGACCACCTGGAACGCAAGGCCGTGTTCGATCAATTCGGGGTCCCCGATGCGGTGCGTGCGGAGTTTGAACAGCGGCACGAGCGGGAAAACGACCCGTGGGAAAAGGGCGAAATCGACTTCGAGCAGTACCTCGACCGCACACTATTCTTCGAGCCCCGCCCGTACACACCTGCTGCAATCCGGCAGGCGATCGAGGAGCAATCGAAGCTGATCCCGAACACCGCGATGCCGATCCTGAAAGAGCTTCGTGCGCGCGGCCAGGTGCGCATGGGCCAGCTGAACAACGAGTCGCGCGAGCT
>CAXTRW010000130.1:0-5879 GCA_964246765.1 uncultured Acidobacteriaceae bacterium | reverse complement strand
GAGAGAGACCAAGAAACGATGAGCACGAGCGACCGCACCATGACCCCCGATCTTGTCAAGGACGCCACGGCAGGCGTTCAAAACCGTGTGCCTGAGCCGACCGTTGTGGTCATCTTCGGCGCGTCCGGCGACCTCACGAAAAAGAAGCTGCTGCCCGCGCTGTTTCACCTGGAACAGAGCGGCCTCCTGCCGAAGGAGTTCGCGGTGGTGGGGGTGGCGCGGCGCGACCTGAGCGCTACATTTGCCCCGGATATGAAGAAGGCGATCGTGAGCTCCGGCGCAGACGAAAACGACCCGAAACTGAGCGGGTTCATGGAAAAAGTGACTTATTTTACGACCAATTTCGATGATTCCGCGGGCTACGCGAAGCTCAAGGAGACTCTCGCCAGAATCGACAAGGAGAAGGGCGCCCAGGGCAACCGCCTGTTCTATCTCGCGGTCGCGCCTGAGTATTTCGAGGAGATCGTCGACAAGCTGGGCGAGCAGGGGATGAATAAGAGCGAGAACGGCGCGACTGTCCGCGTGGTTATCGAGAAGCCGTTCGGCCATGACCTGGACTCGGCCAAGGAGCTGAACGCGGCGGTCGGCAAGGTGTTCCAAGAGGATCAAATCTTCCGCATCGACCACTATCTCGGTAAAGAGACGGTGCAAAATATTCTCGTGTTCCGCTTCGCCAACGCGATGTTCGAGCCGCTGTGGAATGCCGAGTACATCGACAATGTGCAGATTACAGCGGCCGAGTCGATTGGGATTGAGGGCCGCGGTCCGTTCTACGAGAAGGCGGGCGCTTCGCGCGACATCCTGCAGAACCACATGATGGAGATGCTCTCGTTTGTGGCGATGGAGCCTCCGGCGAAGTTCGAAGCGCAGGGGATTCTTGAGGAGAAAACCAAGCTGTTCAAGGCGATCCAGCCGCTTACGCCGGAGACCGCCGTGCGTGGACAGTACGGGCGGGGCACGGTGGACGACGCCAAGGTGAGGGCCTACCGCGAAGAGGACCGGGTCGATCCCAACTCGATGACGGAAACCTTTGCCGCGGTAAAGCTCGCGATGAATACACCGCGCTGGAAGGGCGTTCCGTTTTATCTGCGCGCGGGCAAGCGACTAGCCGAGCGCGTGACTGAGATCGTGATCCAGTTCAAGCAGCCGGCTAAGCAGATTTTCACCGGCGCAGGCGAAGGCCCGTGCAAGGGCATTCCCACCAATCTGATCCGCATTCGCATTCAGCCGGATGAGGGGATCGCGTTTGTGTTCGGCAATAAGCTGCCCAGCCCCGACACGACCATCTGCCCGGTCGAGGCTACGTTTAAGTACGAGGACGCATTCGGCAAGTACACCGCCAACGGCTATGAGCGGCTACTGCTGGACGCGATGCTGGGCGACGCGACCCTGTTTTCGCACCGCGAGGCGGTCGAGATTGCCTGGGCGCTGTACACGCCGCTGTTGGAAGCCTGGGCCAAGAACCCGCCCACGGACTTCCCGAATTACGAGAGCGGGAGCTGGGGCCCGAAGAGCGCGGATGAGTTATTGGCCAAGGAAAACCACACCTGGCACGCGGTTTAGCCCCAAAGGAGATTGGAACGTGGCCAAGCACCTGAAAGTTACCTATCGCGTTTACGCAGACCCCGAAGCGCTGGCGCACGCCGCCGCCGCGCACTTTGCTGAACGCGTGGAACAGGCTGTGGCGAAGCGGGGACGGGCGCGGGTCGCGATCTCCGGCGGGTCGACCCCGAAGACAACGCTCGCGCTGCTTGCCGACCCGAACGAGGCTTACGGCCGGAATCTCCCATGGGACAAGCTGGAGCTGTTCTTTGTGGACGAGCGGACGGTGGGGCCGGACGACCCCGACTCGAACTATGGGATGGTGCGCCAGCAGCTGCTTGAAAAAGTTCCGCTTGCGCCGGAGCGGGTGCACCGCATTGAGGGCGAGCGGGATCCGGAAGAGGCAGCGGCGCGCTACGAGTCGGTGATTCGCCGCGAGTTTCGCCTGGAAGGCGCGGAGGGGCCGCGCTTCGACGTGGTTTGGTTGGGGATGGGCGATGACGGCCACACCGCTTCCATTTTTCCGCACACTGAGGGCGTTCACGAGATCGGCCGCATTGCCTTTGCGAACCACGTGCCGCAGAAGAACACTTGGCGCGTTTCGCTGTCCGCGCCGGTCATCAACGACGCGCTGGAGGTGGTGTTCCTGATTGCGGGCGAGAACAAGGCCGCGCCGCTCGAGCGTGTGCTGTACGGCGAGCCCGACCCGGAGGAAACGCCCGCGCAGCTGATCCAGCCCCGCAACGGCTCGCTCTTGCTGCTGCTCGACGAGCAGGCCGCGGCGAAGCTGCCCAAGCCCGGCACGGACGGAAGCGGCCATGTGGAGCTGGCGCGATGATTCTGGCCGGGGATGTAGGCGGGACCAAGGTCGACCTGGCGCTGTACGACTTTGTGAACGGACGACTGGAGCACGTCACCGAGGAGAGGTTCGCCGCGCGTGAGTACCCGGGCCTCGAAGCGGTGGTGCGCGCATTTTTTGAACACACGAAACATCCGGATGTCACCTCGGCCTGCTTCGGAGTGCCGGGGCCGGTACGCAGCGGGCGGCTCAAGCTCACCAACCTGCCTTGGCTCCTGGACGCGCGTGAGCTCGCGCGCAATCTTGACATCGACCACTTGTTTCTGATCAACGACCTTGAAGCGAACGGCTACGGCGTTTCCGAACTGACGCGCGAGCAGGTGCTCACGTTGAGCCCCGGCGACCCCAGCGCGCTCGGTAACCGGGGGCTGGTTTCGGCCGGCACGGGGCTGGGCGAAGCGGTGCTGATGTGGAACGGTAAGACGCACATTCCGGTCGCCTCCGAAGGCGGCCACTGCGATTTCGCGCCGCGGAATGAGCTCGAAATCGACCTCCTGCGCTATCTTCAGAAGACTTTGGGCGGCCGCGTCTCCTACGAGCGCGTCATCTCCGGTATCGGCCTGGCCAGCGTGTACGCATTTCTCCGCGACGAAAAAGGCCTGCCCGAATCCGCGGAGCTGAAAGGGCGCATGGCAGCCGAGGACCCCAACGCGGTGATCGGCGAGCTGGGCGAGGGCGGCAAGGATGAGCTGTGCGCCCGTACGCTCGACATCTTCGTTTCGGTGTACGGAGCCGAGACGGGCAATCTGGCGCTCAAGGTGCTGGCCACCGGCGGCATGTTTGTCGGCGGCGGCATCGCGCCAAAAATCCTCGACAAGATGCGCGATGGAGCGTTTATGCGCGCATTTACCGACAAAGGCCGCCTAAGCGAGCTGCTGGTGCAAACTCCGGTCCATGTCATCCTGGAAAGCCGCGCCGCGCTGATGGGCGCTGCCGCGTACGCCGAAGCCCGAGCCGCGGAAATCAGCGGCCAATCGCCCCGGATGGCTTCCAACCGCCTGGGATGAAGCCGTCCACAATAAAGGAGTTCCGCTTGCTGAAACGCTTCCGTGTTCCCGCTCTCTTGGCATTGGCGCTCGCCGCCCCGCAGCTTGCGCTTGCTCATGCGGTGCTGGTCGACTCCACACCCAAGCTCAACGGAGTGGTGGCCGGCACCGCCTTACACATCCATTTGCGCTTCAACTCGCGGGTTGACGGGCCTCGCTGCACGCTCTCGCTCGCAACCGCCGGCGGCCCGACGCAGACGCTTCGGCTCGTGGCGCAACCGGCCCCGGACTCGATCGCGGCGGAAGCGACCGGCCTGCACCAGGGAGCATACACGCTGCGCTGGCAGGCGCTCGCGAGCGACGGCCACATCACGCGCGGCGAAATCCCGTTCCGCGTGGAGCCTGCCGCCCCCAAGCACATGGGTAGGTGAACCTAGGTGCTCTGGCTTCTCAAGGACTTCGACCTGCTCAGCGTTCTGCTGCGCGCGGCGGTGCTTTCGCTGGAAGCCTTCACCGTGGGCGGCGTTTTGTTTCTGCTCTTTGTGGCGGCGCCGGCGAGCGGCGAACAACTCCGGGGCGCTCGCCGCGTTATCTCCGGCTTTGCCGTGGCGCTCGCGCTCGCGCAGGCCGGGGCCGCGTCCTTGTCGGTCGCGATCCTGATGGGCGGGTCGGGTTTCCCGTTCCGGTCGCTGCTTTCGGCAGGTTTTTTGGTTGCGAGCGGACTTGAGGTCGCGGCATGCCTGCTTTTAGCCTGGCTGCTCCGGCGTTCACAGGCCCCGTGGGTGGTGCTTGCGGCGTCGGCCGCGCTGGTGCTTGCGGCCTCCGTCGCCCAAAGTCATGCTGCTTCGCGCCTGGACCACCGCGGACTTCTGCTGCTCCTCACCGCGCTGCACCACCTAGGCACCGCTGCCTGGATCGGCGCGATGCTGTTCCTGCTGCTCGCCTTGCGGGTGAGCCCGACGCTCGCGAATGCACAGGCGCTGGCCCGGCGATACTCCGCGATGGCCCTGGTCGGCGTCGCCGCGCTGGTGCTCGGGGGCATCGGGATGAGCTGGTTCTACGTCGGGTCGTGGGGGGGGCTGTACGGCACGACGTACGGGGTCATGCTGCTCGCGAAAATCTATCTGATGCTGCTGATGCTGCTGTTGGGCGCGGGCAACTACCGACTGCTGCGCGCGCCGCCTGAGCTGCTCCCGGTCAGCGGCGGCGCGCCCGCGGCCGTGGCCGAGGCTGTTGCCGTCCAGCGCACATCGCGCCCTTTTCTTCTGCGGCTGCGGCGGTTCTCCGAGGCCGAGATCGGCTTCGGCATTACCGCCGTTCTCGCGGCGGCCTCGCTCACCTCGCAACCCCCTGCAGTGGATCTCCAGCAGGACCGCCTGAGCCTGCACCAGATTGCGGAGCGCATGCAATGGGAGTCGCCGCGGCTCACCAGCCCCCCCTTTGCCGTGCTGGCGAAACCCGGCACCCTCCAGCAGTCCATTGAAGCTGCCCAATACGGAGCGGGCGGCGCGAGCGACGCCAACGACCGCGCCTGGTCGGAGTACAACCACCACTGGGCCGGGCTGATTGTGCTGGCCGCCGCGCTGCTCGCTTTCGCCGCGCGCGCCCTGTCGCCGGGGCGCCTCCGCGGCCTGGCGCAGAACTGGCCGCTCCTGTTCATCGGGCTCGCCGTGTTTATTCTGCTGCGCGCCGACCCGGAAAACTGGCCGCTCGGCCCGCGTCCGTTTTGGGCCAGCTTCTCTGCGCCGGATGTGCTGCAGCACCGCGTGTACGCGCTGCTCATCACCGCATTTGCGCTGTTCGAGTGGGCGGTTTCGACCGGTCGTTGGCGCGGCAGCCCGCGCGCGGCCTATGTGTTCCCCCTGCTGTGCGCGGCCGGCGGCGCGGCGCTGCTCACGCATCAGCACGGCCTCAGCAACGTCAAGGACGAGATGCTGGCCGAGTTGGCCCACACGCCCATCGCCGTGCTGGGCGCGACCGCGGGCTGGGGCCGGTGGCTGCAACTGCGCCTGCCCGGGACGTCCGCCGCCCGAGTCGCCGGGCTGGTTTGGCCGCTTTCCCTCGCGCTCGCCGGTCTTTTGCTCCTCGACTACCGCGAATCCTGATATTTTTAGGGAGCCGGATGCTTCCCGCGCAGGGACCTCCCGTACCGTTTCTGGGAAAGGCAAGGAAATCTTTGGAGAACACCGTTCGTTCCGATCACATGCTTCTGCGGGCTATTGAGAACCTGTTGGCGACCCAGCTGGGCGAAGTTCGCGTTCAATTGCACGTGCTTAACGACCGGCTCACCCGCATGGACGCCCGCATGGATCGCCTGGAGCAGGCCATGACCGCGGCCTTCAGCAACCTGAGCCAGGAACTCAGCACATTCAACGACGTGCAAAAGCTGAAAGAGCGCATGGCCCGCCTGGAAGGCGAGTGCCACATGAAGCCCTCCGCCTAGAGCCTGTACTTAACTTCACGCGAGTGTCTTGGCCAGGTTGCGAAGCATG
>CAXTRW010000129.1:0-8599 GCA_964246765.1 uncultured Acidobacteriaceae bacterium | reverse complement strand
AAAGGCCGGTGACGTGGGTAATGGGTGCTTGGCCTTTCGGGGGTAAAAGTTCGTCCCCATGGGCGGCCCTTCCGGGGGCTAGGGGGGCCGCGGCGGCGACGTGGTGATGGAGTCCAGCCAGCGGCATAACACTTTAGTGCACTTCCGCTACAACCCAGAGCACAAAGCGGAGCGCGGCCGCCACGGCGAAGGCTCCAACTGCTCCGGCCGCGAAGGCGAAGACGTCGTACTTAAAGTGCCTGTCGGCACGGCGGTGTACAACGACGAAACGGGCGAGTTGATCCATGACTTTCGCGCTTCCGATGAGCGGATCGTGGTCGCGCACGGGGGCCGAGGCGGCCGGGGCAACCAGCACTTCGCAACCCCCACGCACCAGGCCCCGCGCGAGCACGAGCTGGGGTTTGAGGGCGAGGAGCGCGCACTGCGTTTGGAGCTCAAGCTGCTGGCCGATGTAGGGCTGGTCGGCTACCCGAACGCGGGAAAGTCGACGCTGATCGCGCGGGTTTCCGCGGCGCGGCCCAAAATCGCCGACTACCCCTTCACGACGCTGGAGCCGAACCTGGGCGTGGTCACGGTCGGCGACGCGCCGCATGAGGAGAGCTACGTAGTCGCGGACATTCCCGGGCTGATCGAGGGCGCGCACGAGGGCGCCGGTCTGGGGGTGCAATTCCTGCGGCATATTGAGCGCACCGGCGTCCTGGCGCACCTGGTGGACGTGTCGGACGCGAGCGGGCGCGAGGACGCGGTCGAGGACTTCAAGGTCATCACCGAAGAGCTGCGGGCCTTTGGGCACAGCTTGCCCGATAAGCCGGTGCTGGTGGTGGCCTCAAAAATCGACGCGGCAAACCCGGAAAAGCTCAAGAAGCTGCAGGCCATGGCGAAGCGGCGCAAGCTCCCGTTTTTCGCGATCTCGGCGGTGACCGGAGAGGGCGTCGACGCGCTGCGGTACGCCATGGCGGAGGGCGTACGGGCGCACAGGGTCGAGCAGGCCTCAGCCGCGGCCGAGCTGGCGGGCGGTTTTTAGGCGTGGTTGAGTATGAGTGGGACGAGGCCAAGCGAGCCTCAAACTTGCGAAAACACGGCTACGACTTCCGCGATGCATCTCTGGTCTACGAGGCTGAGCTCAAAGTTACGAGCGCCTCGCCCCGAAGAGGTGAGCAGCGTTGGCGGGATCTGGCGCTGGTCGAAGTCGAAGGCGTAGTTTTGGCTCTGGCTTATGCCCTGCGAGGAAGGACGGTGCGGCCTATTTCGCTGCGCAGAGCCAATCGCAGGGAGAGGAGGTTGTATGCACAACGAATCGCAGACTGACTGGGAGCGGGTCAGGAGAGAAGCAGCGGAAGACGGGCCCATTCCTTACGACGATGAAGATCGGGAGGAAGGCCTCTACGACCCGAATGACGACGATGCGGTCGCGGCAGCCTGGGCCACGGGCATTGTGACGGTGACGCGGCGTGGGCCGGACGGAGTATATGTGCGGCGAATCGTGACTCTGGAGCTGCCTCCCGAGCTGGTGGAGCAATACGAAGCGCAAGGCGAGGACTGGAAAGCGCGCATGGGAGAAGCGCTGCGCCGGGGCCTCGAAAAGCCGGAGAACGAGCCGGTGGAAGCCGCAAAGCCGGACACGGAGCCCGTGGAAGTCTCGGCTTCTTAGGGTTTTACTGGACACGGAGTGCGGCCCCGGGTAGAACGGGTGCATGAACCTCGATAGTTCGCGGGAGTCGGCCGTGAGCCGGCTCAACCGGCGGCGGTTTCTTCAGGGTGCGGCAGCGGCTTCCCTCGCCGCGAGTGGTTTGCGCGGGGCCGCAGCCGCGGAACCGGGCAGCATCATGTTTGTAGGCACCCAAACCGGCGGGGACAGCCGGGGCATTTACGCCTACAGTTGGGACGCTCAGGCGGGCTCCCTGCACGAACTGGGATTGTCGACGGAAACGCCCATGCCTACCTTTCTGGTGCTCTCCGGCGACCGTCGATTCCTGTTCGCGGCGAATGAAACGGATACGTTCGCGGGCGCGAAATCCGGCGGGGTCTCAAGTTTTCGCGTGGGCGCGGGCGGCAAGCTCACGGTAGTCAACAGCGTGGCGGCGGGTGGAACTGAAACGACTAATGTGGGCCTAGATCGCACCGGGCGTACCCTGCTGTGCGCCAACTACGGCGGCGGCAGCGCGTCGTCGTTGCAGGTGGCGGAGGATGGGCGCATCGGCCCCATCGTTTCGCATTTCCAGTACACGGGCCACGGGCCCAACCACGACCGCCAGGAAGCCCCGCACGTCCACCGGGCCACGGCCTCGCCCGGCAACCGGTTCGCGCTGTTCAACGATCTGGGGCTGGACCTGATCCACATCTACGCCATGGATCCCGCGACGGCGAAGCTGACCCAGCGCGAGCCTTGGCACGCGCCCGCAGGTTCCGGGCCGCGCTCGCTGCGCTTCCACCCCAACGGTCGCTGGGCTTATTGCGTTGTGGAGATGGGCTCGGCGGTATTGCTCCTGGACTGGGACGAAGCCAAGGGGACCCTCACAGGAAAACAGCGCGTTTCCCTTATCCCGAGCGCGTTTAAAGGCCGGTCGCAGGCGAGTGAAACGGCGATCGACCGCGCGGGCCGGTTCCTGTACGCGGCGGACCGCTACTACGACGGGCTCTACAGCTTTGCGATCGACCCCGCGACGGGTGAACTGCGGGAAATGGAGCGCACCGCCATGAACGGCAAAACTCCGCGCTACATCACGCTCGACCCGTCGGAGCGCTGGCTTCTCTCGGCCGACCAGGATTCCGACACCATCGAGATCTTCCCGCGAAACCCGCGCACGGGCAGGCTGGCGGCGCACAGCACCGGCGTGTCCCAAAGCAAGCCGCAGTGCCTGGTGTTCGTGTAATGAGTGGGCCGGCGGTGCTGCGGCGCGTGGTTTTCGTTGTGCTGCTCGCGGTCGCGCTCGGCCTGGGATGGCTGCTGGGGCATCTCGGGGCGAAACCGGCGGGCGACGCGCCCAATGCTTCCTCGGCCGGTTCGCAGCCTGAGCCGCCGGCCCATCCACCCGCCGGAACGGCCGCGACCGAGGTGTACGCGCACAATCTCCTCCTGCACAAGGGGCCAAGTTTTCGTATCTACGTCCCCTGGATCCGGGGCCACATGGTTCCCACGCGCCGGGGCGAGAACCCCTCGTTCGACGACCAAGACTCGTTCGTCTTCGAGATCGGCAAGGGTGTCATCCGAGCCAATATCGGCGACCTGAGCCACTTTCTGAACGCCAGCGTACCGAAAAACTCGCCGCTGACCGGGATTTCCCTCAAGCCGGTTGGGGAAAAAATCGAACTGCACGGGACGGTACACAAGGTCTTCGCGCTTCCGGTGAGCCTGATCGGGAGCCTCGCGCCGCTGCCCGACGGGCGGGTCCGGTTCCATGTGGACAAGATCGACGTGCTCAAGGTGCCCTTCAAGAAATTGCTGGGCATGTTCCATATCCGGCTGTCGGACCTGGTTCAAAGCGGCGGGGTGCCGGGCATTCAAATCAGCGGAAACGACATCCTTTTCGACACGGAAAAGCTGCTGCCGCCGCCGCACATCCACGGCCTCATCACCACGGTACGGGTGCGCGTCCCCGACCTGGAAGTCATCTACGGCAATGCGGGCGACAATGAAGCGCGGCTGGTCCAGTGGCACAACTTCCTGCTTCTGCGCGGGGGCAGCTTGAACTTCGGCAAGCTCACGATGCACAATGCGGACCTGACCATGATCGACGCGTCCACGGATCCGTGGTTCGACCTGGACCTGGTGAACTACCAGGCGCAGCTGGTCAACGGGTACACCCGCATGACCGCGCAGGCGGGGCTTGAGATTTTTATGCCCGACTTGGACGAGATGGCGCCCAAGAAAGCAGCCCAGGGCATCACGATGGAGTGGCTCAAGGACCGCAACCGGTCACTGCCGCCGGGTGTGCCGACGCACTGAGACTTAGGCGGAGGCGGCAGCGAGGGCCTCGACCCTGGGCGGCAAGGGCACTTGCGCGGTTTGGGCGGTAAGCGCGCAGGTCGAGCGATCCCGGAGCAGGCGCGAAACCAGCGCGGTGTGCATGGCGTGGCCGGCGCGCGCGGCCTCGACGCGGCCCAGAATCTGATGGCCGGCCAAGGCAAGGTCGCCGATGAGGTCGAGGATTTTGTGGCGGACGAACTCGTCCGCGAAGCGCAGCGGTCCGTTGGAAACGCGGCCGTCCGCGACCAGGATAGCGCACTCGGGCGACGCCCCGCGAATCAGGCCCATGTCGCGCAGCTTTTGCTCATCCTCACGGAAGCCGAAGGTGCGCGCGCGGGCGATGGTGTCTCCGTAATCGCCGTCCGCGAGGTCGATCGACAGCTGCTGACAATGGATGGGGGCAGGGAAATCGATGGCATAGGAGATCGAGTAGCCGTCGCCGGGGTACACGCCCAGGAACTTGTCGCCCTCGCGAATCTCGATCGGCTTGAGGATGCGGAGGTACTCGCGGCGGCGGCGCTGGGGCTTCACGCCGGTGCTCTGGATCGCGCTGACATACGGGTAGGCTGAGCCGTCGAGGATGGGCAGCTCGAGATTGTCAAGCTCGACGATCACGTTGTCGATGGATAGTCCGGTGAGAGCTGACAGCAGGTGCTCGGTCGTGGAAATGAGCACACCCTGGCGCATCAGGCTGGTGGCGTAGGAAACTTTGGCGACGTTGCGGCCGGTCGCCGGGATTTCGAAGTTGTCGAGGTCCGTGCGGCGGAAAACCACGCCGGAGCCGGCCGTTGCAGGCAGCAGACGCACCGAGACGGGCGCGCCCGAGTGCAGTCCGACCCCGGAGAATTGCAGCGGGGCCGCGATGGTTTGTTCGAAATGAGCCCGAATCTCGCTTCCGGGGTAAAACTGTCCGGGTACTGTCCTGGCGCCCGCCACTCTCATTGAGGACAGATTAAGACCTCGCGGGGCAGTTTAGAGTGTGGCTAAGTTGCCACACTTTCGCACAGATTGCGCGCAGGTACCCACTCCGGCAACCCTGCCTTCTAATCGGCCGGCAGGATGCCGGCCGCGGCCAGCATCGCGGCGCTCAACGCTAACGGCAGCCCGACGACGTTGCTGTAGTCGCCGCGGATGCTCGGAATCCATCGGGCAGCGCGCCCCTGAATGGCGTACGCGCCGGCCTTGCCCAAGGGCTCGCCGGTGGCAATGTAGCGGGCGATCTCCCCGTCGCTCAGGGCGTGCACGGTGACGTAGGTGACGGCCGAGGCCGCCTCAGTCCGAAGGGGGGGGTCCCCGCAGACGCACACGCCCGTGACCACCTGGTGGGTTGCGCCCGCGAGCAAGCGGAGCATCCGGGCCGCCTCAGCTTGGTCGGCGGGCTTGCCCAGCAGCTCGCCCGAAGGGGCAGCGACCACGGTGTCGGCTCCCAAAATCACAGCATCCGGGTTGCGTTCGGCAACATGCTCGGCTTTGATCCGGGCCAGGCGCAGGGCCAGGGCGACGGCATCTTCGCCGGGCAGGGCGGTTTCGTCGGCGTCCGCGGGCTCCACTTCAAAGACGAAGCCGGCTTGGACCAGCAGTTCCCGGCGGCGCGGAGAGGCGGAGGCGAGAATCAGGCGGGGCATGATCACAGCCCGGCGGGGGCGTGCAGTCCGGAGCGAAAGCCCAAGCGCGTGGCCAGCCCCCAGGCCATGCAGGGAGTGTTGTGGGCCAGGCCCACGCGGCCGCGCCGATCGACCAGGATGATCCCGCCGAAGCCGCCGAGCCGGGAGTGGAGATAGCGGATGGCGTCGCCGGCCGCCTGCTGCGGGCTGGCCCCGGCCTCCACCCGGTCGACCGCCCATTTGCCCAGCACCAGCTTCATGATGGGCTCGCCCCAGCCGGTGAGCGAAACGGCCGCGGACCCGTTGTCGGCGTAGCAGCCGCAGCCGATCAGCGAAGAGTCGCCGACCCGTCCGGGCGCTTTGTTCAGGGTGCCTCCGGTGGAGGTTCCGGCGGCGAGGTTGCCGTGGGCGTCCAGGGCCACGGCCCCTACGGTGTCGTGCGAGGCGAGCTCGCCGGCAAAGGTGGTGTCGGGCAGCCCGGCTTGCTCGTTGCGCTGGGCCCGGCGCAGATTTTCAATTTCGCGCGGCACGATCAGCTCATGATTGTCGATGAGCGGCATCCCGTGCGAGGCGGCGAACTCCTCCGCCCCCGTGCCTACAAAGTACACATGCGGGCTCCGTTCCAGCACCAGCCGCGCGGCTTGGATGGGGTTCCGCAGGCGCTCGGCGCAGGCGACCCCTCCGGCCCGAAGCGTCGCGCCGTCCATCAGGAGGGCATCGAGCTGGACCCGTCCGTCGCTGGTGAGGAACGCGCCCCGCCCCGCGTCAAAGGTGTCGTCGTCCTCCAGCACGGAAACGGCTGCGGCAACCGCTTCGACCGCGGTCGCGCCGCTTCGCAGCAGGGCATGGCCGCAATCGAGCGCGCGGCCTATGCCTGCCTCGTGGGCTGCGCGCATTCTCTCGGGGATGGCCCATGCGCCGCCGTGCAGGAGCAGAAAGGGTTCGTGAGTGGGAGACATGCCGGTTCCTGAAGTCGAAAATGTGCTGACTAAAACGAGAGTGTCACCAGCGCGGCGCTCACGGGTGGAACCTCGATGCGGGCGACCCCGCCGGCGACCTGCACCGGCTCGGAAGCTGCGGGCGACCACCGGCCGTCCTTGCCCACTTCCGCGCCGCCCAGGGTTACGCCTGTGTCGCTTTCAATGGAGGGCGCCCGGAGCCGCATCGCGGTTGCCTTGCGAACAGGCCGCCCGCCCGCCAACTCCACCGCGGCCGCGCCGCCTCTATCCTTGTTGATTACCGTGACAACAGCGCGGCCAGGGCTCCCGACGGCATACGCGGTCAGGTCGAGCGAACCGGCGCTTACCTCCGCTCCCAACCGCTTGCCGCCCTCGGTCGCCCGGGCGAAGGCGAGCATCCCGTAATACTCCGGGCGCGCCGTGTAGGTTCCGTGCCCGTCGTCGCCGATGGGCGAATATGAGCTGACGAAACCGAGCTGATTCACCCCTGTTTCCAGGTTGACTCCCGCCGCGTCGTGCATGGCGAGGGTAAAGAAGTAGTCCAGAACCCAAAGCGCCGCGCCGAAGGTCCCGCTGATGCCAGGCCGGCCGCCGCCGGAGAACGAATTGGTCTCGCAAATACGGTACGGAACTCCGCCGGTGCTTACCGAGGCGCGCTGCATGGCCTGGAGCATGGGCACGAGCTTGGGGTCCGGATTAAGCAGCATCGCGTACGAGCTCGCGGGCGACTGGCCGCCGCGGTAGTAGTGGTGGGTCAGCAGCTTGAGGTCGTGCCCTTCGGCATCGGCGAACCCCTGCACCCAGTCCGTGTGGCCCGCCACATCCGGCCCCGCGAACGGCGCGCGCGGCAGCCTGGCCCGGATGGCCGCCTTGTACCGCCGGTAGTCCGCGAGGTAGTCGGCGAATGTGTAACTCCCCTGTCGATGCCCCTCGTGCACAAACAGATCGGGCTCGTTGCCGATCTCAAAAGCGAGCAGCTTCGCGCCCATGGCCGCGCTGACCGCCTCGGCCTCTTCGACCACGTCGGCGACCGAGCTTTGGCCCAGATCGAGCCCCCAGATAAGCTTCCAGCCCGTCGCGTGCAGAAAGCCGGCCAGCTCCCGCAGTGACTCGCGGTTCACCACCGTCCCTTTGGGGGTG
This sequence comes from uncultured Acidobacteriaceae bacterium, assembly GCA_964246765.1. Lineage (GTDB taxonomy): Bacteria > Acidobacteriota > Terriglobia > Terriglobales > Acidobacteriaceae > EB88. The sequence continues at coordinate 929 of CAXTRW010000129.1, read as the reverse complement.
GAAACAGCCTGCCCCGTGGCCGCGTACAGGGCATAGTCCGCGGTGTTTCCGCCGATCCGGATGACCCCGGCGGGCCCGAGCGTCCGGACCAGCTGGGTGTAGACCCGGTCGTTCCGACTCAGGAGCCCGGGCTGGGCGACCGAGGAGATCTCATAGCCGAGGCCGAGAAAGTCGGTCGGGATCGAGCCTCGCAGACGCTTTTCCACCAACCGAACCCGCACCGTCTGCGCGGTGGGAAGCGCCCGGCCTATGGGCCCGGAAGCAAGAGCGGCACAGGCGCCCAGACCGCCTCGGCGCAAAAAAGTTCTGCGGTTCATCGTGGGCTAGCGACCGGACGGCGGCGGTACGGTGGAGATTTTTTTGGTCATCTCGTAGGTGTAGGCGATGCGGTGAATGACCGTTACCGTGGACAGGACCGCCAGAACCCACAGCACCGGAGCCATCACCCCCCAGCGGGCGAACAAAGCGCCCAGCAGCACCAGAACAATGCGTTCGGGCCGCTCCATAAAGCCCACCTTGCATTTGCCGATAAGGGCTTCAGCGCGGGCGCGGGTATAGCTCACGAGCAGGGAGGTGACCATGACAAAGGCGACCAGCCCGACATAAAAGAAGCGGTTGCCGCGCGCGTAATAGACCAGGAGGCCGAAGAACAGGGCCACATCGGAGTAGCGGTCAATGACCGAATCGAAAAAAGCGCCGAACACGGTGACCTGGTTGGTTTGCCGCGCGACCCGCCCGTCGACCATGTCGAAGATGCCCGCGCCGATGATCACCAGGCCCGCGTACAGGAACATGCGCACAAAATTGTGCTCATTGGCATAGCCGAACAGCAAGGCCGCGCCGATATTGATGAGCAGTCCGATGAACGTGAGGACATTGGGCGAGATGCGGGTCAGGGCGAGCCCGTTGACGATGGCCTGGAGCAGCAC
>CAXTRW010000128.1:0-8648 GCA_964246765.1 uncultured Acidobacteriaceae bacterium | reverse complement strand
TGTTGGGATTGATGCTGGTGTGCTCGACGAGCGCGTGCTGCGGCGCGCGAGTGGTTTCCTCGGGAGCGTCGGCGGCGAGCAGCTGCGCGGCGGCAGCGCGGTCGAGGCGCGCATTGATGTAGCCGGCGCCCGCGACCTCAAACGCGGCGAATCCGGAGACGGGGCCGAGCGCGGCGACGATCTCTTCGGCGATCTTGCGGGGGGCCTTGCGCAGCGTGCGGGCCAGCTCGAAGGCAACGGGCAGGGCGTACTCGCCGAAGCGCGGATCGGGCGGCTGCTCGACGGCGAGGGCGGCGGGCTCTTGGCTGTAAAGCTCGCGCAAAACGGCGCGCAGGCGCGCGAGGAGGAGCTTTTGTCCGGCGAGATACACGGGCGTTTTCCTTGGGTTCGAGGCTGTGTGGCGAGTGTAGCAGCCGCTGCGCGGGGCGGCGTTGTAGGCGTGCCGAAGCGTCCTGAGCCGTTCTCGCAAAACAGGCGTCGGCAGTGAACCCGAATCCGCGGCGGCTTCGCGCGATTCCGCCGCAACAAAACGCGTTGTTTTAAGATGAAGCCTGCGGTTGCTCGCGCCAGCGCGGCATCGTACGCCAAGAAAACTATGCCCGAGCCGAGCGCGCCTTTCTATCTGACCACTCCGATCTATTACGTGAACGCGCGCCCGCACATCGGGCACACGTACACCACCGTTGTGGCCGACGCGATCGCCAGGCGCGAGCGCATGCTGGGGCGCGATGTTTGGTTTCTGACCGGCACTGACGAGCACGGGCAAAAGATTGAGCGCTCGGCGGCTTTGGCGGGGGAAGACCCGCAAGCCTTTACCGACCGCGTATCGGCGGAGTTTCGCGGGCTGTGGGATCGCATGGGCCTCACCTACGACGACTACATCCGCACCACAGATCCGCGGCACAAGCGCGGCGTGGCGAAGCTGTGGAATGTGCTGAAGCAGCGCGGCTTCCTGTACAAGGGCACGTACACCGGCCAGTACTGCGTGTGGGACGAGCTGTACGTGGAGGCCGGGCCGGGGGCGCCCTGCCCGGACTGCGGGCGCGTGACCGAGACCGTCAGCGAGGAGAACTACTTTTTCAAGCTATCGGCGTTTGAGAACAAGCTGCTGGAGCTGTACGCTGAACGGCCCGAGTTTATCCAGCCCGAGGCGCGGCGGAACGAGGTGCTGGCGTTTGTGCGAGGCGGGCTGCGCGACTTATCTGTATCGCGCACCAGCTTCAAATGGGGCATCCCAGTTCCGGACGATCCGTCGCATGTGATCTACGTGTGGCTCGATGCGCTGGCGAATTACATTACAGCGCTTGGATATGGGTCTGAGAATGAAGCACTGTTTGAGAAGTACTGGCCCGCGCAGCTGCACATCATCGGCAAGGAGATTTCGCGCTTTCACTGCGTGTACTGGCCGGCGTTTCTGCTGGCCGCGGGGCTGCCGCTGCCCAAGGCCGTGGTGGCGCATGGGTGGCTCTTGTTCGAGCAGTCCAAGATGTCGAAGTCGCGCGGCAATATCGTGCGGGCGGAGACGATTCTCTTTGTGCTGGGGGCCGACGCGCTGCGGTATTTTTTACTGCGCGAGGTGGTTTTCGGGCAGGATGGGTCGTTTTCGTTCGACGCACTCGTCCAGCGCTACAACGCGGATCTGGCAAACGGGTATGGAAACCTGGTGAGCCGGACGCTGGCGATGATCGTGAAGTACTGCGACGGCGCTGTTCCGCAAGCGGCCTATAACGAGCAAATACGGAGCGAAGCAGGGCTCGCTGTCGCGGAGTTCGGGCGGCAGTTCGCGGCGCTGGAGTTTTCGCGCGCACTCGAAACAGTATGGGCGCTGGTAGCAAGCGTGGACGGCTACATTACCGCGCGCGCTCCCTGGAAGCTGGCCGCGGATGAAGCAAATCGCCCGGCGCTGGAAACAGTCCTTGCCATTTGCGCCGAGGCTATCCGGATCATCACTGCCCTTGTTTACCCGGTCATTCCAGAGGCTGCGGCCAAGGTCTGGGCGCAGCTTGGGCTTGGTGAAATCGAAAAAGCTAATCTGCGGCATCTGAGCTGGGGAGGCTTGGCTGCGGGGACGCGCTTAGGCGAGTTGGGGCCGGTGTTTCCGCGGGCTGACAAGGACGCGGCTGAAAGGATGCAGCAAATGGAACAGGAAAAAAGCCCGACGACTCCGGAGGCGGTTGCCGCGCCGGTGGACCCGGCGGTTGGGCGGGTCTCGGCGACGCAGCCGGCCGGGGTGACGCCGGTGAGCGCGATGGGCGTCGCGCCGATCGCGGCGGATCCCACGGTGCCGGGGCTGCCGGTCGCGGCGTTTGAGCCGGGGCTGCAGTCGTTTGAGGATGCGGCGCTGGTCGGGATGGCGACCACGCCCGCGCCGATCCAGGTAGAGGAAGTCCGGGCGGAGGCGCTGCCGCAGATTACCATCGACGACTTCATGAAGGTGGATCTGCGGGTGGCGCAAGTGGTTGTGGCCGAGCGCGTGCCCAAGGCGGACAAGCTGCTGCGGCTCGAAGTCGACCTGGGCTATGAGCGCCGGCAGATTCTGGCCGGGATCGCGGAAACCTACGCGCCTGAGTCGCTGGTCGGGCGCAAGGTGGTGATCGTCGCGAACCTCGCGCCGCGCAAGCTGCGGGGGCTTGAGTCGAATGGAATGCTGCTCGCGGCGTCGCTTGGGGACCAGGGCAAGCTCTCGCTCGCGGGCTTTCTGGACGCGGTCGAGCTGGGGGCGCGGCTCCGCTGATGCTGGTCGACTCGCACGCGCACCTCGATCACGAACGGTTCGCCGAGGACCGCGATCTCGTGCTCGCGCGGGCATGGGAGGCGGGTGTGCGCACCATTCTCTCGATCGGCATCGGCGAGGGGCCGTCGTCGATGGACGGCGCGCTCAAGCTGGCGAGGGCCTACCAAAGCAAGCCGATGACCCCCCGCATCTACGCCACCGCCGGGGTACACCCGCAGGAAGCCGACCAGGCGAATGGCTTGGCTTTGGCCAATCTCGACGCGCTGCTGGACGAGCCCGAGGTGCTGGCCTGCGGCGAGATCGGCCTCGACTTTTACCACGATGACAACCCTCCGGTGGACGTGCAGCGCGAGGCCTTCCGGGCGCAGATGGAACTCGCCGCCGAGCACCGCAAGCCGATCGTGATCCACTGCCGCCCGGGCGCGGCGTTCGGGCCCGATCAGGACGCGTGGGAACAGACCCTGGCGATGCTCGAAGAACACTGGCGCCCAACCGGACTGGGCGGAATCCTGCACTGCTTTTCGGGCGACCGCGCTCAGGCCGAGCGCGCGCTCCGGATCGGGTTTCTGGTCTCGTTCGCGGGCAACTTGACGTATCCGAGCGCGGGGCCGCTGCGGGCGATCGCCGCCGCGCTGCCGCTGGATCGGCTACTGGTGGAGACCGACTGCCCCTTCCTGGCGCCCATGCCGGACCGCGGCAAGCGGAATGAGCCTGCCTTTGCGGCGCGCACCGCCGAAGCGCTGGCCCGGCTCCGCGGCATCACACCGGAAGCGCTCGGGGAGCAGACCACGGCGAACTTTCTCGGGCTTTTCGGTCTCACCAACGCCTGAGCGGGCCCTCGGCGGCGCGAACGCACATAATAGAAAGCAGGGACGACAAATCTATGGCAGCAGAAAACTCCTTCGACATCGCCTCAAAAGTTGAAATCCAGGAAGTCAAGAATGCCATCGACCAGGCGACCAAGGAAGTGAACGCGCGCTTCGACCTCAAGGACACGAAGTCCACGATCAAGCTCGAAGGCGACGAAAAATCGCTCGAACTAGCTTCCTCCGACAACTACAAGCTTCAGGCGATTACCGAGATTTTGGAGCAGAAGCTGATCAAGCGCGGCATCTCCGTGAAATCCCTCGACTACGGCAAGATCGAGCCCGCGTCCGGCTCCAGCGTGCGCCAAAAAGTCACGCTTAAGCAGGGAATCGCAAGCGAAAAAGCCAAGGAAATCGTCCGGATCGTGAAGGACTCGAAGAAAAAAGTCCAGGCCACCATCCAGGGCGACACGGTCCGGATCACGGGCAAGGACCGCGATACTCTACAGGAGACCATCGCGCTGCTCAAAGGGCACGACTTCGGCATCGACATGCAATTTACAAATTTCCGCTCGAATTAGGCGGGCAGGAGAACCGGTGGGAACAGCGGCCATAGCGACGGCAAAGGAGGTGTTCGAGCTCCTTCACGACGACCTCCTTGCGATCGAGCGGGAGTTCGGCCGGGACACCGTCTCGTCCGTGGCCGCGATCACCGAAATCGCCGACTACCTGCGGGAAAGCGGCGGCAAGCGCATCCGCCCTTCCCTGCTGCTGCTGGCCTGCCGCGCGCTGGGCTACTCCGGGCCTGCCATGCACCGGCTGGGCGCGGTGGTGGAGATGGTCCACACCGCGACCCTGGTCCACGACGACATCATCGACGGCGCGGAGCTGCGGCGCGGCCGGCCCTCGCCCAACACCACCTGGGGCAACACCCGCTGTGTACTCGTGGGCGACTGGCTCTACATGCAGGCCTTCCGCATCGCGCTGGAGGAGCGCAACTTCCGTGTCCTGGAGCTACTCATCTCGCTCACCCAGGTCATGGTGGAGGGCGAACTGCTGCAGGAGGAAAAGCTGGGCCGCGCGATCTCGGAGCATGAGTACAACGAGCTGATCTACCGCAAAACCGCCTGCCTGTTCGAGGTTTCCATGCGCCTGGGCGCGGTGCTCTCGGGCGCCGGCGCGAAGATGGAGGCACACCTGGCCGAGTACGGCCACGCCCTGGGTTTGGCGTTTCAAGTTATAGACGACGTGCTGGACCTGACCGCGGCCGAGTCCGTGCTGGGCAAGCCCGTCGCCAGCGATCTGCGAGAGGGCAAAGCCACCCTCGCCGTCGTTCACGCGCTGGAGCACGCCAACCCGGAAGAGCAGGAGGCGATCCTTCAGGTGCTGGCCGACGGCGCGTTCACGCAGGTTCGGTACGAGGATGTTTTAGCCATCCTGGACCGCTACGGATCGATCGATTTCGCCATGGGTGTGGCCCAAAAGCACGCCGAGCGGGCCCGCCGGGCGCTAGATCCTCTGTCCGATTCGGAATATAAGCGGGCCCTGTTGTGGGTGCCGGATTTTGTCGTCAACCGCGAGAAATAGGCAGGTCAAACCGGGTTTTCGCGCACAAAGTCGTTGATCCGCCGGAACTCATCCTCGCTCAACCGGAATCTTGCCGCGGGCAGCGTGCCTTCGACCTGCTCCGGGCTGCGCGCGCCCACAATCGCGGCCGTCACCGCCGGGTTGTGCAGCGTCCAGGCGATGGCAACCACTCCGGCCTGCACCCCATGCTCCCGACCGATCTCCCCGAGCAAACCGGCGAGCTTGAGATGCCGGCTCAGCTTCGGCTCGTTGAAGTTGGGGCTGCGCTTGCGCCAGTCGTCCGGGGGCATTTGCGCGACGCGCTCGGCGGACATCTTCCCGGTGAGCAGGCCGGAGGCCATTGGGGAGTAATGGATGACGCCGATGCCGTTCTGCCGGCAGTACGGCAGGATCTCTTTCTCCACATCGGGCCGGATGAGCGAGTAAGGCGGTTGCAACGAGGTGATCGGCGCGATCGGGCGCAGCCGCTCCATCTGCGCGACCGAAAAGTTGGACACGCCGAGGTAGCGGACCTTGCCTTCGTTCTGCAGCTTTCCCAACTCCGTCCACCCTTCCTCGAGCTCATCCTCGGGGTTGGGCCAGTGCACCTGGTACAGGTCAATCGTCTCGCGCCGGAGCCGCCGCAGCGAGGCCTCGCACTCTTCGCGCACCGACGCCGCCTTGAGCGAGCGATGGATGGTGCGATCCGCCGTGTTCCAACGCATGGAGCATTTCGTAAATACATACGGCTTATGGGTCCCGCCGACGAGCGCCCGTGCGACGACCTCTTCCGAGTGGCCCAGGCCGTAGATGGCCGCGGTATCGATCCAGTTAACGCCGAGCTCGAGCGCGCGTTGGATGGCGCGGATCGAGTCCTCGTCCTCCTGGGGTCCCCAGGAGAACTCCCAGTCGCCGCCGCCGATGGCCCAAGCGCCGAAGCCGATAGGGGTGATGTGGAGATCGGAGTCGCCGAGTCGACGCGTCTCCATGGACGTAGGCATATTTGGGTCAGATGCAAGGGTGCGGAGGCAAAAGGAATGGCGCATCACCGGGCCGCCGTGCTTGCCGCAAAGAGGAACTCGCCCGCGGGGCTCCAGGGGCCTCCCTCGTAGCGCCACAGCAGCAGCGCCGCAGCCTCCGCGGCCCAGGGCCGAAACCCTGCCCCGAGCCGGTCGTACAAAGCTCGCGCTTCGGTGGGCTCGACCTTGTTCTGGATGACGACGTGGGGCCGGAACGGCTGCTGGTCCTGGCGCGAAAGCCACGGGAGCCACGCTGCCCGCAACTCGTCGTGAAGCGCCGAAAGCTCCCGGGAGCGCACCGCGTACGCCACGCCGCGGCCCAGCCGCATCAGGTCGTGAATTTCGACGGAAAAAGGCGCGAACTGCCCGGCGGCGCGCTCCAACCTCTCGTAAATCGCGGGCTCCTCTTCGCCCGGCAACGCGTGAAACAGAGAGATGTGCGCGGGGATACGGTTCAGACGAGCCGGGTACCAGCGACGCCGCTCTGCTTCCAACCGGGCCTGGTTTTCCCCGTCGAGCTTGAGTGTCAGAACCAGCGGGCGCGGCGCGGAAGCGGGGTCGTAAGGCATACGAAGCAGTGTGATGCGGGTGTGGCGCTCGCCGCTTTGCTCTGGGGCGCTCGCGGCTTTGGTATAGTAGGTTGCTGGGAGTCTCCCCCTGAAGCGCCGATGGCGCCGGAGGCCCCGGGTTCGCAGTTCGGAAAGGATTCCCCACAGTGTTGATGATCCGCCTGGCGCGTTTCGGCGCCCGCAAGAAGCCGTTCTATCGTGTTGTCGTGATCGAAAAGGACCGTGCGCGCAACGGCCGTTCCATCGAGCTGGTCGGCACCTACAACCCCCGCACCAACCCCGCTACCGTCGCCTTCAAACGCGAGCGCATTGACTACTGGACGAGCAAGGGCGCGCAGCTGAGCGACCGCGTCGCCAAGCTGCTCAAGAACGCGCCCGCCGCCCCCGAACCGTCTGCAGAGGCAGCCGCCTAGCCCGAATGGCGGGCGTTTCTTCGCTCGCCGGCGGCCACTGTCGCCTCCTGCTTCAAAGATGCTACTATTGGCGCCGATCGCACCAGGGCTTCTCTTCGCGAGGGAGCACTCCATGAACGGCGAACACACCCAAGCAACGACGGATCCAACCCGAGAGCTGGTCGCCGAGATCGCTCGCGCGCTGGTCGACCAGCCCGAAGCGGTCGAAGTGGAAGCGCTGGAGCGGGAAGAAAGCACCGTGCTGCGCCTTCACGTGTCGGATGGAGATATCGGCAAGGTGATCGGCAAGCAGGGCCGCACCGCGCACTCGCTCCGGACCATCCTGAGCGCGGTGAGCATGAAGTATCACCATCGCTACACGCTCGATATCGTGGAAACCACGGACGGGCACAAGCCGCCCCCGATCGCGGGTGAGTAAACGCCGACCTTGAACCGCGACACCCAACCGAACTGGCTGCGCGTGGCGCGAATCGTACGACCGCAGGGCCACCGCGGCGAGGTCATCGCCGAGCTCCTGACCGATTTTCCCGGCCGATTTCAAACCCGGCCCGCGGTTTCGCTGCGCGCGCCCGACGCTGAGGAGCCGACGCGGTCCGCATCGGTCCAGAGCTATCGCCTGCACGGGGGACGCGTGGTGCTGCGGTTCGCCGAATGCGCTTCCATGGATCAGGCGGAGCTGTTGCGCGGCTGGGAAGTCGTGGTCCCCTGGGCCGAGCGGACCGCGCTCGCCGAGGACGAGGTGTACATCGCCGAGCTGGCCGGATGCACGCTGGTGGACGCCGGCACGGGTTCGGCGGTAGGCATAGTCACGGATGTGGACCGGGATTCCGGCGCGACCGCGTTGCTGGTGGTCGAGCGCCCGGATGCGGACGGGCGGGAGTTGCTGGTTCCGTTCGTTCAGGCCTATGAACCGCGCTGGGACCTGGCCGCGCGTACCCTGCACATGCGCCTGCCGGACGGGCTTCTCGATCTGGACAAGGTGTAGCCGTGCGCTTCGACATTCTCACCATTTTTCCCCATTTTTTCGGGCGTGCGACAGCCAAAAGCGCGGACGGGGTCGGCATTTTCGGCTCCGGGATGCTGCGTCGCGCTTTGGCGGGTGGACAGGTCGAGGCGCGGGCCCACGATCTGCGCGGGTTCGCGACGGACAAGCACCGCACCGTGGACGACCGGCCGTTCGGCGGGGGGGAAGGCATGGTGCTCAAGCCGGAGCCGTTCGCGGCTGCGCTCCTCGCCCTGGGGGCGGCTCCAAAACCGGAGCGCGATCGGGCCCGGGAAACGGTGATCCTGCTGTCGGCGCAAGGCGTCCCGTTTACACAGGCGACGGCGCGCGAGCTGGCCGGCCTGGACCGGATTTTGCTGCTGTGCGGCCGCTATGAAGGCGTGGACGAGCGCGTGGCGCGGCTGTTGGCCGACCGGGAAGTTTCGATCGGCGACTACGTTTTGACCGGCGGCGAGCTCGCGGCCGCGGTTGTGGTCGTCGCGGTGGCGCGGCTGGCGCCGGGGGTGCTGGGCAACGCGGCCTCGCATGGGTTTGAGAG
>CAXTRW010000127.1:0-8674 GCA_964246765.1 uncultured Acidobacteriaceae bacterium | reverse complement strand
TAGCCGCCCGCTTCTCCAACCACCCCCTCCAGGAGGGCGCCCAAGCCCTCCCCGAAGCCGCCCACGCCATCCACTCCCTCGCCCCCATCCTGCGCCGCGACGTTGAATCCGCCAATCTCCAGGAGGTCTACGAAACCATCGACCGCCCGCTCGTCCCCGTGCTGCTGCGCATGGAGCAAGCCGGCGCCCGCGTCAACCTCCAGGCCCTGCGCGAGCTCGACGCGAAGCTGACCAGCGAAATGCACCGCGTCGGCGAGCAGATCTACGCCGCCTCCGGCCATCGCTTCAACATCAACTCCCCCAAGCAGCTCGGCGAGGTCCTGTTCAACAAGATGAACCTCCCCAAGCCGCTCAAGTACGGCAAGGGCAAGGTCGTCTCCACCGCCCAGGACGTCCTCGAAGAGCTGGCCGAGCACAACCAGGTCCCCCGCATGGTGCTCGAATACCGCCACCTCGCCAAGCTCAAATCCAACTATGTCGACTCGCTTCCCCTGCTCGCCGATGCCGAGGGCCGCGTTCACACCACCTTCAACCAGGTCGGGACAGCAACCGGCCGCCTCAGCTCCACCAACCCCAACCTCCAAAACATCCCCATCAAAACCGAGCTGGGCCGCGAAATCCGCGCCGCCTTCATCGCCGCCCCCGGCCGCCTCCTGCTCTCCGCTGACTACTCGCAGATCGAGCTGCGCCTCATGGCCCACTTCTCCCAGGACCCCCTGCTCGTCCACGCCTACCGGACCAACGGCGACATCCACACCCTCACCGCCAGCGAGGTGTTCGGCGTCGCCCCCGACGCTATCGACAAAACCACCCGCAACCGCGCCAAAGCCGTCAACTTCGGCATCGTCTACGGCATCTCCCCCTTTGGCCTCGCTGCCAACCTCGGCATCGACCAAAAAGAAGCCCGCCTCTACATCGACCGCTACTTCGAGCGCTACGCCGGGGTCCGCGCCTTTATCGACCGCACGCTCGAAGACACCCGCTCGACCCAGCAGGTCCGCACCCTGTTCGGCCGCTCGCGCCCCATCCCCGACATCCAAAGCCGCAACGCCAACCTCCGCGGCTTTGCCGAACGCACCGCCGTCAACACCCCGCTGCAAGGCACCGCCGCCGACCTCATCAAGATCGCCATGATCCGCATCGACCGCCGCCTCGTCTCAGAAAACCGGCGAACGAGAATGACCCTCCAGGTCCACGACGAGCTCCTCTTCGACGTCCCCGAAGACGAAGCCGAAGACATCCGCGCCATGGTCAAACACGAAATGGAGCACGTCCTTGAACTAAGCGTTCCCATCGTCGCCGACGCCGAACTCGGCGAGAACTGGCGCGACTTGTAAACAGCGTTAAACTAGCCCCGGGAGGGCCCCATGGCCACAGCCGCCAAAGTTTCGCTCCAGGAGTACCTAAACACCAGCTATCACCCAGATGTCGAGTACATCGACGGTGAGCTGAAGGAGAAATCAGTGGTCGCTCCCGCACACGGCAAAACTCAAACCCTGCTTGGCGTCTGGTTTTGGCTGCATCGGCAGGAGTGGGGCATCTGGGCAGCCGTGGAAACCCGTACGCAGGTCGATCCGGACCGCGTCAGGCTGCCTGATTTCGTCGTGGTGGTCCGAACCAATCGTGAACGGGCCGCTTTGACCGAGCCGCCACTGATTGCCATCGAGGTGCTTTCCCCATCCGATGGTTACAAGGCTTTGAAACTGCGGGCGGCGGACCTGGAAACCATGGGCGTTCGCAATATCTGGTTGATTGATCCGGAAGCGCGCGCTTTGGAGATTTGGCGAGATAGTAGGTGGCAACCGGAACCTGCAACAAAGGTCGGCGCAGTCGACTCACCTATGTTTCTCGATTTAGTCTGGCTTTGGGAGCAGCTGGACGAGAGCGCCTAACCGAATTCATTCGCACAGAGCAGGCCTGATTTCATAAACGAAAAACCGAGAGGCGCCCATGGCCACAGCCGCCAAAGTTTCGCTCCAGGAATACCTGAACACCAGCTATCACCCCGATGTCGAGTACATCGATGGCGAGTTAAAGGAGAAGCCGGTGGTTGGATTCGCACATGGAGAAGTACAAGGCTTTCTCTTCAGCTGGTTTAGTCAGCGCTACCGGGAGTGGAACATCCGCTGCGCCGTGGAAACACGGACCTGGGTCAGCGCCCAGCACGTCCGCCTTCCGGACGTCGTGGTGATCGCCGCAGAAGACCGGCGCAAAGGAGCGCTGGACCGCCCGCCCCTTATCGCGATCGAGGTACTGTCACCTACCGACACCTACCAGGACCTCAAGCTTCGCGCCGTCGATTTAGAGGCCATGGGCGTTCGCAATGTATGGCTCATCGACGAAGACGCGCGCACAATAGAGGTTTGGCGCGAGGGAGCGTGGCATCTTACCAAAAGCACAAAGCTTCAGGCCTTAGACTCACCGGTTTACCTCGACCTCGCCTGGCTCTGGCGGCAGCTGGACCAGTAAGCAAGATCGCGTCCATTTGGAAGGCTTGCCAGTTTAGATCACCGCATTGGTGGCGATCACGTTTTTGTAAAAGTGCGAGCTGAGTTTCGGCGTACGTTTCTGTGTTTTGAAGTCGACATAGGTGATGCCGAAGCGTTTCTCATAGCCGTCGGCCCACTCGTAGTTATCGAGCAGACTCCACAGGAAGTATCCCTTGACAGGTACGCCCTCGCTCACGCCGCGCTGGAGTTGGCTGAGGCAATTGCGGAGAAACATAGTGCGGTCGGTGTCGAGCACCTGTCCGTCCGGGGTGAGGTGGTCGTCGGAGGACGCTCCGTTTTCGGTGATGTACATGGTGTCGAGGCCCCAAACCTCGTGGGCCAGCTTCGGACCCCAGTACAGGGCTTCCGGGCCGATGTGGAGCCAGTCGGAAAACATATGTGGGTACGAAGCAGGCAAGGGAACGACCTTGTAACCGAGCTCGCTTCCGGGGTCGGCCGTCACATACGTCGGGGTGTATATGTTAATGCCGGCGAAGTCGATGGGCGATGAGATGATTTTCAGGTCGGCATCGGTGAATTTAGGGGCATTGGGGCCTAACGTTTTGAGATAGGTTTCGGTGTACTTGCCGGTGACGATCACGTTCATGTAGCGGGCGTTTTCCTCGCGCAGAGCAACGTGGGCGGCGCGGATGTGCTCGTCCGACGCGAATACCGGACAGGTGGAGGAGATGTTTTCCGCGAGGCCCACCTGCGTGCCGGGTTTGGCCTTGGCGCGGATCGCCTGCACGGCAAGCCCGTGGCCGAGAACGGCGTTGTGACACACCTGATAGAAGGCCTGTGTCCCGGCGAGCTTGAGCCCCGGCGCGTGCGTGCCGTTGCCGTAACCGAGATCGGTGAAGGTCTCAATCTCGTTGGTGGTCATGAAGTGCGAAATGCGGTCGGAAAGCTTGCCTGCGGTGTAACCGGCGTAGTTTGCGAAGGCCTCAGAGGTGGCGCGGTTTTGCCAGCCGCCTTTGTCTTCCAGCGCTTGGGGCAGGTCCCAGTGGTACAGGGTGCAGTAGGGTTCCACGCCCGCTTCGCGTAGGGCGTCGACGAAGCGCTCGTAGTGGTCCAGGCCTTTGGGGTTGGGCGTGCCCGTTCCCTGCGGGAAAATGCGCGGCCAGGCAATCGAAAACCGGCAGGTTTTCAGGCCCAGGTCCTTCATCAGCGCGATGTCCTCTTTGTACAGGTGGTAGTCGTCATCGGCAACGTCGCCGGTGTCGCCGTTGTGGGTTTTGCCGGGGGTGTGGGAAAAGGTGTCCCAGATGCTGGGGCCGCGGCCGTCTTCGTGGACCGCGCCCTCGACCTGGTAGGAGGCGGTCGCGGAGCCCCAAAGGAAGCCTTCCGGAAACTTGCCGCCGGCAGCGGGAGCGGCTTGCTGTGCTTGGGCGGCCGGCGCGGCTGCCGCGGGGAGGGAGGCAACGGCCGCGGCGGCGGGCAGGAGGCGGGCGAAGGAGCGGCGGGAGATAGGATGGCTCAAGCAGGTCTCGCTTTCTATTCAGGGCGGCGCAGTGAGTATACCCGCCCGCCCGCGGACTTGGCTTATGAAACCGGCATGGAAAGCAGCACTCCGCTGCGCGAGGGTTGGGTTTGCCGCGATTTTTTCTTTCGGCCTACGAGTGGCTGCTCTCGGCGGTTCTGCTCGGCTGCGATCTCGCTTACATTTGCGTGACCCGGCACTGGCCGCTGGTGGGCGATGCTCCGCTGTTCCACTACATTGTCTTTCTCATACGGCACGGGATGGCGCCGTACCGGCAGACCGTGGATCTCAACCTGCCGGGCACGTATGCCGCACAGTGGTTTGTGATTCGGGTTTTCGGTTCTGGCGCGGCGGCGTGGCGGGTGTACGACTTCGGGCTGCTTGCGGCCGTCGGGATCGCCATGGGCGCGATCTGCGGGCGTCGGCGGTGGTTTGCAGCGCTGTTTGCGGCGAGCGTGTTCGCGCTGATTCACGGGCGGGACGGCCTGATCCAGACCGGCCAGCGCGATCTGCTGATGGCGGCTTTGCTGCTGTGGGCCTGCGCGTTGCTCCTCGCGGTCGGCAGGGGTGCCGGCGCTTGGGCGAGTGGGCTTGCCGGGCTCCTGATCGGGGCGGCGACAACCGTGAAGCCGATCGCGATCCTGCTGCTTCCGGTGTGGCTTCTGCTGCTTGCCGTCGAGCTCGGGTCCCGCCGCAGGCCATGGGGAAGGCACGTCGCGGCGGCCGGGGCGGCGGCGCTGGTTCCGCTCGCGGCTGTTGCGGTGGCGCTTTTTCGCTGGCACGCCTGGGCGGCTTTTCTCGGCATCATGGGCCACCTGGTGCCGCTGCACGCGAGCATGTTCCGTTTGTCGCCGTGGGCGCTCGTTTTCGGGAGCGTTTCCTCGGTAATGCTGGGGTTGTTTCTGGCGTGGCTGCCCGTGTACAGCGCCCTGCGGCTGTGGAGGGGTTTCCAAGGACGCGTCTTGCTCTTTGGGTTTCTCTTCGGGGTTGTTTCGTTCGTCGTGCAGGGGCGGGGCTACCCGTACCATCGCTATCCGTCGGAGGCGTTTCTGCTTCTGCTCGCTGGCCTAGCGTTCGCGGAGGGAATGCGGAGCAAGCGCGCGTGGATCGCGGGTTTCTCCGTGGCCGGGCTTGCGTTCGGCGCTCTTCTCATTGTTCCGCGTTCGCTTGCCGCGATCGACCGTTTCGATTGGCAACACGACCCCTATGGGACGGCGCTCGGGCGAGAGTTGACCTCGCTGGGTGAGCGCGCGCTTGACGGCAAAGTGCAGTGCCTGGATCAGGCCGGCGGCTGTATCGCCGAGCTGTATAAGTTGAAAATCGTGCAGAGCACCGGATTCCTGTATGACTGCTACCTGTTTGTCAGCCCGGCGGGCGCTTTCGAAGCGGCGGATCAGGCGCGGTACAGAAATGCGTTCCTGCAGACAATCGAAAAGAGCCCGCCTGCTTATTTCGTTGTCACCAGCGACGAATGCGGTGTGCAACCGCGGGATTTTGCGTACGGAAAACTCGCGCATTGGCCGCAGCTGAATCGGCTGCTCACGTCGCGGTACAGCGTAATTCGCGATGAAAAGCCGCGGGGCACCGTCGCATGGGGCGGCGTGCCGGAGGTCCCGTACGGCTTCAGGATTTACGCAAGGATCGAGCCTCAGCCGGCGACAAGCTGCGCCAGGAGCGCCGGCTCGATGTTGCGTCCGGAGAGCACGGCGACGGCCTTGCGGTAGGGAAGCAGTTCGGTCGCGTGGAACAGCAGGGCAGCGGCGGTCGCGGCGCCGCTCGGTTCAGCAACCAGGCCTTGCTCGCCGGAGCCCTCGCGGGCCGGGCAGCGCTGATAAATGGCGCGGACGGCGGCGAGGATCTCCTGCTCGGACACGGTGAGAATCGTGTCGCAAAAGGCGTGGATGTGAGCCCAGTTGAGTTCGCCCAGCGATTGGGTGCGAAGGCCGTCGGCGACGGTGCGGGTGGTCAGCTCGGCGGGCCAGGTTTTCAGCTCGCCCCCGAAAAAACTCTCGTGCGCATCCGCGGCGAGCTCGGGTTCGACGCCGACCACGCGGACCTCCGGGCGCTGGTGCTTGACGGCGGCGGCGATGCCGGACAGCAGTCCGCCGCCGGAAACGGGGGCGAGGATCAGGTCGACCTCGGCCAGATCTTCAAGGATTTCGAGCCCGCAAGTGCCTTGCCCCGCGATGATCGAGGGGTCGTCATAGGGCGGGATCATGGTGTAGCCGTGCTCGGCGGCAAGGGCTTCGGCGCGGGCGCGCCGCTCGGATGATGCCGGTCCCACCGGCACGATTTCAGCCCCGAGCGCAAGGGTTGCGGCGCGCTTGATCTCGGGGGTGTTCGCGGGCATCACGATGACCGCTTTCGTGCCCACCGAGCGAGCGGCGTAGGCCACTCCCTGGGCGTGGTTGCCGGAAGAGTAGGTAATGACGCCCCGCTGCCGTTCGCGCTCGGGCAGCGCAAGGATTTTATTGGCCGCGCCGCGCAGCTTGAAGGAGCCGATGGGCTGCGCGCCTTCGTCCTTGAGCCACAGCTCGCCGGGTACGCCTTGCGGAGCGGGGAAGCGGACGAGCGGGGTGCGGGCGGCGAGCGGGGCGATGCGGGTTTGGGCTTCGCGAAAGGACTCGAGCGGGAGCAGATCGGGCGTCATCTCCTCCATGGTACGGGTGTCCCGCGCTCGCAGGCGACAATCAGCGCCGCTTTTCCGTGGCATAATTCGTTCGCAAGCACTTGAGGTTGGGAAGGGACGCGATGACGGCAGAGCGCGTTTGCGCTGTGTTCCGCACTCATCCTGGCACAATGTGTGCGGTTCAGCTCGGTTTGGAAGGCGCGAGCTGCTGGGCAAACGCGGGGTCGTCGCCGAGCCACTTGGGATTCTTCGCCGTTGTGTCGAAGTGCGAGGTGCTCTTGAACAGCTCATAATGACCGGTCAGCGCGGCCTGCTGCGTTTTGGCGAGGATAGCCGCGACCTGCTGCTCGCTCATC
The DNA here is from genome assembly GCA_964246765.1 of uncultured Acidobacteriaceae bacterium. Classification (GTDB taxonomy): domain Bacteria; phylum Acidobacteriota; class Terriglobia; order Terriglobales; family Acidobacteriaceae; genus EB88. The sequence continues at coordinate 1,720 of CAXTRW010000127.1, read as the reverse complement.
GGCTCAAAGGTGCGCGTGGCTTCAAATGCTTGGTCGAGAATCTGGGGCGAGTCGATGCCGGTGACCACGACCGAGGTGGGCAGATTGAGGCCGTAGTGCAGGCACTCCATGGGCGTTGCGGTGTTGCTCTTCAGGATCACTCCGTTGGCCGAGCCGAAGGTTTTCATCCCGATCACCCCGGTGCCGTCGGCGATTAGGCGGGGAACCACCAGCTGTGCGAAGGAGCGGTAGTGCGCATCCATCACGTTGAGCGGCATCTGCACTGTGTCGAAGTGGAATCCGTGACGCTTGGCTACGTCGAGCATGTACAGGTGGATATGTGGATCCTTGTGGCCGGTAAAGCCGATAAACCGGACCTTCCCCGCTTGTTTCGCGGCTAGAACCGCCTCCATCGCGCCGCCCCCGTCGAAGATGCGGTCGGGGTCTTCAAAGCGCAACACCTCGTGGTGCTGAAGCAGGTCGATGTGGTCGACACCGAGCCGCAGCAGGGATTCGTCAAGCTGCTTCTGCGCTTCCTGCTTGGTGCGGCCGTCGAGCTTGGTCATGACGAAGGCCTTCTTCCGATAGCCGGGCGCGCGCAGGGCCTTGCCGACCAGAAGCTCGCTGCGCCCTTCGTTGTAATCCCAGGAATTGTCGAGGAAGGTGATGCCGCGATCCAGAGCGGCGTGGATCAGCTGGACGGACTGGTCATCGCTCAGGGCTGGTTTGCCGATATCGGACCCGCCCAGGCCGATTGCAGAAACCTCCACGCCGGTGGCGCCGAGCTGGCGGTAGAGCATCTCGCCGCGCCGGGTTCCGGGATTGGTGATGCGCTGGAGATTGGCCGCGGCGTTGGGCTCAGGGGCGGTCAGGAACTCCGGGCCGAGCGGGGCCGCGGTGCGGGCGGCATCGGGGCGGTTCCCGCCGGTTTGGGCCTGGGCGGCGGGGATGACGGATGCCGCTGCGGCGGCTGCGGCGGCGTTCTGGAGAAAGCGGCGACGTTCCATGGGTGAGCTCCGGGTGGGGCTCACGTTGAGATGCCGCGGCTGTTCCAACCGTAACCCGCTACATCGCTCTCCGCTCATGGGCAGTTCGGCCCCGGGCTAAATGGTGGGACGGCTCGCCGGCTCGGCACGCGGTCGGCACATTGGTCATCTGCTTGGCAAACACGCGAAAGCTCTGCGTACCCGGCTGCAGGACCGACCAGTAGCTCGCGTTGCTGAGTAGGGGTTTATTGAGCGAAAACAGCTGGTTGTCGAGGATTTTTACGCCGCAAACCAGATTGTTTTTGGGCAGCAGAATGGTGCGGGCCGGGTCCTTCTCGGGCAAGCGCCGGTCATGCAGCCAGTTGAAGTCGCAGCCGTATCGGTCGGCATCCATGTAGGTGAGCTGAAGCAGCCCTTCGCTGCGGATCATGCGGTGGGTCACGGTGTCGCGCTTGGCCACGGCCGGTTCGGTGTGCCGGACGTCGGTGGTTGGGGTAAGTCCGGCCTCCGCGCCGGCCATGGCCTGGAACACATAGGCCCAAAAAGCGCGTTTATCGGCCGGAGCGAGCGCGGCAAAGCGGGGGCAGTAGGGGCGCACCGCCCGCGCCGCGCGCCCGGACAGCATCTCGGGCGGCAAAGCCTCCTCGACGTAGCGGTCCCAGTTCGGGTTCCAGGTTTGGGTGCCCAGCTCTTGTTTTTTTTCGGCCAGCGGCGTGGGGGGCGCGGCTTTTATCGCGGGTTGAGCGGGACGGGCC
>CAXTRW010000126.1:0-8683 GCA_964246765.1 uncultured Acidobacteriaceae bacterium | reverse complement strand
GAGCGGGACGGGCCGGCGGGGGCGGGTGCGCGGCGACCTGGCGCGAGCAGCCTGCCGCCAGAAGGCCGGAGAGGGTCACAACACAAAGAGGAAAGTGACGCATGGGACCTGCTTTTCTCGCGTCGGCTCGGGTGGGGTCCTGTCCGCGCGGGTGTTCCGTTTATAGCAGTCTTTGGGCCGGCGACGTAGGAGAGGCTGTCGCGTTCTGAGACGGCCATTTGGGCTGAGAACAGTGCTGCGCGCTGCGACCGTGTCTCGAAAACCGGACTCGGTCGCCGAACGCTCCACCCTCTAGCCTTGCTTGTGCTTGCTGACGCCGCCGAAGACGCGGGTGATCTCACGCACAAACGGCCGTGCCGCGGCCGGAGTCGGTGTGCCGCCGTTCAAGATCGTCTGGTATGGGATGTCCTTGCCGTAAAACGCTTCGGTGTCCTTGGTGTTCTGGTGTATCTCATCGCCCGAAAGGTCGACGCCCGCGAACAGGCCCTTGTTGCGCGAGTAGGTTAGAAATTCGGCGCTCGCCAGCTCCGTCGTGGAGGCCTGAGAGTCGCGGCCGACGGGTCCTGCCGCCACCGCGACATCGCCGCCCAGCTTGACCTTGTCCTTGAGCAGGTCGTCGGCGCTTTGTTTCGTCACGCCCACCAGCACCAGATCGGTCGACTGGCCGCCCGCCTGCAAGCCGAAGGAAACCCCGGCCATCTGCACAAACGCGGGCGCGCTCCAGCCCTTGTTGGCGACAAAGCAGGTTGCAACACCCTGGCCATACTGCGCCCCGCCCAGGAATGCGCCTTTTTTATAGTTGGGGATGACCAGCACACAGTGCGCTTTGCGCGCGATGCGGTCGGGAATCCCGTCGTCCGATACCGCGGACAGCTGATGGAGTATTTTGGTCGCTGAGGCGAGCCGCCCATCGAGCTTGGTCGAACTGTCATTTCCCGCGGCGAATGCCGCCACGGGCGTCAAACTGGCGAGCGCTAAAAGCCCAGCGAGTGCTTTCATTTCGGGTCTCCTGGCGTGGAATGGCTTCCACTCATCCATGGAAGATGCAGGAAGCAACAAAAGGTGGGCCGGGCGGCGCCGCTTTGTACCCTTTCAGCCACCGGGAGCAAGAGCGCGGGATGGATGCTCTGGAGCAGCAGGCGTTGCAACTCGCGGCTGGGAGGCGCTTCCGTCTCCCAGCCGCTGAGGTTCGTTAGTTGTTCGCGGCCAGCACAGCGTACATATTGGCCGTGAGCACCTGGGTGCTCGGCGTGATCAGCGTCCGACCGGCCGCATTGTTGATCAGGCCGGCAAGCGCGGGCGAAAAGCCGAAGCTCAGGTTATCCAGCGTGACGGTCCCGTTCTGCGGCGTGAGCGGCAGGGAGTAGTTGGGGCGGGCGTTGATGACGAAAACCGCCTGCCGCGGCCCAAGCACCGTGCCGTTGTAAACGACCTGCGCGGTCAGGGCCGCCGCGGTGGGGCTGGAAATCTCCAAAGCCATGTCCTGGAAGCGGACGGTTTGGCCGGCGGCGCTCAGCTGAAGGCCGCCCGAGTATTCCACATCGCCCAGAGCGGTTTTGAAGTCCAGAACGCCTTGCAAAGCGGTCAAGGTAGCTACGCCGCCGGGCAGAGGATTCTGCGCGAGGTCGGTCACGGTGATCCCCGCGCCGGCAAGGGTCTGTCCGAGAGCCGGTGCAAACGAAAGCGTGGTCCGGCCATACGCGATGGAATGGGCCTGAGCGTGGAGAGCGACTGGGGCGCAGGCAGCAAGTGCGATAAGTCCGAGCTTACCGATGAAAGCTTTCATGATGGCAACTCCTATTTGAAATAGCTGATCCGAAAGGCGACCGCTGGAGCCAAGTCCCGCAAAGCTCTTTCGAAGACAAGCATTCTATGTCCGTGCAGCTTGGTACGAGGACGAGTGTAGGGCTTGGGAGGAAGCTTTTTAGAACAAAAACGGGGAGTATTTGCGAATCCGAGGGAATGTAGAAGGAGTAATCCCTCGAAGGATAGCTGGAATCGATTGTCGGCGAGAACTAGAGAGTGGAAATGTGTAACAGTAGTCACCATTAGTAACTAATGAAAGAGGGTGGTCAACGATACGTTCCCACCCTATCCAACACTTTTTAGACTTCCAGGATGACCGGCATGATGAGAGGTCGCCGGCTGGTGTGCTTTTGGATATACCGCTTCAGGTCGATGCGGATCTTTTCCTTCATCACGCCGGGGTCGGCCTTTTCCTCGGCGCTGGAAGCTTCAAGGGTCTGGGTGATGACGTTGCCCGCTTCCTTGAGGATGGAGGCGTCGGCGCCGACGAAGCCGCGAGTGACCACCTCGGGGGCCCGCTCGACCTTGCCGGTGAGCTTGTTGATCGTCAGGATCGGGAGCACGATGCCGTCCTCGCTCAGGTTGCGGCGGTCGCGGATGACCACGTCGCCCACCACATCCGAGGTCGATCCGGAATCGATGCAGACCCGGCCCGCCGTGACCTTGCCGGCCTTGCGGGCCTTGGTCGGGGTCAGCTCCAGGATGTCGCCGTCTTCGATCAGAATGGCTTCGCCGATGACGCCGGTGGCCTTGGCCAGTTCGGCGTGCTTCTTCAGATGGCGGAAGTCGCCGTGTACGGGCACGAAGAACTTGGGCCGCAGCAGGTTGATCAACAGGCGTTGCTCTTCCTGCGAGGCGTGGCCGGAAACGTGAATCAGCCCCATGGAGCCGTCGTCGTAAAGGACCTCGGCTTCGCGCCGATACAGGTGATCGATGACGCGGTAAATGGACTTCTCATTGCCGGGGATCACACGCGACGAAAGCAGCACGGTGTCGCCGGGCGAGATGCGGGCGTGTTTGTGATTGTCCACCGCTGCGCGGGAAAGCGCGCTCATGGGCTCACCCTGGGTGCCGGAAATCAGCACCATCACGTTTTCGGGCGCATGGTCACCGATCTGGCCGGGGTGAATGGTCAGCCCTGGAGGCAGGTTCAGGTAGCCGAGATCCTGCGCGATTTCGCTGGACTCCATCATGGAGCGGCCGACGATGGCCACCTTGCGACCGTGCTTGTGCGCGAGGTCGAGCGCGATCTGGATGCGGTAAATCGAACTTGAAAAGCACGAAAAGAAGAGTTTCTTTTTGGTGCGGAGAAACACTTCATCCAGGCGCGGCTTGACCGCCCACTCGCTGGGGGTATAGCCGGGACGGTCGACGTTGGTCGAGTCCTGGAGCAGAGCGAGGACGCCCTTTTGGCCGTACTCGGCGAACTTGTGCAGGTCGAATGCCTTGCCGTCCGGCGGCGAAAGGTCGATCTTGAAGTCGCCGGTGTGGACGATGACGCCGACCGGCGTTTCGATCGCAAGGGCCACGCAGTCCACCAGCGAATGGGTAACGCGGATGGGCTCGACCGTGAAAGGGCCGATCGTGAACTTAGCGTTCGGCGCGATCTCGATCAGCTCGGTCTGATCGAGCATCTTGTGCTCTTCGAGCTTGCCTTCCACATAGGCCAGGGTGAACTCGGTGCCGTACACAGGCACGTTGATCTCCGACAGGATCCACGGCAGGCCGCCGATGTGGTCCTCGTGGCCATGGGTGAGGAGGATGCCGCGGACTCGTGCTTTGTTCTCGACGAGGTAGGAGATGTCGGGGACGACGATATCGACGCCGAGCAGCTCGGACTCGGGGAACATGAGCCCCGCGTCGATGACCAGGATGTCGTCTTTGTAGCGGACAGCCATGCAGTTCATGCCGAACTCGCCGAGGCCGCCCAGGGGGATGAGCTTTACGTTTTCTTCTGCCATTGGAATCTACTATCCTATCAGGTGCGGAAGCGGGGGTGGGGCATGGCAACAGCGGCGCTGGTTTCGATGGCTGAGTATGAGCGGATGGCTTTCGAGCGGGATGTGGAGTACGTGGATGGGGAGCTCAGGGAACGGCCGATGGTGATGTCGGTTCATGGATTGATCCAGGTTTGGCTGGGAACCTGGTTTTCCAATCACACCCGGGAATGGCGGATTAAAGCCGCGGTCGAGGTGCGGACCCGGGTTGCGGGGACGCGGGTGCGCCTGCCGGATGTGGTGGTGGGGCCCAGGAACCGCTGGCCGCAGACGCTGGTCGCGCCGCCACTGGTGGTCATCGAGATCGTCTCGCCCGACGACCGGTTCAACGACCTGGAAGAGGTTGTGGGCGACTACCAGGCGATGGGGGTTGAGAATATCTGGGTGATTGACCCGCAAAAGCGCGTCGGCTGGATGTGCGAGCCGGATGCCTGGCGCATGGAGCGGAGTTTGCGGGCGAAAAACGGACCGATCTATGTAGACTTGGAGGCGCTGTGGGCCGCGCTCGACGAGGGCGACGAAGAACCCGAATCGCTTTGATGCGATAGCGAGCCGGGGCGAGCCCCGCGCAGGCGTCGACGCGTCTCTAAGAAGATATGCAGGTACCGGTGGATACATGGCCGAAGTCGGCCGACCACATGCTGGAGGTGGTGGGGTTGCTGCTGGCGGCCTCGCATGTGGCGTTTTTGGTGCTCATTGTGCTGTGGTTCGGATTGCGCAAGCCGGGAAGCCTCGCGCTGTTTCGGGCGCGCTTGCGGGCCGCCCTGCGCGGGCAGCCGCTTCCGGAGCAGACGCCCGGGCCGCTGTACGAGACGCGCGTGTATCGCGCTACCGGTCCGGAGCTGCCCAGGCGGGGAACCCTGGCGCGCAAGGCGATTATGCAGGCAGCCGACGCGCGAAAAAAGGCCCAATCCGGGCGTTAAGCGGCCTCCTGGGAAGCGCCCGGGCGAAGCGTCAGGGCCATGCCGGCAGCCAGGGCCAGCAGGATCGCGGCCAGGAAAAACGGCGAGCCGGGCAGGTGCAGCACGGCGCGATCGCCAATGGACTTTGCGAAAACATAGGTAAACAGGCCGGGGCCGATGAGCCCGGAAATGCCGCGCAACGAGTGAATGGCGCCCTGGAGCTGCCCTTGCTCCTTGGGCCCGGCCGAGGCGCTCATGAGCGATTGCGCAGCTGGCCACACAAACGAGATGCCGTTCATGACCGGGATGCCGAGCCAAAGCAGGAGTCCGGTTTTGGACAGACCGAACAGGACGAACCCGGCCGTGCCGAGCAGGAGGCCGAACAGGATGGACCCGCGCTCGCCGAAGCGCCGGACCACACGCTTGACCAGCGCTCCGCCGTACAGGCCGGAAAACAAACCGACCAGGCCGAGCGAGAGCCCTACGGTGCGGTCGCTCCAGCCGTAACGGTAGTCGGCATAGAGAACGTACACGTTCATCAGGGATTGCTGGGCCAGATAGGCGAGCAGCAGAACCGCGGAAAGCCCGAGCAGCAGGGGCGAGCGGCTCAACATGCGGACCGAGCCCACCGGGTTGGCGCGGCGCCAGGAAAACGGGCTGCGGCGGTCGCGGGGCAGCGACTCAGGCAGCACGAACACTCCGTAAAGTCCGTTCACAAGCGAAAGCCCGGCGGAAGCCCAAAACGGAGCCCGCGGGCCGCCCAGGTCGCCGAGAATACCGCCGATGGCCGGGCCGAGAACGAAGCCCATGGCGAACGCCGCCGCGAGCAGGCCGAAGGAGGCGGCCCGACGTTCGGGCGGGGTCACGTCGGCGATGTAGGCCTGAGCGGTCGGAACCGACGAGGTGGTAAGGCCGGAAACGATGCGGCCCAGCAGCAGCCATTCGACCGTGGGCGCCCAGGCCATCAGCAGGTAATCGAAGCCCAAGCCGAAGTTTGAGAGCAGAACCACAGGCCGGCGGCCCCAACGGTCGGACAACGAGCCGACCACGGGCGAGAACAGGAACTGCATACCCGCAAATACGGTGCCGAATACGCCGAGCAGCTGCGAGGCCTGGGACGCGGTGCCGTGCATCAGGTTCTCGACCAAACGGGGCAGCACCGGCGCGATCATGCCGAGAGCAAGCATATCGAGCGCGACGGTGAAGAAGATGAAGAGGGCGGCATTGCGACGAGGGCCCCCGGCCGCGGCTGGGGCGGTTTCGACCGGCGCGCGGTCGAGCGTATCGGCAAGGGCGGGCTGCGCGCCGGAAAGCCCGGTTTTTTGTTTGGGATCGCGGGCCATCTCGGGTGTTCAGTGTACTGGAACGGCGCTGCCGACCCGGCAGGGAAACCGTTACCATCAACGTATGGACAAAAGCGAACTGTTGCAGGGGCTGGAAGCGGCGGCGCATCCGGTCGAGCTGTTCGCGGCGTGGCTCAAGGACGCCGAGGCGAGCGAGCCGAACGACCCAAACGCGGCGGCGCTGGCGACTTCGTCCGCCGACGGGATCCCGAGTGTGCGGATCATACTGGTAAAGCGGTCGGACGCGCGCGGGTTCTGGTTTTTCACCAACGCGGAAAGCCAAAAGGGCGGCGAGCTGGAGCGGATCCCTCGCGCGGCCTTGTGCTTTCACTGGAAAACGCTGCGGCGGCAGGTGCGGGTAGCGGGCGCTGTGTCGCCGCTGCCCGGTGCGGAGGTAGACGCTTACTTTCACAGCCGGGGACATCGGAGCCAGGTGGGGGCGGCGGTATCGCAGCAAAGCCGCCCGCTCGCGAGCCGGGAGGAGTTGGAGCGGGCCGTTTTGCAGTTCGAGCAGGAGCACACGGGCGAGGTTCCGCGGCCCGAGTATTGGCGCGGGTACTGTGTGGAACCCGAGCGGATGGAGTTCTGGATGGACGGGCCCGACCGTTTGCACGACCGTTTTTTGTTTCTTCGAAGCGGAGCCGACTGGACGAAGATACGGCTGTGGCCGTGACCTAGGCCCGCGTTCCGGAAGATTGCTTGTGAACGCATAAGAAATTCGCGAGTTTGTAAACTTCCAGGTCGTACGAGTAACGTGGCAGCTCCGCTAACCCCTGCCGCAAGATTCGATAGATGCGGTAGCGCGGCGCCAGCAGGTCGTATAAGTCTCGGAAGTGATACGGAGTCCCGACAAAGGTTTCACCGAACTCGAACTGGATCGCGCCTACCCGGTCCTGCTCCAACATAGCGCTCGCGCCCAGCAGCACCTCCATCTCAAGCCCTTCGGCGTCGATCTTGAGCATGTCGATGCGCTCGATCCGGTGTTCCGCGCACACCCGGTCGACTGTGGTGACCGGAACAGTATGCGACCGGGATGAGCCTCCGGGATCGCGCAGGGAGGCCGTGGGTTCGCCTTCGATGTTGAAGAACAAGGGCGCGGTGGTCACCTCGCTGCCCAGAGCCGCGCTGACTAACACCACGCGCGGGTCGCGCCCGAAGCGCTGTTCGAGTAAGCGGACGTTGAAAGGTTGCGGTTCGAATGAGTAAGCGCTGACTCGCTCGCCGAAAAAACCGAGGGCTGCCTCGAGATACGAACCTATGTTGGCGCCTACATCGAACAAGGTAAACGGCTCGGACGATCCCGCGGCTTGGGACGCGATCTGAAGAGCCCGGAGCTCCCCGCTGCCCTCCACCATCTGGCCGCCGCCATAGTTCATGCCGGCATAGGAAAGCTTCGCCAGCGCCAGCCAGACGGGTTGCAGAGCGGGCCGGGACGCCAGCCGGCGAATCTGCTCTTTGAATGGGACGGCCATCGTTGAACGCCCTCGATTGCGGAGGCCTCCAGCATACGCCATTCACTTGCGGTAAAGTTCAAGCTCGCGGTCTCCCTGTGACAGCATGGTGTGGAACGGTTTCCGATTGAGGAATGCAGGGAAGCCGCTCTCAAGGACGCCTATGAACACTCGAAGCAGTCGCGCGCTCCTGCTGGTGAGCCTTGCCCTTACAAGCACCTGCCTATACGCGCAGGGGAGTGGCCCGTCGCACGAGCCGGCGCGCATCGCGGACGGGGATCTCGACCCGACGCGAAACCCTGCCGCGACCCCGCAACTGGAATCGAAGCTGCACACGCCCTTGCCGGAGCAGTACATATGGACCGAAAATGACGCCGTCGCTGCCGACGCAGGCGCCGGCCTGACGCCCCACTACTTCCGGCGCAGCTTCAGGCTCGCCTCCGTCCCGCCTCGCTCAACTTTGTATCTCGCCGGCCCACGCTCGGCGACCGTGTTCCTGAACGGGAAGCAGCTTTGCAAATATCAGCTGGATCTCGATTCCCCAATGGGTATCCGAGTCCGCAGCTGCGAGATCGGCGCCGCCTTGCGCCCTGGGCGCAACGTCTTGGCCATCGAAGCGGTGCGCGGGCCGGAGATCGGCAGCGGGGCCGACAGCCGCCTCAGCATCCAGCAGACTCGCGGAGAGGTGCTCGCAGCCAAAATCGTCCCCGCCGAGCGCGGGGTCGACGCGGCCCCGCTGTTAATCAGCGATGCGCAGTGGAAGGTCTCCACCGAACCTACGGACGGCTGGCAATCCAGCACCTTTGACGACCGCAGCTGGCCCGCTGCCGGCAGCCTGGGCGGCATTGAGAGCTCGATCGAGTTCTTCCAGTGGAACGCCGACGCCGGCATGTACAGCTGGCCGGGCTACGACGGCGTTTCGCCCTTTCTCGCGCGCTACCATCTCGCGCCGGCGACGGTCAGTCATGTCTATGCGGGCTCCGGACAGATCGGCAACGCGCAGGCACTCGCTTCAGGACAGAAGCTCCAAGTAACGGCCGATCCGCAAGACCCTCCCACGCTCCTGCTGGACTTTGGGCGGGAGGTCGTGGGCCGGCTCGAGCTCCGGTCGGACTCCGGCCGGGTGGCGGACGCAACCGTCCAGTACGGCGAGTCGGAGCCGGAAGCGCTGCGCGACCCTTACC
>CAXTRW010000125.1:5163-8736 GCA_964246765.1 uncultured Acidobacteriaceae bacterium | reverse complement strand
GGCGCGAGAATCAGCGTGCTTTCGCCCGCCGCAATCGCCGGCCAGCCCAGGCGCTGCGGCGCGGTGGGCCGCTCAAACACCGCGCGAAACCAGTCCGCGGTGACGGGATGGAACAGAGCGAGGGCGCGCTCTGCTTGCTCCTCGTGTGTGTCGCTCAGTGCGGTCGGGGTCTCCATGCGCCCCCATTTGGATGCGCAGGGTGGCTTGAGGAGTGCATGCCGATTCTGGACCGCGTCGATGAGTAGCTAAACGGAACCGCGTTTGTCAGGACTGATCCTTTAGGTCCCACGCTTTTCGCTCAAGAGTTCAACGGTGAGGTTTCCAGATTCGGGAAAGAGGCGCGCGTAATCCAGCACTGTTCCCTCGAAAACCGCATCAAGGCGCTCGTAATGTCCTGGCAGTCGGCAGCGCAGGCCCAATGTTGCTCCCCTTGCTAACAGGAGACGCACGGTAGCAACCCCGAAATCGCCGCCCTGAGTCGCGGGATGGAAGATCGGAGTCTGACCTCCGATTCCGTTCGCATCCATTGAAGCGACGGCATTGACATCAGCCCCTGCGTTCAAAAGACGCTCTGCTACTTCAATCTGTCCAAACTCCGCGGCGACGTGCAATAGTGTTGCGCCTTTGAGAGTCAGCATCCGCCCTCCCGTGGTGCCGATGTCCAATGCCGGGTATCTCCTCTGCAAAATAGAACTGTCCCTACGCAGAAGTTCGTCTACAGCTTGTGTGTCGCCAGTAATTGTGGCGAGAACGCCAAGTTCATCGTATTTCGTAACACCGTCAGCATTTTGCAGGACCTTGATTGAGTCGTTAAGCGCGCCCTTGTTGCGGACGTACGTCCCGAGCACATAATCGAGCGCGGTTCCTGGGTGCGAATGTCCCCGAGAACGCCATTGAGACGACGTGCCGCAGTTGGGGTCAGCTCCGTGCTGTAAGAGCCAGCGGAGAGAGGTTGCATCAAGCGTCTCGCATGGAGCGAAGATCACCGGGTAAACCTCACGCCAAGCCGCGTTCACATTGGCTCCATGCCTGACAAGGAGTTCCATCATAGGCGTTCGCGCACCATGGAGACTCGCCCGCATGAGCGGTGCATCACCACCTTCGTGAATATCTGATCCAGCGTCGATAAGCCACTCTGCTATTTCCAGCCGAGCTTTAAAAGGCTCTCTTTTTCCGCGACATTCAGCGGCCCAGGTCAGCGGTCCATCTCCGCCATAGCCAATTGGCGCGTATTTCAGTTCGGGGTGTTTCGAAACAAGGTTGCGAACCTCAGCAAAGTCATCTGAGTCGATTGCTTGTTTGAGGTTTTCCGCGAATGGTAGTGCGAGCACGTGGTCTCTCAGCTTCGGCCAACTTGGAAACCCATAATCTCGGGCGACTTGAAAGAGCGCCATCGCTAAAGACGGTGCATCACCGTTTGCCAAGCGATCTTTTGCTTGGTCTTTAAGATGACGAAGATTTGGCTTTAAGGGAAGATGAGAAACGTGGGGACGCTGTTCGGACATGCGAACTCCTTTCGGTAGGCGCCCGGTGTTCGCTTCGCAGGCAGAAAGAAGTTTCGCTAAATTGTGAGCAGCAAAGGTGGGCTTCTACCCTGTCCGCGAACCGGATGCTTCCTTCACGCTGTCCAAATGCTATTCCAGTTCATGGATGACTTTCAAGCCCGATGCCGCCTCGATTACTCCCGACAAGTCGCATTGTGGGAAGCGACCGCTCTTGAGCGGTGCGCTGAACAGTTCCGAAGATGCTCTGCGCCCGTGGCTTCCCATTTTGGGTCGCTGCTGCCCGCTCTGCCGGTTTTGGGACGGGCGCTGAATTTACCATGTCCCATTCTCTTGCCCAGCCGCGGCGGGGCGGGTAGGCTCGGGTCAGTATGGAAGTGGATGCCAGGGCGATGGAAAGGCTTGTACGTGCGGCGGAACAGGCGGCCGGGAACGCGTACGCGCCGTACTCGCGGTTTCGCGTGGGGGCGGCGCTGCTGCTGGCCGATGGAGCGGTGGTTGCCGGGTGCAACGTGGAAAACGCGTCCTACGGGCTGTCGATCTGCGCCGAGCGCAGTGCTTTGTTTCGGGCTGTCGCCGAGCGCGGGCCGGAGCTGCGGGTGGCTGCAGTCGCGGTCGCGAACCTGAACGACGCGCCGGGGTCGCCGTGCGGAGCTTGCCGGCAAGTGCTGAGCGAGTTTGCCTTGAAGGATACGGTGGTGGCATACCCGGGCGCGCCTGAGCCGGTCTTGTTGAGCGCGCTGCTTCCCGACGGCTTTCGCCTGGAGCCGCGCTGATGCACGCCGTCGATCTGCTCCGGAAAACACGCGATGCGGAGCCGCTGGACCCGGACGAAATCCGGTTTCTAGTCGCGGGAGCGGCCACCGGCGCCGTGCCCGAGGAGCAGCTGGCGGCCTGGCTCATGGCGGTGTTTCAGCGCGGGCTCACGCGCGACGAGCTAAGCGCGCTCACCGAGGCGATGCGGTACTCGGGCGCGACATTCGACGCGCGCGATCTTGGTACGGTGGTGGACAAGCACTCCACCGGCGGCGTGGGCGATAAAACCTCGCTCATCGTCGCGCCCATCGCGGCGGCAGCCGGGCTGCATGACCCCATGATCAGCGGGCGCGCGCTGGGCCACACGGGCGGTACGCTCGACAAACTGGAGTCGATTCCCGGCTTTCGCACCGGGCTTTCGCTCGCGGAGATGCGGGCGGTGCTCGCGAAAACCGGCGCTTGCATGGCGGCGCAGACGGCGGAGCTGGTTCCCGCGGACCGGAGGCTGTACGCGCTGCGCGACCGCACGGCGACGGTCGAGAGCCCGTACCTGATCTGCGCGTCGATTATGAGCAAGAAGCTGGCGGCGGGGCTGGACGGGCTGGTGCTCGACGTGAAAACCGGCTCGGGGGCATTCCTGCGCGACCCCGCCGAGGCGCGTTTTCTGGCCGAGCTGATGGTGGACACGGGCCGGCGCGCGGGTACGCGCACCGTGGCGCTGCTGACCGACATGAGCCAGCCCTTGGGCGCGTTCGCGGGCAACTGGGTGGAGGTGGCGGAGTGCTGTGCGCTGCTGCGGGGCGAGCGCCCGGCCTTGAGCGAGGACCTGCGCGCGCTTTCGCTGGAGCTGGCCGGGTGGATGCTGCACTTGGGCGGGGTTTCAGCAAGCGCGGATGCGGGCCGACATCGGGCGGAGGAACTGCTCGCGAGCGGTGCGGCGTGGGAGCGGTTCGGCGCGATGGTAGAGGCGCAGGGCGGGGCTCGACAAGCGCTGGACGCTGGGCTGGAGCACCACGCGCCCGGCGCGCAAACCGTTTTTTGCGCGCCGCGCTCGGGTTTTTTGTCCTCCATTGACACCACCGCCGTGGGCTGGGCCGTGCAGCGGCTGGGTGCGGGCCGGGCTTCCGCTGGAGAAGCTATCGACCCCCACGCGGGGCTCGCGGTGCATGTGAAATTGGGGCAGCAAGTGCGGGCCGGCGAGCCGATCTACACACTTTTTGCCGGGAGCGAGTCGCGCTTTGCGGAGCCGCTCGCGCTGCTGCAGACAGCCATCGTCCTCAACGAGGAACAAGTCGCGCCGCGACCGCACGTGGGC
>CAXTRW010000125.1:1794-5120 GCA_964246765.1 uncultured Acidobacteriaceae bacterium | reverse complement strand
GGGCGCTCCCGTTGGTCGCGGTTGAGATTTGTGGCGTCCAAACCCACGTCTCAAAAGCGAGACGTGGGGCACCCGTGTTGTTTGCGAGGGCAACGGGAGGTCTGCGTTGCGCCGCGCGGAACGCCCTCACTATTTGCGCCGACCAGCGGGAGGCCCACAAACGCCTGCAATCCAGCAATAAAGAAAACCCGCCACGAAGCGGCCGCCAGCCGCGCAGGCGGTTTTGCTTTCAAGCCGTATGCTTGTGAGCGATGGGACGATTTACCGGGATCCTCGGCCTGCTCACCATGCTCGCGCTGGCATGGGTGTTCTCCACCAACCGCCGCGCGATCCGCTGGCGCACCGTGTTGTGGGGCCTCGGGCTTCAGCTTTGCTTCGCGTTCCTGGTGCTGCGCTGGAGCTTGGGCCAGCGCGGGCTTGCGGCGGCCAGCAGCGCGGCGACCACGCTGCTGGGCTACGCGTTCGCGGGCTCCTCGGTTGTGTTCGGCGAGCTGGGCAAGCAGCACTCGTCGGCCGGCCTTATCTTCGCGTTTCAGGTTTTGCCGATCATTATTTTTATCTCGGCCTTCTTTTCGCTCCTGTACTGGCTGGGCATCATGCAGGTCGTCATCCGGGTGTTCGCACGGCTGATGCAGGCGACCCTGCGGGTGAGCGGGGCCGAGTCGCTGGACGTGGCCGCCTCCATCTTCATGGGCCAAACGGAAGCGCCGCTTACGATCCGTCCATTTCTCCCGGAGATGACGCGCTCGGAACTGATGACCGTGATGACCAGCGGCATGGCGCATGTTTCCGGCGCGATCCTGGGCGCGTACATCCTGTACGGGATCGAGGCCAAAAGCCTGCTCGCGTCCGTCATTATGACCGCGCCGGGGACGATTCTGATCTCGAAGATGCTGGTGCCGGAAACAGGGCGGCCCGCGACCGAGGGCGTTGTGCGTATGCCGAAGGATGAGGCGCACGCGGGGGAAAACCTGCTGGCCGCGCTGGCGCGGGGAACCTTTGACGGCGGCCGGCTCGCCTTCAACGTGGGCATCATGCTGATTTCGTTTCTGGCGCTGATCGCGATGGTGAACGGCTTGTTCGGCTCCATCCACAGCTATGCCGGATGGTTTCCGCGCTCGCTCGACTCAGTGCTCGGGGCGGTTTTCGCGCCGGTGGCGTGGCTGATCGGGATTCCGTGGCACTCGGCGCGGCTGGTCGGCAGCCTGCTGGGGACGCGCATGGTTTTGAACGAGCTGGTCGCCTACCAGCTGCTCGGCAGCCAAAAGGCGCTGCTGGACCCGCGCTCGTTCACCGTCGCGACATTTGCGCTGTGCGGGTTTGCGAACCTGAGCTCGATCGGGATCCAGATCGGCGGCATCGGGGCGCTCGCGCCCGCGCGGCGCAATGACCTAGCCCAGCTGGGGCTCAGGGCCATGCTGGCGGGGACAATGGCCAATCTTATGTCCGCGTCTATCGTGGGCATGCTGCTCGGCTGAAGCGGTGGGGCGCCCGTGTATGCAGCAGATCCGGGCGGCTGTGGTTCGATCTGGAGTTTGCTTTAGACTGGGGCGGCATGAGCCTGAGCGAACAAACAAGCGAGTGGGAGAGGATCGGTGAGGCTTCGAGCTTTCTGCGCGAGCGGCTTGGAAAGCGAGCGGAGGCCCAGATCGGGGTCGTTTTGGGTTCGGGCCTGGGCGCGTTCGCCTCGCAGCTTTCGGAGCCGACTGCGGTTCCATTCGCGCAGATTCCGCACTTCCCCGTTTCCGGCGTGGCGGGCCATGCTGGGCGGCTCGCTGCCGGTTCCGTCGGGGGTACGCCCGTGCTGGTGCTCGAAGGGCGCGTGCATGCCTACGAAGGCCACACGGCGAACGCGGTGGCGTTTGCTGTGCGTACGTTGGCGGTGCTTGGGGTGCGTGCGCTGGTGCTGACGAATGCCGCGGGCGGCATCCGGCTCGACCTGCGGCAGGGTCAACTTGTGCTCCTCTCCGACCACATCAACCTGTCGGGGCTGAACCCGGCCGCCGGGCCGTGTTCGGGCAAATACCCGCGTTTTTTCGATATGACGGACGCCTACTCCGGACGCCTGCGCGCGCTGGCCCAGGCCGCGGCGGTCGCTCCGCTGGCCGAGGGCGTGTACGCGGGCGTGCTCGGCCCCAGCTTTGAAACCCCCGCGGAAATTCGCGCGTTTCGCGCTATGGGCGCCGACCTGGTCGGCATGTCGACTGTGCTCGAAACCATCGCGGCGCGGCAGGCCGGGATGGAGGTGCTGGGCATCTCCTGCGTCACCAACATGGCCGCCGGAGTGGCAGCCTACCCGCTCAGCCACGAGGAAGTACTCGAAACCGGGCGCGCGGTCGAGCGGGAGCTCGCAGCGCTGCTGGCAGGCGTCGCGCCTCGCATCGCGGCTGCCTTGGCGCAGCCGGATCGCGGTTCATGAGCGGCTTCGACGCGGCCAAAAGACTTGCGAGGTGCTTCAACGCGCCAGGCTCATCCAAGTTGCCGGGCAGAGCGCGGAGGGTGCGCATTCGAAAGGGGCGGGATTTGGCGAACTTTGTAATTGTGGGCGGTTCGGGCGGAGTGGGCTCGGCGCTGGCGCGGATGCTGGTGGGCCGGGGCGATCGGGTGTTGTTGGCCGGGCGAAATGCGGATCGTTTGGCGGCGCTGGCCGGCGAACTCGGGGCGCGGCACACGGCGGCCGACGCCGTTGACAGCGCTTCCATTGAAGCCGCGATCGCGGAAGGTGCGAAGCAGTTCGGGCAGCTCGACGGGGTGGCGAACTGCTTCGGCTCGCTCTTGCTGAAGCCGGGGCATGTGACAAGCGACGCGGAGTTCGATTCGGTGCTTTCCGTCAACCTGAAAAGCGCGTTCGCAGCGATGCGGGGCGCGGCCAAGGCGATCCCCGGCGCGGGCTCGGTGGTGCTGGTATCGAGCGCTGCGGCGAGGATCGGCCTGGTGAACCACGAGGCGATCGCGGCAGCCAAGGCCGGGGTGCAGGGCCTCGCGCTGGCCGCCGCCGCCACCTACGCCAAGCGGGGCTTGCGGTTCAACTGCGTGGCGCCCGGTCTGGTGGATACGCCCTTGACGGCGCGGATTGTGGGCTCGGAGCCGGCGGCGCAGGCTTCGCTCAAAATGCACGCGCTGGGGCGGTTCGGCAAGCCCGAGGATGTGGCGGCGGCGATTGGGTTTTTGCTCGACCCGGCGCAGAGCTGGGTCACGGGCCAAGTTTTGGGCGTGGATGGCGGCCTGGGTTCGGTTTGGAGTCGCGGCAACGGGTAAACCTAAGACCCCCTGCGCGGGAGGCGGGCCCAAACTGGGGGCGGGTTTTAGGCACCCGTTGGGGCGCC
>CAXTRW010000125.1:0-1784 GCA_964246765.1 uncultured Acidobacteriaceae bacterium | reverse complement strand
CTAAGACCCCCTGCGCGGGAGGCGGCCACTTCGTGGCGGGTGTTTCTCAGCCGCTGTGGCGCTGCCGTCGGTCGCGGTCAAATTGCCGAAGCCGGCCAACGGGAGGCCCACAGAGGCTTGCGGTTCAGCCATAACGAAAACACCCCACGAACTGGGCGCCAGCCGCGCAGGCGGTTTTAGTTTTTGATTTTTTCATGATGCTCGTCGGGGACCGGGTCGGCGCTTTTGACCCAGGCGGCGTAGATGAGATCGCGGAGCATGCCGGCGCCGGCGGCCAAGCGCTGCTCGGCGAAGAGCTTACCCGCGGGCGTTCCTGCTCCGTTAAAGCCGCCTGCTTTTTCAAGCGCATAGGTTGGCTCCGTCAGCGAAGCGGAGTGGCGGAGGTAGGCAAGGTAGTCGGTCCATTCGTCGCCGATAGGCTGGACGGAGGCGACGAGCGGCTGAACGTCCGAGGCTTTGATATTGGCGCTGACGAAAACGGTTTCAAACTCGGAGTGGATGTGGTGGTCGGTGGTGTAGCCGTGGGGGTTGGCGGGCTCCACCCAACCGTTGTAGTCGCGGGTGACGTGCAAGGGTTGCGAGCCGTCTCCAACGTAGTGACCGAGCCAGCCTGCATAGAAGAGTACGGCGGCCTCTTCGGGTTTGGCGTCTTCGTGCTTGGCAAGGGCTTCGCGGTAGTCGCGGAAACCGGCTTTCAGCCGCTCCCAGACTTCTTCAGTTTGCCAGGGCTGAAGCCCAACTTTTTCCGGGGTTTCGAGCGCGGCCTGGTCGGGATGGGCGGCGCGGTATTGGCCCAGCGCTTCGATGAAGTCGTAGCGCTTGCGCGGCAGGGGCGCGACTACGTCGGCGTATTCGAGATCGATGAAGTGGTCGGGGGCCTGGGTGGCGCTCAGCTCGGGCTCGGCTGGGGAGCGCCAACGGTCGGGCTCGGGGCCCAGGTACTCAATCTCGTCCAGGGCTGCTGGGGTGGTGAGAAAGGCCGGCGCGCCTGCGGGCAGCGACTGGGCGGCGAGGCGGTTGATGATGCGGTGGCCGTCGGAGCCCCAGCCGAAGCAGGCCTGGGCGGCGCAAAGGGGAAGAACAAGGGCGGCAAAGCGGAGGCGCGTGGGTTTCATCGCGGGTGAGTATAGCGGGTTGAGGTTTCGGGAGGGTGAAGGGATAAGGGGTAGAGGGTAGAGGGACGAGGGTAGAGGGTGGAGGCAGCAAAGGCGGTCTTGTAAACCGTGGCTGAACTTTGCAGCAGGCTTGTTCGTCCAAGGAGTGCTATGCGCTTCTCTCTTCTGCTGCCTTCCTTGCTGCTGCTTCCGGTGAGTCTCGCGGCGCGATCCGCGGTTCCACAAACGACGCTCTCAGTGAACGCGCGACTGGTGACGCTGCCGGTGGTGGTGCGGGACAAGAAAGGCAAGATCGTTTCCGGGCTGGGCAAGGATGATTTTGTGCTGACGGAGGATGGGCGGGCGGAGACGATCAAGTATTTTTCGCTGGATACGAACCTGCCGCTGACCTTGGCGCTGAATGTGGACACGAGCGGGAGCGTGCGCGAGGCGCTGGACGCGGAACGGACGGCGAGCCAGAGCTTTCTGGAGGACATGCTGGCGAGGCCGGGGGATAAGGCGGCGGTGCTGCACTTCGACCAGGAGGTGGAGCTGCTGGAAGACCTGACCCCGTCGAAGCCGAAGCTGCGGGAGGCCTTGAACCAGCTGGGGCCTACGCCTGAGAGCAATGACACGAGCTCGGGCAGCGGCCGGCACGGGGGCGGGACGCAGCTGTATGACGCGATCTAC
>CAXTRW010000124.1:0-8748 GCA_964246765.1 uncultured Acidobacteriaceae bacterium | reverse complement strand
CGGTGGGGCAGCTTGCGCTCGTGGCAGTTGGGGCACTCGGACAGGCCGGTGGCGGTCAGGAAGTCATGGGCGCGGCGCTTGGAGGAGCGGGCCTTGGAGTGGCGTCGTTTCGGGTTAGGCACGGCAAAAATCCTTTCAAAAATCGAGGCGCGCTTCAGGAGGAAGCCTTGATCCGGCCCCGGATGTCGCCCAGCGCCGACCATCGCGAGTCGGACGGGGCTTGTTCGCAGACGCACGGATCGCTGTTCCGGTTGCCGCCGCACCGCGGGCAGATGCCTTCGCAGTCTTCGCGGCAAAGCGTCCGGGCCGGGAGGGACAGGAGCACCTGTTCCCGCAGCACGTCTTCCAGCTGAAGGCTGCCGTCTTGATAATAGCCGATTTCAGTCTCGGACGCGCCGATGGAGTGCTCGCGTTCGTCGGCATCGACGCCGATGGGGCGGAACAGCACGTCGTACTCGCCCTCCAGCGGGTGCTCGACCGGCTCGATGCAGCGGGCGCAGCGGAGTTCGAACCGGCCCCGGTAGCTGCCGCGCACGCGGATGTCCTGGACGATTTCCTTAGGGCCGCGGTGCTCTTCGAGCAGGTCGGCGCGGCCTTCGGCGAGGAGAGGGCCGCGCTGCTCCACGTCCGCGCCGAAGTCGATGCCCTGGGGCGGGAATGAGGTTTGGTATTCGAGCGGCTGGCGCTCGAGGTCGTGAATGGTGATCAGCATGGGAAAGGCGCCTCCTGGTTGCAAGGCAACTGGATTCAAGCGTAGGGCGAATGGGTTCGCGGGTCAAACGGGAGCTGCTATAACCTCCCAGTTTCGCTAGAAGCTTTCTTCGCGTCCGTGACGCACGTCCGTGATGGTTACCGTCTTGCCGTCATAGAAATAGCGCACAACATAACTGCCCCGGCCGAACTGCACGACCCACTCCCGATACGCAGACATAGGGCCGCGCAGAGCATGGCCCACTTCAGGGTATGTGCGAAGGATGCGGACTCCTTCCCGTATGGTCCGGAGGACTCGTCGCGCAGCCTGGGGATTGCGTACCGCAAGGAAGCTGTAAACCTTGTCAAGATCAGCTTGGGCGGTGCCGGTCCACCTCAGAGATGGCATTCCGGCAGTTCCGCATCCTCACCGGCGATGATTTTATCCATCCAGGCCTCGACCTCTTCTCCGGTGAGGTGCAGCCCCGTTCGCTGGTACTCTCCCCACGAGGCACGCGTATGTTCGTCCAGACGCCGGCGCTCGTCCTCGGGCTCTATATAGAGCTCGATCGCACGATAGATCACCGCCTCGGGCGAAATATGCTGTGCGGACGCTATCTCGCGCACACGCTGCATGGTTTCTGTATCGAGCTCCAACCCAGTTACCGGTACGGTCGCCATAGCGCCTCCTCAAAGCGATGCTACACCCGCACCACCTTGCCTTCGAAGTACGAAGCATTCGCCATGTGGCAGGCCGCGGCGGCGTGGTGGCCGAAAACCACGTCCTCGACCGGCGGCTTGCGGGTGCGGACCGACGAGAAGAAATTCGCGATATGGGGGTGCAGGTCGTCCCAGCTGGTCCCGTGCCAGACGGTGGTTTCGTCGAGCGGGTGCTGGTTCAGGAATGGGTCGTGCTCCGCGTGCCACTGCTTTTCATAAGCGGCCTTGGGAGCGGCGGGCCAGCCGCTGAGGCCGTAGTCGGGCGAGCGGTCGACCCCGAGCTGCGGGCGCAGGATGACCGAGTTGTCGGTGACCTCGATGACGCCCTTCGACCCCATGATCCGGGTGACCTCGGGCGTTTCAGTGCCGAGCGTGAGCCGGACCGACACGGGCACCTTGCCGTACTGGAATACGGTGGTTTGCACGTCAGGCATGTCGCGGCCGTCCTTCCAGCGCTCGACGCCGCCGAAGGAGAACGCCTGGTCGGGCGCGGCATTGATGCCGGTGGTGAACTGCATGCCGCTGACGAGGTGCACCATCAGGTCGCCGGCCATGCCGGTGCCGTACTCGCGGAAGCAGCGCCAGCGGTGGAAGGCGATGGGGTTAAAGCTCTGCTTACGCGCGGCGTCGGCCTGCCACGCGGTCCAGTCCAGGGTCGCGGGCGACAGATCGGGCAGGATGGGGTACTCCCACGCGCCGCCGGGCGAGTTGCGGCCCAGCTGCAGCTCGACCTGGAGCAGGTCGCCGATGGCGCCCTGGTCGAACAGCGTCTTGGCCTGGATAAACAGCGCGGACGACACTCGCTGGGAGCCGACCTGGACGAAGTTCTTGCCGGACCGCACCGCGCGCACCATGGCCTCGCCGTCCGCGATCGAGTGGGACATGGGCTTTTCGCAGTACACGTCCTTGCCTGCGGCGAGCGCGTCGAGGGTCACCTGCTTGTGGGTGAAGTCGGGGACCGCGATAATGACGGCTTCTATGGTTTTGTCGTCGAGCAGCTCGCGGTAATCGCGGGTGGTCTTGATTTGAGTTCCGGCAATTTCACAGGCCTGGGTGTGGCGGCCGTCGTACAGGTCAGCCGCGGCAACGCACTTGCCGCTAGGCAGCTGCACAGCCGCGCGGAGCAGGTTCGAGCCCTGGATGCCGACGCCGATGGAGGCGAAGCGGACCGGCTCGCCCGCAGGAACGGCGGGCTGCTGGGCTTGCAAGGTAAAGTGGCGGCCGGGCAGCGCGGAGACGAGCGCGGCGCCGGCGCCCGAGCGTAGGAGGGAGCGGCGGGTGATGGGAGGCATGCGGGACCACTATAAACGGTGGAGTAGTGGGTGGGACAGGGAAGGGAGGCGCGATGAGCAGGATACTTCCTAAAGTGTGGAGAGCTGCCGCTTGACTCAGCGTAAAGATAGGATGGGGTGGGTCTTTTGTTCTACGAATGAGAGCCACTCGCGTGCCACCGAAGCATTCGGAAGCCAAGACGAGTCTTGCGTTCCGACGTGTTGGCTCGCTCTCGCACGTTGAATTTCGGCGCTTGTCACATCGAAAGTGTTGAAGTGAAATGCGTCCTTAATCGCCGTCGACTCGGTGCGAATGAAACCAAGCCAAGAGCCTTTCTGAGCTATGTCCCGCAAAGGTAGGCCTGCGTTATTCGGCAATCTCTGCTGAAGAACCGCCGAAAGCCAGTCAAGTATGAGGACTTTGACGTTTGCGGTACAGCAATGCGGAGACCGGTTTTGCACGACAAAGGTCCAGGGCGCGCCACGATGCCGGTACTTTGCAAAGTAGTCATAAGGTAGCCGTGTTCCCGATACCTCGTCCGCGCCGCCCGCGATGATGAGTTCTGGAACCTGCTGTGCATCGCGATCAAGACTGACGGTATCGATACCCTGAGGCGGAAAGTGGCCTGGTGCGGAAAGAATTCCAGCGAGAATTCGGTTGGGATATTCTCCAATAAAACGTCCACTCAGTGGACCCGCGCCAGAGAAGCCCAAAAGGATGAGGTCTGCCTTGGACAGTTCCGGGTGTCGTGTCTCCTGTGCAAACTGGTCAAGAGCCCGTAGAAGCGACGGACCCAAGCCTTTCGCAGGCTCCATGTTCATGTCCCCGTGATCGGCTGCGAGTTTGCCTGGGCAGTGGCTCTGTAAAAGAAGAGCCAGATCGAAGCGCCGCGCAAAAGTGAGTACGTCAGGGTCTGAGGCAAGATCGTGGACATCTCGTCCCCGATCGAAAATGAGCCATACGCCACGTATTTGCCGGTTCGCCTGCGGGATCTTGAGTAGATAGTGGCAGGGGGCGGCGATGTCCTCCGTAGGAAGAGGGGTCACCACGGCTTCTTTCTCAACGAAGGATGCCGACGCCTGTCGCAAGTCTGCTCTGCTCGGATTAAGGAAAGAAAGACAGAGCAGGAGAGCCTTCAGGAGACTATATCGGAACAAACGCTTTTCCTTTCCGATTAGGCGGTTAACCAATCAGATAGACGCTTCGCAAAGAGAAGCGCTCGGCTGATTTTCAGAACAAGCAATGTCAAGTCGGCTGCGTCACCTAAACCGGTCCGATTCGGAATGCCCTTGCCGCTCCTCAGTTTGCCTCTAAAACGAGCAAGCGCTTCTTATGCTCCCCGGCAAGGTGCAGGAGCGCCTTGTCGTACGTGGTCAGGACCAGCCCTTCACGCATCGCACGGTTCAGCCAAGGTCGTGCTCTGCAGGCTCCCTGACGATCCCAGGGGTGACGGCCCGGCCCGCTTTTGCCTTCACCAGCAATCCACGCCTGCTCTTCGTCAGCACGGCCGGCTGCGCATGGGCCAAGGCCCGCATGACGAATTGAGAATCATGGGCGATCACCGTGAGCAGCGCGCGAGCGGCTGCCTCCGGGCTGCGCCGGCCCGATTCCCAATGACGAACCGCGTCCACCGACAAGCCGAAAGCATTTGCAAAAGCGCCTTGACTGAGGTGGAGCCTCTTTCGAAGTCCGCGAACGTCGATCGATTCCGGCAGCGTCACTTTATGGCCCTTCCGCTCCCCTTCCATATAGGCGCGTGCTTCCGCCGTACCTTGGGCCATCTCTTCAAACAGCTTGCTCATGCTTTCCTCCCGTAGTCCGCGATGAAAACAGCTGAAGCTGCTTTGAGGTACGTCGGGGTTTCGACGACCGTTCGCATGGCGTAATTGTATGCCATTGGCACGGCATTTTCAACGGAAACCTAAACCGGTGCGATATCGTGGCGCATGCGCCTTTTTCGCTTCCCTGTCCTCTGCCTGTTCCCTTTCCTGCTGGCCACTGCCGCGATCGCGCAGGAGCACAAAGACGCGCCCGCGCCCTCCAAGGCTGCTGCACCCGACAGCAAGCCGGATGCCGACGCGATGCCGCCCTTGCCGCCGGATGCCTCGGTCGAGCAGACAGCGACGGTGGGCGGTAAGACCCTGCACTACACGGCGACCGTGGGCGTGATCCCGGTGTACGACCGCACCGACCCGGCCAAGCCTGAGGTGAAGACCGGCGAGGTGGTTGTCACCTCGTACACGCTGGACGGGACCGGAGAGAAAGCAGACAGGCCCGTGACCTTCGCCATGAACGGCGGCCCGGGCGCGTCGTCCGTATACCTGAACTTCGGCGCGATCGGGCCCAAGCATATCCAGTTCGCCGAGCAGGGCGACTCGCCCTCGGACCCGCCCCGGCTTACGGATAACCCGGGAACGTGGCTTCCCTTCTCGGACCTGGTGTTTATCGACCCGGTCGGGACCGGGTTTTCGCGTTCGCTTGTATCCCCGGCCGACACCAAGAAGATGTTCTACTCGACCACGCCCGATATCGAGTATCTGTCGCGGGTGATTTACGACTGGCTGGTAAAGAACGGCCGCCTGCAGTCGCGCAAGTACCTGATCGGCGAAAGCTACGGCGGCTACCGGGGGCCGCGCGTGACGCACTTCCTGCAATCGCAGCTGGGCGTGGCGATGAACGGGGTGGTGCTGGTTTCGCCGTACCTGAACCCGTGGATCGACTCGAATGGGGAGATCTCGCCGCTGCCTTGGATGATGAGTCTGCCTTCGATCACGGCGGCGCATCTGGAGCGCGAGCATCAGCTCGACGCCGAGCACATGGCCCAGGTGATCGCCTATACGCGCGGCGAGTACGTAACGGACCTGCTCGCGGGCCGGTCGAACCCGGTGGCGACGCCGCGGATCGTGCGCAAAGTGACGGAGATGACCGGCCTCGACCCGGCGTTTGTGAAGCACTCCGGCGGCCGGCTCGACATCGCGGCCTACCTGCGCGAGGTGCACCGGGAGAGGGGCGAGATCGGCTCAGTATACGACTCGAACGTGACCGCGCCCGACCCGTTTCCGTTCTCGCCTGACCAGATGTCGAGCGACCCCATCCTGGAGGCGATCATCGCGCCGACCACCCAGGCCATGGTGGACTGGGTAACGCGGGTGGTGGGCTGGAAGACGACCGCGCGCTACAACGCCCTGTCGTACAGCGTAAACGAGCAGTGGGATCGGGACAAGGTTCTGGAAAAAGGCTCGACCTCGGACCTGCGCCAGGCGGTGGCCGCGGACCCCAAGCTGCGGGTGCTGATCGCGCACGGGTGGGACGATCTGAGCTGCCCATTTATGGGCTCTGTGCTCACGGTCGATGAAATGCCCGTCATGGGAGACCCGGCGCGGGTGGCGGTGCATGAGTATCCAGGCGGGCACATGTTCTACACGCGGGCTGGGAGCCAGGCAGCGTTTGTGAAGGATGTGGAAGCAATGGTCGCGGCGCACTGAGCGCCGCTGCCGTACACTTGAGGCCTGCACACAGCCGGGAGGAAGCCATGGCCGAAACCGCAGCCACCGTCAGCTTAAAAGAATACCTGGAAACCTCGTACCATCCGGACGTCGAATACATCGATGGCTATCTGAAAGAGAAGCCCATGCCTACTTTGCTGCACGGTTTTGTACAGATGCTCCTGGGCAGCTGGTTTCTGCAGCGCCGCAAAGAGTGGCGCATTCTGGTGGCTTCTGAAACGCGAACGCAGGTGGACCCGCAGAGTGTACGCCTTCCCGACGTGGTCGTTGTACACGAGGCTGAGGAGAAAAATCGCGCCCTTGCGAACCCGCCCTTGGTTGCGATTGAGATTCTCTCTCCGAAGGACCGCTACGCTGACCTTCGGGAGCGCGCAGCGGATTTGCGGAGAATGGGAGTCCAGAATATCTGGCTTATCGACCCGGTACAGCGCACCAGCGAAGTTTGGAATGGCAAAAGTTGGGAGTTTGTCGAGGGCAATGTGCTCGCAGCTAACGACTCGCCCATTTACCTCGACCTTGACTGGTTGTGGAGCCAGGTAGACGCATAGCTAGGTAGAGGCAAGCCGCATGGGAAGGTTGAAGTTTCTCGCGTATCTTGGCGCGGTCGTCGCAACGGCGGTTCAAGCGCAGACTCCCGCGCCCAAGCTCATCTCGGAAAACGGACGCCACGCCCTGCTGGTCGACGGCGCCCCCTACCTGGTCCTGGGCGCGCAGATCAACAACTCAAGTTCCTGGCCCGCGGTTCTGCCCGTGGTTTGGCCGGCGCTCGAGGCCATGCACGCGAACACCGCCGAAGCGCCCGTCTACTGGGAGCAGATCGAGCCGCAACCGGGCGTGTGGGACTGGACGAACGTAGACGCGCTGCTGGACGGCGCGCGGGCCCACCACCTGCACCTAATCCTTCTGTGGTTCGGCACCTGGAAAAACGGCGGCGACCACTACGCGCCTGCCTGGGTCAAGGAGCACCCAGAGCAGTTCCCGCGCATGCGCAACGCATACGGAACCCCGCTCGATGTGCTTTCGGCCAACTCGGCCGCGAACCTGGACGCGGATCGAACCGCGTTTACCGCGCTCATGCACCACCTGGCTGAGCGCGACGCCGCCGAGCACACCGTGCTCATGATGCAGGTCGAGAACGAGTCGGGCGCGCTCGGCACGGACCGCGACTACTCGCCCGAGGCCAGCCGCACCTTCGCAGGCGCCGTGCCGTTCGAGCTGGTCAAAGCGCTCGGCACAAAACCGGGCGCCTGGTCCGAGGTCTTCCCCGGCGACGCGGGGGAGCGTTTCCAGGCCTGGACGCAGGCGCGCTACATCAATGCCATCGTCGAAGCGGGCAAGCGTGAATTTGCGATCCCGATGTACTGCAATGTCTGGCTCCAGTACCCGCCGGCCGAACTGCCGGAGCGCCACATCC
This sequence comes from uncultured Acidobacteriaceae bacterium, assembly GCA_964246765.1. GTDB lineage: Bacteria > Acidobacteriota > Terriglobia > Terriglobales > Acidobacteriaceae > EB88. The sequence continues at coordinate 1,146 of CAXTRW010000124.1, read as the reverse complement.
CTATCGCCGGCATCGGCTACCCTTCAGGCGGCCCGGTCCAGACCCTGCTCGCACAGTGGAAGATTGCCGCGCCGGCGATCGACGCCATCGGGCCGGATATTTACTCGAGCAACGCATCGTATTACCTCCAAACTCTCGACACCTACGCTCGGCCGGACAATCCGCTGTGGATTCCCGAAACCGGCGGGGACGACGCGTATGCGCCGTTTCTGTTCGCTGCGCTCGGCCGAGGCGCGATCGGATTTTCGCCTTTCGGGGTCGACTGGACCGGTTGGACGCTGGCTCCCGGCGCGGTGCCGAAGGCCCACACTGAGAACTACGCCCTGCTCGGGCCCATGGACCGCACAGTCGCGGCGCTTGTTTTCAACGGAAATGCCCGGACCGCGGTCGAAGCAGCCGATGGCGCGGACCAGGAACTCTTGTTTCCAGGCAACGCGCGGGGACAACAGTCCCGCGAAGCCGCAGCGAGTCTAGGCTCCTCGGGACGTGAAGAAAATCACGCCAATCCAGTCAATCTCGCCAACGCAACCGTCCAGCAAGAGGCTGCGGGCGCCCCGGAAACCCGCGCCTCCGACGCGAGCGGCGCGTGGGTGGCCGAGGTGCGGTTCGGTCTGCCGCAGCGCGACGGCGCGCCCGCCCCCGGCAACAAAGGAGAGAGCGGCCGCATGCTGGTCGCGCAGCTCGCGCCGAACCAGTTTCTCCTCACCGGCATTGGCGGAGCCGTATTCTTGCACCGCCCCGGCTATCTGCCCGGCATCCGCATGCAGATCGTAAGCGCGGAGGAGGGCTTCTACACCCCCGCGACCACGCCGGGAGCGCCGGAAGAGTGGCACAGAACACGCCTGCTCAACGGCGACCAAACCGACCGCGGCATCCAGTTCCCGGAAAGCTTCGCGGAAGACGCAGCAAAAACGGGCAGACCGAACGCAGTACGAATTACCATCGGCCGCTTTTAAAGCTTCTTAATCAAGCGCGCGCCACTCCTCACCGAAAAACAGCCGAATCCCGGCCACTCCCGCCGCCCCCGCTTCCACGCAGGCCGGCGCCCTCAGCGCCGTTACGCCCCCAAGAGCGAACACCGGAACCGGCGCGACGGCTTTGCAGGCGGCCCGGAGCGCGTCGAGCCCCCGCCCCGCACTTACAGGT
>CAXTRW010000123.1:0-8897 GCA_964246765.1 uncultured Acidobacteriaceae bacterium | reverse complement strand
ATTCGGCTGATTGTTTTCGACGTGGACGGGGTGCTGACCGACGGCGGGATTTGGTTGTTTCCTGCGGGCGCCGACGCGCCGCGCTCGACCGGGGCGCACGCGGCCGCGATGGAGGGCATGGGCGGCTATGCGATGCACTCCGCGACGATGCTTGAAGCCAAGGGCTTCCACGCGCACGACGGCTCGGGAGTGTCGCTGGCGCGGCTGGCCGGCATTGAGTGCGCGATCATTACCAAGCGCATTTCCGAAGCCGTCGCGCTGCGGGCGCGCGACATGCGGCTCAAGCACGTGTTTCAGGGATGCGCGAACAAGATGGCGGCGGTCGAAGCGATCATGGCTGCGGAACGCCTTACGATCGAGCAGGTGGCCTATCTCGGGGACGACGTGATCGACTTGCCGGTGATGCGTGTTTGCGGGCTGGCGATGGCCGTAGCGGACGCGCGACCGCAAGTGCGCGCCGCTGCGCACTGGGTCGCGTCGAACAAGGGCGGTCGCGGCGCCGGGCGGGACGCGATCGACTTTATCCTGGAAGCGCAGGGCAAGCTGGATTCGGCGATTGAGGCCTACGTGGCAGAGCGCAGTGCTTGAGTTGACGGACCGGGGCAAAGCGGGCAGAATAAGGTCTGTCCCACCCTCCGAGAGTGGGCCTGTGGCGCAGCTGGGAGCGCGCTTCCATGGCATGGAAGAGGTCATCGGTTCGATCCCGATCAGGTCCACCAATCGAATGAGCACCTTACTCATCTCCGTCGGAAAAAAGATGCACAATGCGACGTTTAACGAAAAGCTCTACGAACTGAGGCTTTCGGCGCGCCGCTAGGGTCACGATAGACCGCTTACGTGCGACTCAAAGCAAGTCTTGTCGCGTCTATGTCGCTTTGAACATGAGGTTGCACACCCATCCGATTGTTGCCGTGACGCACAACTTCTTGTTTGGCTTCAGCATCCACCTACCCCACTTTTGTTAGTTCCCGCTGTGCATAGCGTCAATCCCTCTTAAGTTTGCTCCGCCTCGATATATCGCTGGACGTCATCTCCCCCGCTCGCATCCAGGCTGCAACCTACACCTTCAATAACGGTCCGGAACGCATCCCTGCAACGGGCTCCGCTTTCCCCATCCTGCAGGTATCCTCGCAACTCGCTTCGATACAACGAGAAGCGGCGGCATAAGTGGGCCGGTTTGTTCGCTTCGCGAGCGGCGCCTCTTTTGTTGTCGGATATTCGACATTGGTCGGGGATGAATCGCCGGCTTTGTAGTTCTTCATGGCGCGCATTTCTGTCGGAGCGATGTGAGGGGCGCTGATACGAGGCGCTGATACGAGGCGTCGCTACTCGAGGGCCGTGACGACCGGTTCACCGTTGAGAAACCATATGCGATTCTGCCTTGAAACCGCTTGGGACCTGTGAGGATAAGGGCGTTTAGTGGTATTGTCCATCTGAATGCCTACCCTCGCCGATGTCGCCAAGGTCGCCGGGGTCGGAATCATGTCGGTTTCGCGCGTGGTGAACGGAACGCGCCGGGTTTCCCCCGAAGTAGAGCGTCGGGTTCGCGAGGCGATCGAGAGGATCGGGTATCAGCCGAATGAAGCCGCCCGGGTGCTCAAGGGAAACAAATCCAGTGTTCTAGGGCTGATCGTTCCCGATCTCGCGGATCCTTTTTTTGCCGTCTGCTCCAATGCGATTCAGGAATCGGCGTGGAAATCGGGTTACATGACGATCATGGCCGCCTCGGGGCACCGGGCGGAGCTGGAGCGCCGAGAAACCGAGGTGATGGTGCAGCGCCGTGTCGCGGGCCTGATCGTAGTGCCGATCGGAGCCGAAAACGCCCACTTGGCCGCTGCACACGCCGCGGGCGTGCCCCTGGTCGCGCTGGACCGCCCGATCGACGGCGTCGAATCGGATACGCTGACGGTAAACAACCGCGAGGGCGCGTACGTTGCGACGCGCCATCTGATCGGCCACGGCCACCGGAGCATTGTCTGCGTCGCCGACGACGAGCGGGTGTACACAAAATTCGAGCGCGTGGCCGGCTATTCGCAAGCGGTGCGCGAGGCCGGATTGGTTCCCCAGGTGTGTCTCGTGGGCGCGATGACGGGCTCGGTCTCAGAGCAGCTCGCACCGCTCCTGACTACAAGAAGCGCACCGACAGCAATTTTTGCCGCCAGCAACCTGGTGTGCACTGAAGTTTTGCGTAACTTTCAGCAGCGGGCGCTGCGGATGCCGGACGACATGGCGCTGATCTGCTTCGACGATTTCAGCGCGGCTACCTTGGTGACGCCGCCGGTGTCTGTGATTCAGCAGCCGGTCGCCGAGTTGGGGCAACAGGCGGCCGCCATGATGCTTCGGCGTCTGCGGGAGCCGGAACACGGGGCGCCCCACAATGTCGAGCTGAAAACGCGTCTGGTTCTACGCCTCTCGTGCGGCTGCACCGGGGGGTGCGAACCGGAGCTCGCGCGGTTCGACGCGCCCGTACCAAAGCGCGCCGGCACTCGGAAGGCGGCCTGCTAGTCTGCTGCCGAAAGGCTTCGCCAGGCGAGATCGCCGGCGCAAAGGGCCGCCAGATCCCCGATCTGCTCGCCCAGGGCGGCTGGCAGAATGCGGCAGTGCTTAGCCGAGGAGGCAAGCGCCTCTCTCTGGACGACCTCACGCGCGGGGCCCAGCAGGCTGTCTCCGAAACGCAGGGCGAGGCCGCCTACCAGAACGCATTCCGGGTTGAACAGATCCACCAGAATGGCAATCGCCTCGCCGAGGCTTTCTCCCACTTTGCGCACAACCTCACCCGCGACACGGTCGCCCGCCGCCGCAGCCTGAGCGACCTCGACGCCGGTCAGCTGTTTCTGTCTCCCGAGCAGGGTGGGCTCGCCCCGCTTGGCGGCTGCCCGCGCGTACATGCGCGCAACCTGAGCCATGCCCGCGCCGCTTGCCCAACCCTCCGCGCTGCCGTGCTTGCCGAACCCCTTTGGACCGCGCTTTGTCAGGCGCACGTGGCCGATCTCGCCGGCCGCGTCGGTAGCTCCGCGATAGAGCTGCCCGTTCAAGATAAGTCCCGCGCCGAGGCCTGTGCCCATGGTTAAAAAGATGAGGTTGGAGCACCCGCGGCCCGCGCCGAAGCGGGCTTCGGCCAGGGCTCCAGCATTCGCATCGTTCTCGATGCGGCAGGGCGCGGAAAACTCCTTTTCGAGCAGAGTGCAAATGGGTACGTCGTGCCAAGTGCTCAGGTTGGGCGGGGCTTGGATGACGCCTCGTTCGCGGTCGAGCGGGCCGCCGCAGCTGACACCGATCGAACCGAGAGCTCGGGCGCCCAAGCCTTGCGAATCGAGGGCCTCCCGCAGGCTCGCTAGGATTCGCGCGAGAGCGTGATCCGGGCCCCGCTCCGGCTTGGTTTCAAAGGCGATCCTGCACAGGACTTGAGGCAGCTTTGAGGAAAGCACGACTGCCGTTTTGGTGCCGCCGATATCGACGCCCGCCACTACTCTTTCGGACACTTGTGCCTCACCAGAGGGTTGAGGAAAAAGGGTTTCAGAAACGCGTTGACAATCCTGGAACGGCCTGGATAAGGTTAGCCACAATTTAGCGGCCCTGCTCAAAAACTGTCAAAAGGAAAAGCGCCATACGAGAAAGGGTTGAACGAGATTGCGACGGCTAATGATGGATAAGGTTATCCAATGAGGGACACTGAGCTTATCGCGGGCAGATCCATCGGCAGGCGCGGAATTCTGCGCCGCCCCGTCTTTGCGATCGCGGCGATCGCGGCGCTCGGAGGCCTGCTTTTCGGCTTCGATACGGCGGTCATCGCCGGAACCACCGGCGCGCTCACAACGGTTTTCCGACTGACTCCGGCACTTCTGGGGATTACGGTTTCAAGCGCGCTGGCCGGCACGATCGCGGGCGCGGCGGGCGCGGGCGCGGTGAGCGACCGCTTTGGGCGCCGGGCTTGCCTTCGCGCACTGGGCCTTCTGTATTTCGTCTCGGCGCTGGGCTGCGCGTTTGCACCGAGCTGGAGCGCGCTGCTCGCGTTCCGCGTGTTGAGCGGGATCGCGATCGGCGGGTCTTCGGTGCTGAGTCCAACCTACATCGCTGAGCTCGCGCCGGCGCGCATGCGGGGGCGGCTTGTGGGCATGTTCCAACTGAATGTAGTCCTGGGCATCCTGGCTGCGTACTTGTCGAACTTTCTGGTCGGCAATCTGGTGCATTCGCCCGCGGCATGGCGCTGGAAGTTGGGCGTGGCTGCCCTACCCGCGCTTGTTTTTTTCGCCGCGCTTTTCCTGATTCCGGAAAGCCCGCGCTGGCTGGTGCGCGCCGGGCGGCCAAGGGAAGCGCTCGGTGTGTTGAGGCGCATTGGAGAAGCTGAACCCGAAGTGGAGATCGCGCAGATCGAGGCCTCTCTGGCCCAGGCGCGCGATGCCGCCGGCGAAGCGGTTTTTCAGAGGCGGTATGCTTTCCCGATCTTTCTGGCCATCGCAATCGGCATGTTCAACCAGCTCTCAGGCATTAACGCCATTTTGTACTACCTGAACGGTATTTTCGAGAGCGCTGGGTTCAGCCGCGTTTCGAGCGATTTGCAAGCGGTGCTGATCGGTCTGGCCAACCTGCTGGGCACAGCCATTGCGTTAACGGTCATTGATCGGTTGGGACGCAGGCGGTTGCTCTTGATCGGGTCGGTGGGCTGCGCGGTGTGCATGACGGCGGTCGCGGCAGTGTTCGCGCTGCACCGCGGCCAGTTTGCGCTGGTGTGGCTGCTGGTGGGGTTTATCGGCTTCTTTTCCTTCTCCCAGGGCGCCGTGATTTGGGTGTACATCAGCGAGGTGTTTCCGAACCGGGTGCGCGCCAAAGGGCAGAGTATCGGCAGCTTTACGCACTGGTTTATGAATGCGCTGGTTTCCGCGCTCTTTCCTGTTGTGGCGGCGACGTGGGGTTCAGCGCCGTTTTTCTTTTTCGCCGGGATGATGGCGCTCCAGTTTTTCGTGGTTTTCCGATTTTTTCCGGAAACGCGCGGGGTGCGCCTGGAAGCGATGGAAGAGCGCGTTCACGCGCCGGCGAGCTGAGAAATGTAGGGCGATCACACAGGAGGCCGCATCATGACAAGGGCACGCATCACGATCTTCCGCTCTGTTTTCCCGGCACTGCTCGCCGGGGCGGTGTTGCTGGGCGTTACGGGGACCTCGGCGTGCTTTGCCCAGGTGACGACGTCCTCGTTGTCCGGCACGGTTACGGACCGCAGCGGCGCGCTGGTTGCGAACGCAACGGTCACGCTCCACAACGAAGGTACAAACCAGGAACTGTCCGCAAAAACCGGGGAGAACGGAGGCTATAACTTCCAGGATCTCGCGCCGGGGAGGTACTCGGTACGCGTGCAGGCCTCGGGCTTCCAACCGGTCGAGCAAACCGGCGCGCAGATCGACCCGAACATCGGCAGAAAGCTGGATTTCACGCTGAACCCGGGGAGCGAAACAGCTACGGTCACGGTGCAGGCCGACGCGAATCCGCTGCAAACCGAGTCTGCTTCGGTCGGGCAGCTGGTAACGAGCGAACAGGTCCACTCGATCCAGCTGAACGGGCGCAGCCCGCTTTACCTGTCGCAGCTGGAACCGGGCGTGGTCCGTAATGCGCCCATCTCGTCGTTTAATTTTGCAATCGACTACAGCGGCCCAACAGTGAATGGCGCGCGCGGCAACGAAAGCCTGCTGACGCTGGACGGCGCTCCCCAGGTGCGAACGCGCGCTAACGGAACGCAGGTCGGGGTTGCCGACGTCGACTCCATTTCGCAGGTTCAGATCCTCACCACGGACTATCCCGCGCAGTACGGCGGAACTTCCGGCGGTCTGATCCAGCAGGTGCTCGAAGGAGGATCGAGCGATTTCCATGGCTCTGCATACGAATACCTGCGCAACTCGTTTTTCAACGCGAACACATGGTCGCGCAACCACTCCGACCAGCCCGCGCTGAGAAACCATCCGCCCGCGTTCCGCTTCAACCAGTTCGGCTGGAACCTGGGCGGACCGGTGTTTATCCCGCACGTCTTCAACACCTCCAGGCAGAAGCTGTTTTTTCGCCTGGGGCAGGAGTTCACGCGCTACCGCCAGGCGCAAACGCAAACCGGTATCGTGCCTACCACGCTGATGCGGCAGGGCGACTTCAGCGAGCTGCTGGGGCCGAATATTTTCTACCAGCGCCCGGTCCAAATCCTGAACCCGCTCACGGGTTTGCCGTTCCCGGGCAATGTGATCCCCGGCGCGCAGCTGAGCCCGAATGGAGTCGGGCTGCTGAACGCCTATCCTTTGCCGAATGCAGCGAGCGCGGGCTACAACTGGCAGGCGTCGGCGCCCGCGCCCGTGAATCAACGCAAAGACACGCTGGTGCTGGATTGGGCGATCAATGACGCCCACCACTTGCGGCTCAGCATCCTCAGCTACCAATACAACAACACGCTTCCGTTCGCCAGTAATTTTCTGCTGCTGCCCCAGCAGGGCGACCTCCCGGACCAGATCGGGGTTTTGCACCACACCTGGGCCATTTCGCCCAAGCTGGTGAACGAGGCAACCCTTTCGGCGTCGGTGGACCATTCAACCGTGACTAACAATCTGTCCAGCGGGCTCTATAACCGGACCAAGTATGGAATCAACTACCCTTACTTGTTCTCCGGGGCTGACAAGCTCGTTCCAGACAAAGTGCCGACCATCAACATCACCAACTTCACGACGTTGAGCGGCGGCCCGTACCCCTCGCACTCAGGCGGCGTCATCACGAACCTGGCGGACAACCTGACCCGGATCGCGGGAAGCCATACCGTCACGATCGGGGGCCTATGGCAGCGGGCGAGTGAAAATAACTTCGACCAGATCAGCATTGACGCGCAGACCCCGGGCGCGACCAACAACCAGAACGGGCAGTTCGGGTTCACCGACACGCGGAGCGGCTTCCCCAGCTCGGGCGTTGCGGTGGCAAACACGGCGCTCGGCTTATTCAACACTTATGGGGAGATCGGGCAGAAATCCTACACGGTCTTTCAGGCGAATATCTTTGAGTTATTCGCGCAGGACCAGTGGCGGGCCACGCCGAACTTAGTCGTGGAGTACGGTGTGCGCTACAGCATCTTTAAGCCCTACTCCGCGAAGTGGGGCAACCAGTCGGTGTTTGACCCCGGTTCGTACCGCGCCGCGCTGGCACCTACAGTCAACCTGGTGACGGGCACGATTTCGGGCGGCGACCCGTATGACGGCGTGGTCATTCCGGGCAGCGGGTTTCCCAGCTCCGCGCGTGGACACGTGCCGGACGCTGTGATCGGCGGGGCTTACAACCAGCTGTTCCGCGGCTACGGCGACGGATACTCGAAAACAATCTTTACAGACGTGCAGCCGCGCCTGGGGCTCACGTACCAGGCAGGGCGCTACACGGTACTGCGCGCGGGTGGCGGCCGGTTTGTGCAGCGCCTCGGCATCGCCGATACGGTCCAGCTGGGGGGCAACGCGCCGTTTCAGCTTTCCACGACCGTGACGGGCGGTTCGGTCGACAACCCGGGAGGTACGCAGGCCAACGCTTTCCCGCTGGCGCTCTCATCCCAGGCTTACGACTTTCCCAACCCGGGCGCGTGGAGCTGGAACTTTGCGGTCGAACAGGAAGTGCCGAAGTTCGCGACCTTCACGGCATCGTATGTCGGGCGGCGCGGGCTGCACCTCACCCAGCTTGAAAACATCAACCAGCTGCGGCCGGGCACGGTGCAAGCCAACCCGGCAGGCGTCGCGCCAGATTCGCTGCGGCCCTATCAGGGGTTTTCAACCATTCTGCAGGACACCAACGCGGGCAGCTCGCTGTACAACGCGCTGCAGCTCAACCTGAAGCGGCGGCTGACGCAAGGGCTGCTGTTCGGCGTTTCCTACACGCTGAGCAAGAGCACGGATTTTGGGTCGAGCCCTGGCTACGAGCTGCCGAACTACTATGACCCGCGTATCGATTACGGGCCGAGCGACTTCGATATCCGCAACGTGCTGGTGGTCAATTACGTGTGGAACATACCGTATGCCGCAAAGGGAAATGGAGCACTGGGCGCTGCTTTGGGCGACTGGCAGGTTTCGGGCGTCACACAGGCGCAGACCGGCGAGCCGCTTTCCGTGGGCACAAGAGACGACTTCGGCGGCGTCGGCCCCGGTGCCGGGCTGCAGCTATGGCGCATCGCCCGCACTCCCAATGTAGCCAAGCGGTTCAGCGGTTCCGGCGGTGGGGGGTACTGGTTCGATCCGACCGTGTACTCGGCACCCGCAGCGGGCACGTTTGCCCCGCGCGGGACACGCAACGCGGTCTACGGGCCGGGCTTTCAAAGCTGGAATCTGTCTTTGCTCAAGAACTTTCACCTCCTGCCCGCGCATGAGAACCAGGTGCTGACCTTCAAGGCAGAGGCCTTCAACTTCACCAACCACCCTAACTTCGACACGCCCAACATAAACCCGACCAGCGGCACATTCGGGCAGGTTACTCAGAAGGGAAATACATACCCCTCCCAGCGGCAGATGCAGTTCAGCCTTCGCTATGAATTTTAAGGAGGAGCGCGTGACAGAGAAACCTTTGAACGAGCTTCTGGAGAGAGTCCCCGCACTCGCGGTTTGCCGGGCAGACCTTGAGCGTGCGTTCGCGCTGCTGCGGGACACTTTTCGCGGCGGCCATACCGTGCTGTTGTGCGGAAACGGAGGCAGCGCGGCCGATGCGGAGCACTGGGCGGCCGAGCTGCTGAAGGGGTTTGCGAGCAAGCGGGCGCTTGACGAGCGGGACCGCGCGAAGCTGCCCGCGGAGCTTGCCCAAGCATTGCAGGGAGCGCTGCCTGCGATCCCGCTGACGGGCTTTCCCGCGCTGAGCAGCGCTTTTGGGAACGATGTCGCGCCCGAGTTTACGTTTGCGCAGCTGGTGTG
>CAXTRW010000122.1:0-8939 GCA_964246765.1 uncultured Acidobacteriaceae bacterium | reverse complement strand
GTATGCGCCTACTCCGGGCAGCGCGCGCAGCCCCGCAGCGGTGCGGGGCAGCCGGCCCCCGTGCTCCGCGCCGACCGCGCGCGCCGCCCGGTGCAGCATCCGAGCTCGCCGGTAGTAGCCCAGCCCGCTCCACAGAGCCAGCACTTCCGGCTCTTCCGCGCCGGCCAGCGCTTCCACGGAAGGGAAGTGCCGCATCCATCGCGCGTAGTGCTCCAGCACCGCGGCTACCCGCGTTTGCTGCAGCATCACCTCGGAAACCCAGATCGCATACGGGTCGCCCGTGCGCCGCCAGGGCAGGTCACGCTTGTGCTCATCGAACCACTGGAGCAGTGCGCGCCGCACCTCGTCCCACATCGTTCCATTGTAGGGATGGCGATGTGAATTACACAAAAATATAATTAGTGATATCCTGATCGAGAGGCTTTAGCCATGTACACCACAACTCTGCGTAAAGTCGGCGGCTCCGTCATGATGACCGTGCCTCCTGTGCTGCTTCAGTCGCTCCAACTAGAGGCCGGCGCGACGGTTGCGCTCGAGATTGAGGGCGACCGGCTGACCATAAAAGCCGACCGCCCGCGCTATACCGTCGAGGAACTCCTGGCAGACTACGATTCAAGTTCTCCACTTACGGATGAGGAACGTGAGTGGCTTGATGCTCCTCCTGTCGGCAGGGAAATCATTAGAAGCGAGGCGACATTTACCTCGTTTCACTTGAGCCGACTGTTGGCCACGAGCAGCAGGGCTTGCGTCCCGTTTTGATCGTTTCTCCCGAAATCTTCAACCGCGTAACGGGAGTTGCGATGATCGTGCCAATTACATCTGGAGGCGCGTTCGCCAGGAGGACAGGATATGCCGTTTCCCTCATTGCTTCGGGAACGAAAACTACGGGCGTCATTCGCTGCGATCAGCTGCGAACGGTCGACGTGCTCGCTCGGGAAGGTCATTTCCTAGAATCCGCTCCCAATGAAGTCATAGTGGAGGTTCTGGCCAGGCTCACCTCACTTTTTCAGTAACTACAGCTTCCGCTCCGCGGCCCGCTTCAAGTCCTTGAGCCATGTGTCGGCGACGTTCGTGAGTTGTTGGGAAGAGACAAACGTCGCCATCAAGGGCCCGTCCATCGACTCTTCTATGGCGACCAGCGTGTGTCCGTTGGGCTCGGGCGTTAGCCGCCACAAATGAATGGCTTTGGCGGTGTAGGCGGTTCCGGTCCAGCCCAGGCGGCGATCCGGCTCAAGAAGCTGCACCTGCGAGTGCACCGTAGTGCCGCCCTCACTCCAGGTGAAGCGCTGCCCGGGTGCGAGCGGGCCGCCGGTTGAAACCGTAGAGATGTCCGTCTGCCAGCTCGGCCAGGCGTGTGCGTCCACGAGCAGGGCCCAAACCCTCGCCGGCGATACGGCAATTTCAGCTTGAGCATGGGCGATCACCGGGGCTGTCTCGTCGATCGCGCCCGCGTTTGCAAGTGCGTTCAGGGTCCACAACGTCGGACCGCACCCGGCAAGCCCGAGGAGGACAAGCGACGCTGCTGCGATTTCAACCAGTTTCACAGCCATCAGCGGAGAATACGCGCGGGAGATGGACTTTGTTCCGTGCGGACCGCGCTACCCGAGCCACTGCGGATTGCGGGCGGTGGCGTCCGCATCGGTGTTCGTCTTGAAGCGTTCGTAGCGGCCATCGCCGGCCGCCTCGCGGGTGCGCGCCAGCAGGGCCGCGGTTTGCTCGCCGGTGAGGGGCTTGAATGCGCGCGCCGCTTCCAGCGCCTGATCTAGAATCGGCGTCGAATCGATTCCGGTGATGACGACGGAAACCGGTTGCGACAGGCTGTACTGCAGCATCTCCATCGGCTGCACGGTGTTGCTCTTGATAATGGGTCCGCCGCCGAAGGTTTTCATGGCAAGCACGGCGATGCCCTGCTGGTTCGCGACCGGCATGACTTCTTTCGCGAAGGAGCGGAAGTGCGCGTCCATCACGTTAATGGGCATCTGCACGGTGTCAAAGTGGAAGTTGTGCTTTTGGGCTACTTCGAGCATGCGCAGGTGGACGGCGGGGTCTTTGTGGCCGGTGAAGCCGATGTAGCGAATCTTGCCGGCCTTTTGGGCCGCCACCGCAGCCTCGATCGCGCCGCCTTCCGCGAAAATGCGATCCGGGTCTTCCATCCGGATGACCTCGTGGAACTGCACCAGGTCGATCATATCGGCGCGGAGACGGCCCATGGACTCCTCGAGCTGCTTGTTGTAAGAGGCCTTGGTGCGGCCGTCCATTTTGGTCATCAGGAAGACTTTGTCGCGGTAGCCATTCGCGAGCGCCTGGCCCATTCGGACCTCGCTGAGGCCGCCGTTGTAGTCCCAGGAGTTGTCCATGAAGGTGATGCCGCGATCAATGGCCGCGCGGATCAGCCGGATGCTCTCTTCCGGCGTGGGCTGGATACCGACGTTCGCGCCGCCTAGGCCGATCGCCGAAACGCGTTCACCGGTTTTGCCGAGCTCGCGGTAAAGCATGCCGGGAGCTTCGGCGCGGGTTGTGGCGCGCGGGGCAGGGGATTGGGCTAGGGCGGCGGAGCCGGTTGCGGCAGCGGCTCCGGTGGCGACGGCGGACCGTAAAAACTCTCGGCGTTCCATGGGCGAGATTGTATGCCTTTCGCACAACACTTCGCCGGGAGCGATGCAAAAAGGCCACCCTCGCGGGTGGCCTTTGTCTGTATGGGAGAGCTGCGGCGAGATAGAAGTCTTAGTCCCCCATCACGGTTTCTTCAGCTTCGGTTTGAACGGCGGCGGGCTTGGGCGCGGGAGCGATGGAGCCGATCGAGACCAGGCCTTCGACGGGCTTCTCGCCCAGCACCTGCTCACGGTAGAGCTTGGCCATCCGTACGTTTTCCGCGTCCTGCTTCATCTTTGCGTCGCGGGCGCGCAGCTTTTCCTCGCGCGAATTCTTTGCGATGCCCAGCTTCTCGAACGTATCGTTCGCAGCTGAATCCACGTGAGCCTGGTTCAGCGCGAGCGTGTGTTGTGCGTCGCCCATCCCCACCTTTTTGCCGCCCGCGAAGATTTCGTGACGCCCGTGCTCTTCGTACCACTTGGTGAGGGTGGAAGTCATATGCATCTTCTCGATGATGTTGCGCCAGCCCACGCCCGTGTTGTAAGCGCAGAAGCTGATTTCGCCTTCTTGCGTGGCGTAGGGAATGATGCACTGCTCGGTGCGGCGGAAGTCGTAGTTGAACAGGTCCTGGAACCACATGCCGGCGATGAACAGGAAATTCCAGCGGTCGTTGCGGCGCTGCTCGATGTCGGCCATGGTGCGGTCGGCGGTAACCTTGCCGTACTTGCGGCCGGTCGCGCCGAAGCACTTGTCGAACTTCGCGAGCAGGTCGAGGATGCGGAAGTGCGTCGGCGACTTGCGCGGGTCGTAGTTGCGAAGCAGCGCGAGCGTGACGCCGACAATCGAAAGGAACTTGCCGCGAGCCGCATCGTTGATCTTGGCGACGTCCTTGGCAAGCCGGTCGGCATTGAGGAACGCGGTGACCGGAACGGCTTCCTTGGTTTCCTTGTCGATCATCAGCGCCATGCCGATGCCGCAGTTGGGGTGGCAGCCGCAGGAGAGTTGGCCCCAATCGTAGTTGGGCCCGTGGACCAGGTCGGCCCAGTCGGAGAAAGTCGACATGAAGGAGATGGGGAACCAGTCGCGGGTGGGCTCGCCGAGGCCGGTTTGGTTCTTCACGTCATGCGCCATGTGCGAAAGCGTGTAGCGCTGGGCTTCGCGGCGCTCGTCGGTTACGGCCTCGTCGCGGCCGGTGAAGGAGACGGGCTGGAAGGAGATAAAGTTGATGCGCTTAGGGTTGTCGAGTGCGAACTGAATGATGCGGCCTACCTGCTCGTTGTTGATGCCGTTGATGATCGTCGTCACGGGGACAATATCGACGCCGGCTTCGTGGAGGTTGTGGATAGCCTGGAGCTTGACGTCGAACAGGTTGCCGACCTTGCGGTGCGAATTAGCGGCATTGCCGATGCCGTCGAACTGGAGGTAGGCGTAGCGCAGACCCGCTTCAGCGGCCGCGCGGCACAGTTCTTTCGATTTCGCGAACTCAATGCCGTTGGTCGCCGCCTGAACCGAGTTGTAACCGACTTTGCGCGCGTAAGCTACCGCGTCGAGGAAGTACGGCGAGAGCGTGGGTTCGCCGCCCGAGAACTGGACCGACATCTGACGCCGCGGCTTGATGGTGATCGCGTTGTCGAGCATGGTCTTGATCTCGTCCCAGGTCAGTTCGTGCACAAAGCCGACTTGGTTGGCGTCCATGAAGCAGGGGTCGCACATCATGTTGCAGCGGTTGGTGAGGTCAATGGTGAGGACCGAACCGCGGCCGTGGGTGACGGTAGACGTCCCGTGATTGTGCAGGCCCTCGTCATTGTGGGCCTTGATGTCGCGGCCGGGAAACACCTCTTCGAGGTGGCGGAAGAATTCGGTATCGATCGACATCACATCTTCGAAGTGACCGTGCTGAGGGCAGTCCTTGACCATCAGGATTTTGCCGTCGCGCTCAACGATCTGCGCCTTGATCTCGCCGATTTTTTCGTTCAGAAGAATCTCGTGCGGCAGCTTGCCGTCGATGATCTGCTGCCGAATCTCCGGCACACATTTCGGGCACAGGGAATCGGTCGTGCGCGGCCAACCAAGGGGCGGCTTCTCTTTTTGGTAGCTCTTCAGCAGTGGCTTGTCCGACCACTTGGGGGTGAACGAAGCGTTGGGCTTGATGCTGTTGAGCTTGTCAAAAACGGACCACGCGCCCTGGGCAGCGATGGTCAGTGTGCGCTCGGCGTACTTAGCGGCTTTCGGCATGAGTGGGAGGGGCTCCTCAAAAATAGATGTGGCCTGGTGGATCGATGCATTTAGTCATTGGATGCAAACCGCGCCGTTGCAGTGCTTTGCGGCGGTAGGCCTTGGTCCCGGAGCCGGAGTCGCTCCTAGTCAGCCGCCCGTGTTTCAGGCGCATTTCAACGATAGCGGGAGCCGAGTGAAATTGATAAGCATTGGCGCTGAACGGTTGTCACGGTGAGCCGAACGGAGCTTTGGGCGGGCTGAAAGGACTCCAAGCCGGACCCGCACCTTGGGAAATAAAACCGATGCGGGGTTGCTGGAACGGCGCGCCATGGCTCCTAAAAAAATTACAGAGCAGCAACATTAGCGGGTCTTGTGGAAGAGTTTGCGGCGCACATCGGGCCAGAACTCGTCGAAAAAGTTGGCGCCGGCCAGCTGCGAGATGGAGATGCCCCAACTGATAAAGACCACGCGGCTGCCGATGCTGCTTTCGGGGTAGTAGGTTTGCGTGAGCGCCGCGGACATGCCGCGGCCGACGACCTTGGAGAAGCCGAAGCCTTGGGATCCGGAGTCGCGCTGCGAAACGACCGCCCGGCTGACGGCGTAAAACGCGCGGGATGGATAGCTGCCATAGGCCTTGCGGAAGTAGCGAGGGTCTTCATGGAAGGCAATGGGGAGAAAGCCGTCCGAAAAAAAGCGCGTGCTTTCCTGGCGAAGGGCGGCTGCTCCGACGCGCTCGCCCCAGCCCGGGGCGTTGATGCCGAAGTGGGGGTCGTTGTCGCGGAGGATGCCGTACCAGCCCGAGTACAGAATGCCGACCGGCGTAGACCAGCGATAGGTTTCGTGAATGGGATACAGCAGTTTTTGGCGCGAAGTAAGGGGTGGAATCTTCTCGCCGGGCTCGACCACCACGGACCACTGCCGGTTTTTTAAGGCTTGCGGGGTCGAGGGCCGTGTCGCCGGCACAGGCACGTAGGAGGGCTGCTGCTGTGGCGCGTCGGGCAAGTCTTCAGCCCGCGATGCGGAAGCGCAAGCGAGAGCGCAGGCGAGCGCGGCATACATGGGCAGCTTGGGGGTGAACTTGGAGCTTTGCCGATAGATCATGGGGGCAATCTTGCCTCTTTCCTTCTTATATCGGCTCCGCGAAGCCGGAACAGCTCGTTGGATTGTGAATGCAGCGCCTGCGATTCCACAATGGAACCAGTCCGCCGGCATTTCCCGCTTTGGTACGCGCTCCTGATGAAAACCCGCAAACCCGTTGCAGCGCTCGGGCGCGGGCGAGGATACTTGGGTGGAACAGGGGAGAGATGGATGCGCAAAGTCGAGTTGGAAAGTGAGATGCGGGGCGCGGTCGCGACGGGCGCGCACGAGCTGCGGCAGCTCATCGCGTACATCAATGACCGGGTAGTCCCGGCGGTGCGCGCGGAAGCGGGGATTGCGAGGCGGGAGGGCGCATGCCTGCTGCGGGCCTGTGCCGAGCGGCTGGATCCGCGGCCGACCGGCAGTGGTTCTGTCGGCGGACGGGCGTGAGAGCGTTCCGCCGAGCGGCGCGAATCGGCGGGCTGGCGGCGCTGCTCGCCCTGGGGGGCTGCGGGCACAAGCAGCGCGTTGCATCGGCACCTCCGCCGCCAGCTTTGCCGGCGCCGCGATACGAAACGTTTCCGCCGTCGAGCGCTCCTGCTAAGCCGGCGAGCGGAGCACCAGTTGCAGCCGACACGCCGGAAGATCTGCACTTTGTTGAGACGCACCGGCCCATCTGGACTGAAACCGGCGTGGCGAGCTGGTACGGGCCGCCGTACGACCGCCATCGCGGGGCCAACGGCGAGATTTTCGACGCGAATCTGCTGTCGGCCGCGCATCGCGAGCTGCCCATGGGCTCGCTGATTCGGGTGACCAATCTGCGCACGGGCCAGCGCTCGGTCATGCGCGTGACCGACCGCGGGCCGTTCGTGCCCGGGCGGGTGCTGGACCTTTCAGTGGCTTCGGCCAAGGCGATCGGGGTTTGGAGGCCTGGCGTCGCAACCGTCGAGATCGAGGTGTATTCCGCGCCGAAGCCGATCGGCGAGGGAGGCCGATGGTGTGTGCAGATTGGTGCTTTTCACAGCGAGAGCAAGGCGGTGGCGCTTGAGAAAAAACTGCAGCGGCGGTACGAGCTGGCGAAAGTGATCGAGTTCACCGGGCCCACGGGTCACTGGGTGCGCATCCGGCCTGCCGGGGACGATCGGGCGCGCGCGGAGGAGATCGAAAATTCAGTGCGGCCGGAGGAGGGAGCGGCTTACCTGACGCGGCTGGATTAGGGCAGGGGCGTCACTCGATCATGGCGCGCGGCAAAGAGCGCGCCCGGAGAATCGCATTTAGCTTCAAGTGTGCGGAATCCTTTCTCGCCGCTGTTACTTCGGTGTGATCCGGGCAGGGCCGCGCCCGTGAGACGATGCAGCTGGAAGTTGGCCCGGAGGTGAAGGGTGACGCTGGAAAAGCTGGTCCTCTGCTTGGCTGTGTTGCTCTTGGGCGTAGGTCCGCGCGCCCCGGCGCAGACGCCGGATCTCCCCGCTCGTCCTGCGCTGGTCGCAGCGGCGCTTGCGCATCCGCTGCCGCAGATCAAAATCGGGAACTGCGATGAGGACGCGACCACCATCGTCTGGCAAAGCGGTATCACGATCCACCAAACGCCGCACCGCGGGATTGTGAATGTGACGGGGCAGGATCGCCAGGGCCGCGCGTGGAGCGTGATGGTGCCCGGCGGCTCGGTCATGGAATGCGAAATTTGGGCGGCCACGCTGCGCAAGGGATACGCGCCGGACCTCGTCTTCTTCGAAAACGAGTGGCTGGGCCGGAACGTGGGGGAGCTGACCATTCTGTTCTTCAACCGGGATGGCCGGCCTTACCCCTGGCAGGCGACCGGCGAGTGGACAGAAACCGGCAGCGGCGTCGAGCAGCTGGCGTTGGACGAAGCGACCGGCAATGCGGCGCTAGTGTACCCCGTCCGGGAGGGCGACCCGTTCAGTCCAGGCTACGTGTACAGCCTTTTCCGGATTGGGGAAGACGGCATTGCGAAAGTGGTCGACAAAACCTGGCCGGTGATGAGCGGAGACCCGAAAGCGCTGGTTGGGACGGAGCGCATGAAAACCCAATCGGAGCTGTTCACAACGCCCGATGCGACCGCGGATAAGGGCTGGTTGCGTTTGCGATCCGCAAAGGACGCGGGTACCGACGACGATCTCCTGTACTCGGACGGGAGCACGAGCCTGTATCCGGCGATGGTGGTGCTGGACCGAGCCGATGGGACACGGCGCATGTACCTTGACGGGGATGTGCTGGACGCGATAAAGGTCATTCTGGCGGGCGGCTACCGCGTAAAGCGGCAAGGCCAGACCTGCGAGGAAGAGGAATGCCGTCCGTTTGCGTTGTACGGCATCGCGCCATAGACGAAAAAGCGCGTGGTCAGGGAAAGTGGGGGATTGGCTGTGAGCGAGCGGAAGCGCTTTTCGGGTGCTTGGAGAGAGCGTCGCTTCGGCTTCGACGACGTTGCGCTGAGTCTGAGACGCTTCTATGCGGGGTATGTGTTGGGAACTGGCCGGGTTCAACGAATCAGGTCGGCCGGCGTGAGCTCCGGGATCAGGACTAGCAGGTCGTAGCCGTAGACCACGCGGTTCCACTCCGGCTCGAGAGCGAGATCGCGGCGAAAGCGGAGCTTGCGGAGGTCGTACAGCGTCCAGCTATCCTTTGCAGCGAGGTCAGCGGCGGGCTGGAGCCAGCGGTAATCGTCGGTCGCGTCGGTTGCCGCCGTGAAGTGCTTGAGGGGACGCCGGTAGCCGCCGTAGGCGACGTGTTCGCCCCGCACTCCCAGAACCATGATGTGCAAGGAGCGTACGTTTTCGCGGTCGGCCTGTTCGGCTAGAAAATCACCCACGTCGAGCTGGTGGAGCGGGTTGAAGCCGCGATACACGTGCCAGTCGCCCATTTTCACAAGGATCCGCTGCGGGTGTGCGTCGCCGCCGGCGGCGTTGTAGGCCGCGAGGAAGTTGCGCTTGAGCAGGCGCGCTCGCCGGGCGTTCGAGTCCGGCGAGCCGGCCGGGGTTTCGGGGGTAATGGCGGCGCTGTGGGTGGGCGGGGGAAAGCGCCGGCGGGGTTAG
>CAXTRW010000121.1:0-9191 GCA_964246765.1 uncultured Acidobacteriaceae bacterium | reverse complement strand
CCGTGCTGATCATCGAGCACAACCTCGACGTGATCCGCAACGCCGACTGGATCCTCGACATGGGCCCCGAAGGCGGCGAAGGCGGCGGCACGATGGTGGCCGAAGGCACGCCGGCGCAGGTGGCCGCGGTCGAGACCTCGCACACCGGGGCGTTTCTGAAGCGCTACGTAGCCGCTCACCCGGCTGCCGCCGACCCGTCCGCGCAGGAAGCGCCCGCTCCCGCTCCCAAGGCGAAAGGGCGCAAACCGGCCAAAAAGGAGACCGTGCATTGAGCGCCCCGGTGCTGCCGGACTACCCCGCGGTTACGCCTGAGCCCGGCATCGTAGCGGTCGGCCCCAACCTGGGCAACGCGCTGCTGCTGCTCGTGCTGGCAGCTGTGCTGGTCTTCGGCGGCCAGTACCTGTCCTTGTTTGCGGTTCAGCAGCTGCACCTGTACGGCCACCAGGGCTTCCGCGAGCTGGCCGAGCTGCTCAAGAACGACCCCCGCTGGCTGATCCCGACCGAGGCCCTGGGCTACCTGCTGGTGGTGCTGGCGGCGATTCCGATCTTTCGCGCCATCTGGCGCCGGCCGTTCGGCATCGGCCTGCACTGGAACGGCCGCCTGGCCGCGCGCTACTTTGGGCGGCTGATGGTGCTGGGGCTGCTGTGCGGCTTCGGCATCGCGGCCCTGGGCTCACGCCTGCCCATGCCCAAGGACCCGCCCATCATGGCCGACATGATGCGCTCCCCCGCGGGCGCTTGGATGATGCTGCTGTTCGGCGTCACCGGCGCGCCGCTGTTTGAGGAAATGGTCTTCCGAGGCTTTCTGCTGCCCGCGTTCGTCAACGTGTTCCGCTGGGTTTCGCTTCACGGCGCGCTCCCTCCGCGCGCGGTTTTGTGGCTCGGCGTACCGGTTTCCGTCCTGCTCACCAGCGCCCCGTTCGCGCTGCTGCACGCCCAGCAGCTGTCCGGCGCGTGGGCCCCGGTACTGCTCATCGGCGTGGTCTCCTTGGTGCTGTGTATCGTGCGCTTGCGGCTCAACTCGCTGGCCTGCTCCACCGTGGTGCACGCGGCTTACAACTTCACGCTGTTTGCCGGGATTTTGATCCAAACCGGCGGTTTTCGCCACCTGGACCGTCTCAGTCATTGACCTCTCAGGAGAGCACCCGTGACCACCCATCGCGACGCCCTGCTGCACCTTTTGGCCCGCCTGTCCTTCAAGCTGGGCGAGTTCAAGCTCGCCTCCGGCGCGGTGAGCGACTACTACATCGACTGCCGAGTTACGACGCTCCATGCCGAGGGCGCTCGGCTCACCGGTTCGACGTTGATCGAACTGTTCGATCACCATCGAATGAAACCGGCGGCGGTGGGCGGTCTGACCCTGGGCGCAGACCCGGTGGTCAGCGCCGTCGCCCTTACCAGCGCGCTGCGGGCGCATCAAAACTCTGCCCACGCGCCGATCCACGGATTCTTGGTCCGCAAGGGCGAGAAAACCCACGGCGCCAGACGCCGCATCGAGGGCTTCAGCGAGCCCGACGCGCCCGTGGTCATCCTGGACGACGTGTGCACCACCGGCGCATCCACCATCGAGGCGATCGAGGCGGCGCGCGAGGCGGGCATGCGCGTGATCGGCGCGGTGTGCCTGGTGGTCCGCGAGCAGAGCGGCCGCGAGGCGGTGGAAGCGGCGCTGGAGGGCGCGCCCTTTTTCCCGGTGTTTACAGCCGAGGACGTCCGCAAGGCGCACATCGCGCAGATGCCTTTATAGGGCGGCGTACATCGCACGGATGCCTGGAACACCGGCATCCGTGCGCCTCGCTCTGGGGGAGGGAGCTTTTACTGCGTCGGGGCCGCCGCGCCGGTGGTCTGGCCGGCTTCCGCGGATGCAGGTTGATTGGTGAGTAACTGGACGTCCACGCGGCGGTTCTTGGCGCGGCCCTCCGCGGTGCTGTTGTCCGCCACTGCTTTGTCCTTGCCCAGGCCGATCAGATAAAAGCGGTGCGCGGGCACGTTGTATTTCGATGCCAAGTACTGCACCACCGCCTGCGCGCGCTCGTCGCTGAGCTGGTAGTTATAGGCCGCGGAGCCGACCGAATCCGTCCCGCCGGTGAGCGAAAGAATGTAGGAGCGCTGCGAGGCCAGCTGTGCTCCCAGGCCGTCCAGCTCGGACTGGTCCTGTTTGGTCAGGTTGGACTTGTTAAAGCCGAAGTTCACGGAAACGTCTGCCACCTGCTTGTAGGTGTCCAGGTTGGAAACCACGCTGCCCAGGGTGTCGGCGCGGTGCACAGCCTCCTGCGCGTTCGTCTGAGCCTGGCCGGCGGCGGTGTTGGCCTGGTTGGCGGCGGTCTGTGCATTCGCGGCGGAGCCCTGCGCCCCGCTGATGCCGGCGCCGGTGCGCCGGTCGAGATCCGCGAGCGCGCGGTTATTGGCTGAGGTTTTGTCTTCCAGCTCGTTGGTTCCGTTGATCAGCGGCGTGGTCTGGTTGCGCACGTACTTCTTGCTGCTGCAGCCGGTCACAAGGCATAGCGCGCACAGCGCGGCGGCGAACGCAGAAGGGGCAGAGATTCGAGTCCGGAGAAAAGGGCTGAGCATACGGTTCCTTCGATACTTGTCGGTAGGGCGCGGGGTACGCCGTCAGGGCTTTGAGATGCACGGCAGGGGCCAAACCGATTGCAGCGCGGCAAATGCCCCGTTTTGCAACATTTTCACAAACGGCGGGCGGCGGGCCCCCCCCCGGGGGAAGTAATTATTAACCCAAAACCCCGCCACGGCCGCGCATGTAACCGGCGGGCGGCGGGCCCGCGCCGGGGCAAGTAATTTTTACCCCGAAACCCCGGCGCGGTCCGGCAGTTACCATGGAAACAGGGAACATGGATCTCCACGAGAAAATCAGGACGCTCCCGACCGGCCCCGGCGTGTACCTGTACAAGGACGCCGAGGGGACAGTGATCTACGTCGGGAAAGCGAAAAACCTGCGCTCGCGGGTGCGGTCGTACCTGCTGGCGGCCTCGCAGGCTCACGCCAAAACCGGCTCGCTGATGCGCGAGGCGGTGGACCTGGACTACATCCTGGTCGACAACGAGCACGAAGCGCTGGCGCTGGAAAACAACCTGATCAAGCAGCGAAAGCCGCGCTTTAATATTCTGCTGCGCGACGACAAGACCTACCCCTACGTGAAGCTCACGATGCGCGACCGCTTCCCTAAGGTGTTCGTGACGCGCAAGCTCCGCAAGGACGGGGGCGCGTACTACGGCCCATACTTCCCCGGCAACCTGGCCTACCGCATCGCCGAGCTGCTGCGGCGGTCGTTTCTGCTGCCTTCCTGCAAGGTGGACCTGAGCCGGTACCACCCCCGGCCCTGCCTGCAGTACTACATCAAGCGCTGCCAGGGCCCGTGCGTCGAGGGCCTGACCACGCCCGCGCAGTACTCTGAAACCCTGCGCGACGCCCAGATGGTTCTCGAAGGCCGAGGCGCGGAGCTCGCCCGGCAGCTGGAAGCGCGCATGGCCGAGGCCGCCGAAAAAGAGCTGTACGAGCTGGCGGCGAAGTACCGCGACCTGCTCTCGACCGTGGACCAGCTGAACGAAAAGCAGCGCATCGCCTCCGCCGACGAGGACGACGCCGACCTGTTCGGATACCACTACGAGAACGGGATGCTGGCGGTCAACCTGTTCCATGTGCGCGCGGGCAAGATCGTGGACCGGCGCGAGTTTTTCTGGGAGGACATTCCCGACCTGGAACTCGGCCTGGGCGCGGACGAGGATGCGCCGGTTGTGGAAAGGCGGGAGTTTGTGCCGGGGGCGTTCTTCGCTTCCCTGCTGAAGCAGCTCTACCTCGACCAGCCGTATGTGCCCAGCATGGTGTACACGCCGGTGGACTTCGCCGACCGCGAAACCCTGGCCGCCGCTCTGACGAAGCGCGGGCGGCGGGTGTGCATTGAAGTACCGCAGCGCGGGGAAAAGCGCTCGTTGCTGGACCTGGCGGGGACCAATGCGAAGCAGAGTTACGACCAGCGCTTCCGGGTGCTGAAGCCTAGCGAAAAGGCGATTGCCGAGGCGCTGGAAGACGCGCTGATGCTCCCGGAAACCCCCACCCGGATCGAGTGCTTCGACATTTCGCACATACAAGGGGCCGAAACGGTCGCGAGCATGGTGGTGTGGGAGCCGGGCGGCATGAAGAAGTCGGATTACCGCAAGTTCCAGATCAAAACGGTGGAGGGCGTGGACGATTTCGCTTCGATGCGCGAGGTGATCACGCGCCGCTACAAGCGCCTGGCCGAGGAAAACAAGCCCCTGCCCAGCCTGGTGCTGGTGGACGGCGGCCTAGGGCAGCTGCGGGCGGCGGCGAGCGCTCTGGAAGAGATCGGCTTGGCAGCCATGCCGCTCGCGTCGATCGCCAAGCGCGAGGAGATCATTTATGTCCACGGCAGCGAGGACGAGCCGGTGGTGCTGGAGCGGCGCTCACCGGTGCTGCACCTGGTGCAACGCATTCGCGATGAGTCGCACCGGTTTGCCATTACGTACCACCGCAAGCGGCGCGAGATCCGCGACCGCTCGTCGGAGCTGACGGAGATCGCGGGCGTGGGGGCGCGGACCCGTTTGCGGCTGGTGGAGCACTTCGGCAGTGTGCGGGCGATCGAGGGCGCGAGCGTGGAGGCCTTGACGGCTGTAGTCCCACGCAAAACCGCGGAGGGCATTCGGGCGCACTTTCACCCGGAAACCGACGCCGCGCCGGCATCAGAGCAGGGAGAACCCTCGCCCCTGCCGATTCTTTCCCGATGACGCGGCGGCAACGGTACGCTGACTACGAATGAGCACGCAGGTTATCGCCGCCGCGCCCGTCCGCACCCGCACGGGCCCCCGCTTGCGCGGTTCCCTGCTGGGGCTGCTGCTCGTATTCGGCGGGCTCAAGCTGGCGCTGCAAATCGCGATCACATTAATCTCAGAGCACGCCGGCTACGGACTGCACCGCGATGAGCTGTACTACCTAATCTGCGGACACCGGCTGGCCCTGGGCTACGTGGACCAGCCGCCGCTGGTGGCGCTGCAGGCGCGCGCGGCGGAGTGGCTGTTCGGCTACCGGCACCTGGCGCTGTTTCGGCTGCTGCCCAACCTGGCGGGGGCGCTCACGGTCATGCTCACGGGGCTGCTCGCGGATGCGCTGGGCGGCACACGGCGCGCGGCGGCGCTGGCCATGCTCGCGGTGCTCACGGCGCCGGTGTTTCTGGCCACCCAGAGTTTTCTTTCCATGAACGCGTGGGAGCCGGTGTTCTGGATGGGCATGGCGCTGGCAGTGGCGAAGCTGCTGCCCCGGCCGGAGCGGACCGGTTGGTGGCTCCTGCTGGGCGCGAGCGCTGGGCTGGGGCTTGAAAACAAGGTTTCCGCGATTTTTTTCATCGCCGCCCTGCTGCTCGGCCTCGCGGCGACCCCGGCGCGCCGGTTGCTGCGCACCCGCGGTTTCCTGCTGGCCGCGGGTGTTTGCCTGCTGCTGGTTGCGCCGAATCTGTGGTGGCAGGCCGCGCACGGCTTTCCCACCTGGGAGTGGCTCCAGGCGGTGCGGCACAGCAGCAAGGATGTGGTGCTGGCGCCGCCGGCGTTCTTGTTTGAGCAGGTACTGATGCTGTCGCCCTTGCAGGCGCCGGTGTGGCTGCCGGGGCTGTTTTGGCTCCTGTGTACGCGTTCGGGGCGGCCCTGGCGCGCGCTGGGTTGGCTGTACCTGTTCTTCCTGGCCATCATGATGGCGCTCAACGCCAAGGATTATTACGTCGCGCCGGTGTATCCGCTGCTGTTTGCGACGGGCGCGGTATTTTGGACCGAGTGGGCGGCCGGCTCGCGCGCCCGGACGCGCACCATGTGGGCCTACGCCGCCGTGATGACCTGCATGGTGGTGGACACGGCGCCGTTTGCCGTGCCGGTGGTTCGGCCGGCGACATTTGAGCGGTTCGAGCGCACGGTGCATTTCGCTCCCATTGAAAGCGAGCAGCACCCGGGCGCCAACTTCCCGGAGTTTTTCGCCGACCACCTGGGTTGGCAGGGCTTGGCCGACGCGGTGGGGCGCGTGTACCGCTCGCTGCCGCGGTCGGAACAGCGGCAGACCGGGATCATCACCGCAAACTACGGGCAGGCCAGCGCGATCGACATACTCGGGCGGGGACTGCCGCGGGCGATCAGCGGCCACCAGAATTTTTGGCTTTGGGGATCCCTGCAATATAGCGGCAAGGAGATGATCGTGGTCTCGGCGGAGCCGCTTTCCGTGATGCTGCGGGACTACCGGAGCTGCACGGTGGCCGCCCACCAAACCAGCCGGTACCAGATGCCATGGGAGCAGCGTTTCATCTATGTGTGCCGCGACCGCTTCGAGCCTTTTTCGGCGAACTGGGAGGCGGAGAAGCTGTACCGCTAGGGCAGTTCTCGTACATACGTAGAGCGGCCAGCATCGCTGGACATGGCTTTTCCGGCGGGACACCAAGACGAGAACTGCTGTTAGGACCGCCTGCGCGCCACGGCCTCGTACAGCGCCCCGTACTCCGCCGCCGGGCGCACCCAGCTGTAGTTCTGCCGCATGCCGTTGCGCATCAGCCTGTGCCAGCGCTCGGGGTCGGCAAAGCAGGCAAGCGCGCGGTCGACCGCCGCGAGGAACTCGCCGCCGCTGTAGCCGTGGAACTTGAAGCCGGTGCCGTCAGACGGGTCGGGCGTTTCCTCCACCGTATCGTCCAGGCCGCCGGTGGCGCGCACCACCGGCACCGTGCCGTAGCGCAGGCTGTAGAGCTGGTTCAGGCCGCTGGGCTCGTAGCGCGAGGGCATCAGGAAGATATCGGCGCCGGCCTCGATCTTGTGGGCCAGGGTGTTGTCGTACTGGATCCGCACGGCGAAGCGCTGCGGGAAGCGTTCGGCGAGCGAGCGCAGCAGATTTTCGTAGTAGGGCTCGCCCGTGCCCAGGGCGAGGAGGAACAGGTCGCGCGCAGCGAGCGAGTCGGCGATTTCGGCCAGCAGATCGAACCCTTTTTGGGTCGCGAACCGCGAAACGATGCCCAGGATCGGCGTGGTCGCAGGCAGGTCAGGCGCGCCGAAGGCATGGAGCAGATCGCGGCGGCACTCGGCTTTGGCGGCAAGCGAGTCGGGCGAGTAGTGCGCGGCGATGTAGCGGTCGTGCGAGGGGTCCCACTGCTCGTAGTCCACGCCGTTCAGGATGCCGTGTAGGTCCGCGGCGCGCTTGCGCAGCGCGCCGTCGAGCGAGTAGCCGAACTCCGGGGTCTGGATCTCCCGGGCGTACTTGGGGCTCACCGTGGTGAGCGCGTCGGCGTACACGATGCCGCCCTTGAGGAAGTTGAAGGTGTCGTAGTGCTCCAGGCGATCCATGCGGTACACGTCCCAGGGCAGCAGCAGGCGCTCGGTGGTTTCGGGCGCGAACCAGCCCTGGTAGCCTGCGTTATGGACGGTAAACACGACCCCGGCTGTTTCCAGCGCGGGATCGGTCGCGTACACCGTGCGCAGGTACACCGGAAGCATGGCGGCCTGCCAGTCATGCGCGTGGAACACGTCGGGAACGCCGACCTGTTTGGCCGCTTCGAGAATCGCCCGGCAAAACAGCGCGAACCGCTCCCAGTTGTCCGGGTAGTCGGCCCCGCCGGTTCCGTACAGCCCTTCCCGGTCGAACAGCGCCGGGCAGTCGATGAACAGGAAGCGCACTCCGTCGCGCAGGCCGCCGTCCACCACCGCGGCGAAGCGGTTGCCGTCCTGAAACGGGATGGTGAGGCTCGGGATCAGCACGTTGCGCTTTTGCAGTTGCGCGGCCACCGGGCGGAACAGCGGCAGATACACCGTGACGGAGTGCCCCTGGCGGACCAGCTCGGCGGGCATAGCGCCGATCACATCGGCGAGGCCGCCGGTCTTGACGAACGGAACACACTCGGACGCGGCGAAGACGATGTGCATGGGATTCCCTTGAAATGCCGTGATGGGCGAAGGCTTAGTCTAAAGGATGCCGATGGGACGCAAGAATAAACCGGCGCTGGGCCAGAACTTTCTGGCGGATACCGGGGTGCAGCGGAGGATCGTGGACGCGCTGGGTCCGGCGGCGGCGGGCGACGTGGTGGAGATCGGCCCCGGCAAGGCGGCGATTACCGCGCTGCTGGCCGAGCGGGCGCGGCGTTTGGTCGCGATCGAGGTGGACCCTGCGTTTGCCGAGGCCCTGCGCGCACGCTTCGGGCATTTGCCGTCCGTCGAGGTGGTCGAAGCCGACGTGCTCGCGGTGGACCTCGCCGCGCTGGCTCGTGCCCCGGGGCGCTCGCTCGCGGTGGTGGGCAACCTGCCGTACTACATCACCTCGCCCATTCTGCATCGAATGTTTGCGTCGGAGGAGCGGATCGGGCGCGCGGTCGTGATGGTGCAGCGCGAGGTGGCCGAGCGCATGGCGGCCAGGCCCGGGAGCCGCGCCTACGGGCTGCTTTCGGTGCTGTGCCGGGTCCACGCCCGCACCGAGCTGCTGTTCACCGTGCCGCCCGAGGCGTTTTCGCCCGCGCCGGAGGTGCACTCCGCCGTGGTCCGGATGGATTTTGCTCCGCGCTGGCAGGAGCTCGGCATCGAGCCCGGCCCGTTTCGGCGTTTTTTGGCGGCGTGCTTCGCGCAGAAGAGAAAAACGCTGGCGAACAACCTGCGCGCGGCCGGCTACTCCGCCGAGGAGATTGCCGCCGCGCCGGCTCGAGCCCGCGCGGAAGAGCTCAGCCCGGAGGAACTCGCGGGGGTGTTTCGCGGGCTCGGGCGGTAGGACTTTCGCGGGCTACGTGAGGAACCCACGTCTCAAAAGCGAGACGTGGGGCACCCGGTTTTAGTGGCCGCGCGGCGCGGCGGACGCAGGGGGCGCTGCCATGCGCGGCGGCGAAGCGTAGTGGATTGCCGGCGCAGGCGCCACGATGTTCGGCGGCGGCGCAATGGCATGCGTGGGCGGCGCAAGTACGTGCGGGGGCGGCGCAATGGCGTGGCTCGGCGCGGGAAGCACGTGCGGAGGCGGGGTAATGGCGCCCATTCCGGGCGTGTCCAGCTCCCGGCCGCGCACGATGTGGTCGTTGCGCAAGCCCGGGCCGAAACCGGCCGCGCCGACGCCGCCCGTTCCCGGCCGGTACGCCTGACGCGTGCCGGCGAAGCCCATGCCCACCGGAGGCAGGGTGGGCGCGACCGCCGGGCCGCCGCCCTCGGCTACATCGTTGCGCCGGAGCG
>CAXTRW010000120.1:0-9257 GCA_964246765.1 uncultured Acidobacteriaceae bacterium | reverse complement strand
CCACGGTGTCGTAGACGACCAACGCGCCTTCGTCGCCTTCTTCGGCGAAGCGCGTGACCGCCCGGGCGGTCACGGGCTCACCGCGGTCGACCAGATCGCGGGTGCGCGGGGAGCGGCCTTCGTAGGCGGTTTCCCGCGCCATGCGGGTGATGCCGGTAGCGGAAGCGAACAGCTCCAGGCAGCCGCGGTTGCCGCAGGGGCACGGGATGCCCTCGGGCCAGACGGAAACGTGACCCGCCTCGCCGGCCATGCCGCGGAACCCGTGCCAGATTTTGCCTCCGAAGATGAGCCCGTTGCCGACGCCGGTGCCGAGCGTGAGCATGCACAGGGAGTCGACGCAGTGGCGCTCGCCGGCGCCGGCGTGGGCTTCGGCCAGGGCCGCGGCGTTGGCGTCGCTTTCAATGATAACGGGCAGGCGGAGGCGTTTTTCCAGCTCGGTTTTGAGCTCAAGCGCGTGAAAGCCGGGCAGGTTGGGCGGCTCGAGCAGGCGGCCTTCGGGCAGCTCAATGGGGCCGGGGCTGCCGACGCCGATGCCTTCGAGCCCGGCTTTGCCGCCGCACTCCTCGATCACGCGCCGGATACCGTCGGCCATATCGCCGAGCACGGCCGCGGGGCCGTCGGAAACGCGCGTGGGGATAGCCACGGAGCTGAGCCGCTCCCATTGAGGAGAGTAGCCCGCGATCCGCAGGTTGGTGCCGCCCATGTCTACGCCAACCGTGAACTTCGCCATGGTAGAGGTGTGGTCCTTGTGGGGAAATGAGCCCTTCGCAAGGGTACTATGTTCCGCTCGAAACAGTTGGCTTTAGGCAGAGCCCTAGTACGCGCCCCGGATGATGTTTTTGGGCTCTTCCCCCCGGAGAAGGCGCTCGGCTTGCGTGCCGACAAAGCGGAAGACACGGTCGAGAAAAGCCGGAACGGAGCCGGCGATGTGTGGGGTGAGCAGCAGCCCCGGCGCGCGCCACAGGGGGTGGCCGGGCGGAAGGGGTTCAGGGTCGGTGACGTCGAGGGCGGCGCGGACGCGGCGGCTTTCAAGCGCGGCGACCAGGGCATCGGTGTCGACCACCGCGCCGCGGGCCGCGTTGACCAGCAGGGCGCCGCGGCGCATCAGGGCCAGCTCGCGTGCTCCGATCAGGTGGTGGGTTTCGGGGGTGAGCGGGGTGATCAGCACGACGATGTCGGCTTCCGCCAGCAGGCGATGGAGATCGGAAACCGGCGCGACACCTTCGCGCGGAGTGCGCGCGATGCGAAGGATGCTGGCGGGCTCAAACGGGGTGAGCCGTGCTTCGATTGCCGCTCCGATGGCGCCGTAGCCGACGATCAGCACAGTTTTCCCGGCGAGCTCTTCGAGCAGCACCGGGGTGCCTGAACCGTGAGGGCTGCCGTACACCTGCTGCCAGTAGACATCTGATTCGGAGCGGCCACCCCAGCGGCCTTCCCCCTGCAGCCGGCTGTACAGGGGCAGCCACTTGAGCGAGGCCAGGATGGATGTGAGCGCCCACTCTGCTGTGGAGGCGTCGTGAACGCCACGCGCATTGCACAGCACGGTGCCGGGAGGCAGAAAGGGCTGCACCGTTTCGACCCCGGCTGAGATGGTTTGGACATAGCGCGTGTGGGAGCGCTTAAGAATCTCGCCCGCATCCGGGCCGAAGCTGGGCGCGACAACCATGTCGGCTTCAAGCGGCGCGCTGTCGTCCAAAGAGTAGCGAACCAGATCCACCCCGGACGGCAGGCGCCGCAGGTGCGAATCGTCGATGGAAGCGGAGATGGCGATGCGAACCGGTCGTTTGTCGGGCATGCGGTCGGGGCTAGTCTTTCTGGTGGAAGATGGCGTTGTTGATGTTGGGCCAGAACTCCTGGAAGACGTAGGTGCCGCCATCGATGATGACGTTTTGCAGCCAGCGCTGGCCGGTTTTGGTCCAGGTTCTTTCCTGGCTTGGGTAGTACGCGGTGGAAATGCCGGAGGCCGCGCCGGCCCCGATGATTTCGGAGATGTTGAAGGTATTGCCGCCGCTGTCTTTCCGGGTAATCAGGGTGCGGTCGAAAGCGTAGATCCCGCGGTGCAGGAAGTTGCCGTGGCCCAGGGTGTAGTAGCGCGAGTCCTCGTGCGTGACGGCGGGAAGGATGGCCTGCACCCAGAAGTTCTCGTCGGTTTGATCGGCGTAGGTGTGCCAGAGGTACTGCCCGTAGCCGTTCGCGCCGTGGCCGAACTCCGGGTCAGAGCCTTCCGCCTGATCGACGCCGGCGAGGATGGCGGAAAACAGGACCGAGGAGTAATCGAAGCTTTGCTGGGCGGTGCTTTTGAACTTTTGGCCGACGGTTTGCGGAGGAAGGTGGGTGTCGGCGGAAACGGCGCGGAAGTTGGGCACGATACCGAGAATGCGCTTGGTTTGCTTGGGCTCGCCGCCGTTGGTGGGGTTGTTTGGGGTTTGCTGGGTGGGCGTGGCGCTGTTGCCCTGCTGCGCTGCGAGTACGGCAGAAGGCGCGTCGGGCATGTCTGCCGCGCGCTGAGCGTACGAAGAAGGGGCTGCGCAAAACGCGAAAGCGGCCGCAGCGCACAACAAGGGGGAGTCAAGATTCATGCTGCTGGTTGGATTCAGAAAACCTCCTCGGCGCTTCCCTTCTGGCCGGAGCGCAGGTGTTTGGACGTACAAGGAGGTCGCGGAGACGCTTTTTTCTGTGTACGTTGGGTCCCTTTGCGCCGGTGCTAGGCTCAGGAAGTATGAAGCTGTGGATGGTTTGGGCGGTGCTCGCGGTAATTTGGGCTCTCCAGTCCGGGGCGGCGCTGGTGGTGCACAAAGGCCGGCCTGCGGTCGTCATGTTCGCGCTGGCGGTATTTTTCGCCGTGATTGGCGAGATCGTGCGCCGCCGCACGGCTAGGTCGCGATGAGCCCGGTATAGACGGCCATGCCCGCGACGGCGTCGACGCCGAGCGCATCGAGCGCATCGATTTCACCCTGGTCGCGGATGCCGCCGGCGACAATGAGTTGCCGTTGTGTGAGCGCGCGCAGACGGCGGGCCACCGCGAGCGGGAAGCCCTGGAGAGTGCCTTCGGTGTCGACGTGGGTGTACAGGAAGCCGCCGCAAAAGGGGTCAAGGGCGTGCACGGCTTCATCGGGGGTGAGCACGGTTTCCTCGCGCCAGCCGCGCACGGCGACACGACCGTTTTTGGTGTCGATGCTGGCCAGAAAGCGTTCGGGGCCGATGGTTTCGGCGATCTCGCTTGCCAGGGCTTGATTGATGCCCGCGGCGGGAAACAGGGACGAGCCGAAGATGACGCGGCGAACGCCGAGCGCGAGCAGGGTTTTCGCCTGCTCGGGAGTGCGGATGCCGCCGCCGACCTGCACGGGCAGCTCGCGGGCGATGCGCTCGATCAGCGCGCGGTTTTCGCCCTGCCGCTTGGCCGCGTCGAGATCGATGAGCTGCACCAGCGGGTAGGGGCGGAAGCGGTCGATCCAGTACGGAAAGTCGTCGGAGGAGATGCGGAGCTCCTCGCCCTGAACCAGCTGCACGATGCGGCCGCCCATGAGGTCGATGGCGGGGATCAGCATGGGAGCCTCACCGGGACGCCCGCTTGGGCGATGTGCTGCTTGAGCGTGCGGGCATCGGCGACGCCGAAGTGAAAGATGCCGGCGGCGAGGGCGGCGTCGGCGCGGCCGTGTTTTAAAACATCGGCGAAATGCCCGGCGTTTCCCGCGCCGCCGGAGGCGATGACCGGGATCTGCACGGCTTGGGAGATCAGGGCGGTGAGCTCGCAGTCGAAGCCCGCGCGGGTGCCGTCGGCGTCCATGCTGGTGAGCAGGATTTCGCCCGCGCCGCGTTGCTCGGCCTCGCGGGCCCAGTCGAGGGCGCGGCGGCCGGTGGGTTTGCGGCCTCCGCTCACGTACACCTCGGCCTCCTCGGGCGAGCGGCCGGCGCGGCGGGCGTCGATGGCGACGATCACGGCCTGCGCGCCGAAGCGTCTGCCGATCGCGTCGATGAGCGAGGGGTCGGCGAGCGCGGCGGAGTTGACGGAAACCTTGTCGGCGCCCGCGTCGAAGACCGCC
Organism: uncultured Acidobacteriaceae bacterium; assembly: GCA_964246765.1. Lineage (GTDB taxonomy): Bacteria > Acidobacteriota > Terriglobia > Terriglobales > Acidobacteriaceae > EB88. Next base: position 5,214 of record CAXTRW010000120.1, on the reverse strand, counting down.
GTGGCGTCGTCGCCGGAGCGGATGCCGCCGCCTACTGTGAATGGGACGAAGAGCTTGGCGGCGGTTTGCTTTACGGTGGCGAGCAGGGTGCCGCGGCCTTCATGGGTGGCGGTGATATCGAGCAATACGATCTCGTCCGCGCCGCCTTGGGCGTGGCGCGCGGCGAGCGTGGCGGGGTCGCCGGCGTCGATGATGTCCTCAAACTGCACGCCTTTCACAACGCGGCCGGCGCGAACGTCAAGGCAGGCGATGATGCGTTTGGTCAGCATGTGCTTACAGCCTCACGAAGTTTGCGAGAAGCCGCAGCCCCGCTGGGCCCGACTTTTCCGGGTGGAACTGCACGCCCATGATGTTGCCGCGCTCGACGATGGCGGAAAACGGGCCGCCGTAGTCGCAGGTTGCCGTGGTTTCCTCGACGACGGGCGCGCGATAGGAGTGGGTGAAGTACACGTGTTCGCCATCGCGCAGGCCCGCGGTGAGCGGCGTTGGGCTTGGGATGGAGAGCGCGTTCCAGCCGACGTGCGGGCACTTGAGCGCGGGATCGCTGAAGCGGGAGCACTGGCCTGCGAATGCGCCGAGAGCCGGTGTTTCCGGAGACTCCGCGCTGCCGGAAAAAAGCCACTGCAAGCCCACGCAGATGCCGAGGAACGGGGCGCCTGCCGTCGCGCGCTCACGGATTGCGGTTTCGAGGCCGCGTTCGCGCAGACGGGCGGTCGCGGCGAAGTGGCCGACGCCGGGGAGGATGATCTTGTCCGCCTTTGCGACGGCTTCGAGGTCTTCCGTGACTTGGAGATCGGTCGCGCCGGCGGCGGCAAGCGATTTAAGCACGCTGGTCAGATTGCCGGCTTTGTAATCGACGACCGCGATCACAGCAGGCCTTTCGTCGAGGGCAGCATTTCCCCGAGCTGCCGGTCGCGCGAGCAGGCTACGCGCAGAGCGCGGGCGAACGCCTTAAACAGGGCTTCAAGCTTGTGGTGGTTGGAGCGGCCGTACATGGTTTTCAGGTGGATATTGGCTCGCGCGCCGCGGGCGAAGCCGTCGAAGAAATCTTCCACCAGCTCGCTTTGCAGGTCGCCGACTAGCGCGGTCTTGACTTTGGTGCGCACCTTACACGCGACGCGGCCGCTCAGGTCGACCGCGGCGATGCCGAGAGTTTCGTCCATGGGCATAAGGAAATACCCGGCGCGCAGGATGCCTTTCTTTTCGCCCAGTGCTTTGTCAAACGCCTCGCCGAGCGCGATCCCGACGTCCTCGACGGTGTGGTGCTGGTCGACGTCGAGGTCGCCCTTGCAGGTTAGCTCCAGGTCGAAAGCGCCGTGGCGGGTAAAGAGCTCCAGCATGTGGTCGAAGAAGCGGATGCCGGTCGCGATTTGGTACTGGCCTGTGCCTTCGATGGTGAGCCGGAGCGCGATTTTGGTTTCAGTGGTATCGCGGTCGAGCGCCGCGATGCGCTTGGGCTCGGGGCTTTTGCGGACGGCTTTTTTCGCGGGCTGCGCGGGTTCGCCCGGCGCCGTGGACTTGGCTGGCATAGGCAATTCTAGCGCGGGAGCGCGGCGCGCAGGGCGGCATGGCAGGCCCGCATCTGCTCGCGCGTGCCCACGGTGACGCGGACGCAGCCGTCGCAGCCGGGGTCCGTGGAGCGGTCGCGAACCAGGATGCCTCGCTCGTGCATGGCGCGGGTGAACTCGCGGTGCTGCGCACCGATTTCGAGCAGGACGAAATTGGCTTGCGAAGGCCAGGTGCGAACGCCGAGCTCGTCGCAGACCGCGTAAAACTCGGTGCGCGCGGCTTTCACTTCGCTGACGTACCAATCGAGGTAAGCTGTGTCTTCAAGCGCGGGCGGCAGGCAGGCGAGGGCGAGCGCGTTGACGCTGTAGGGCGAGATGACCCGCCGCAGCCAGTGCATACTTTCGGCGTTGGTGGCGAGCAGGCCCAGGCGCAGGCCGGCCAGGCCGTAGGCTTTCGAGAAGGTGCGGGCGACGACCAGGTTTGGGTGCTGCTCTAGGCAGTCGATCACCGTTTCGCCGAAGAAGTGAAAGTAGGCTTCGTCGGCGAGCACGATGGCCTGGGGGGCCATCCGCGCGAGGCTTAGAATCTGCTCGCGGGGGAGGGTCGCGCCGGTGGGGCTGTTGGGATTGGCGAGCGCGATGAGGCGGGTGCGCGGGGTGATCGCGGCCAGCACCTGCTCATAGGGGAAGGCGAACTCCTCGCGGGAGGCCTGGACCGGTACGATTGTCGCGCCGGTGGCTGAGGCGTAGACCTCGTACATGGAGTACGTCGGGACCGGCAGCAGGATTTCGTCGCCGGGATTGAGGTAGGTTTGACAGAGGACGTGGATCGCTTCGTCGACGCCATTGGTGAGTAGGACCTGCTCGGGGGCGAGCGCGAGACTCCGGGCGACGAGCGCTTCCACGGGGCCGCGCTCGGGGTAGCGAGTGAGGTCGCCCGCGGTGATTTTTTGGAGCGCCTCGCGGACGCGCGGGGAGCAGGCCAGGGTGTTCTCGTTGAAGTCGAGCCGGAGGCCGTCGCGGTTGCCCAGCGGGGGGTGGTACTCCTTCATCGCGCGGACCACTGCGCGGGGGGCGGGACCGCCGCTCATGCGATAACCCCACGCGCGCGTACGGCTTCGGCGTGGCCGGTGAGTCCTTCGGCCTCGGCGATGCGGATGGCCGCGGGCCCGAGCGCCTGGAGCCCCGCGGGCGTGTACTGCTGCACGGTGATGAGCTTGAGGTAATCGTGGACACTGAGGCCCCCGCGCAGGCGCGCTTCGCCGCCGGTGGGCAGGGTGTGGTTCGGGCCGGACACGTAGTCGCCCATGGGCTGCGGCGACCAGCGGCCGATGAACACGGACCCGGCGTGGCGGACCCAGGCCAGGTCTTCGGCGGAGTCGACGGTGAGGTGCTCGCCCGCGAGCCGGTTGGTGATTGCGCGCTCTTCCTCGAGCGAACCCGCGACGATGGCGACGCCGCTGCGATTGAGGGACAGCGCGGCAACGGGATTGGCGCGGGCCTGCTCCTTGGCCTGGGCGACGACGCGGCGGGCCAGCTCGGCCTTGGTGGTGATGAAAATGGCGACCGCGTCGGGGTCGTGCTCGGACTGCGCGACCAGGTCGGCGGCGATCTCCTTTGGATCTCCCATCTCGCTGGTCACAATGATTTCGGTCGGCCCGGCGAGCATGTCGATGCCCGCGTCAAAGGCGACCAGCTTTTTCGCGGCGGTCACGTAGGCGTTGCCGGGGCCGACGATCTTGTCCACGCGCGGGATCGTGGCGGTCCCATAAGCCAGCGCGGCGACGGCTTGCGCGCCGCCGACGCGGTAAAAATCCGTGATGCCCAGCAGGGCGGCGGCGGCCAAAACCTCCGGCGCCGGCCGGGGCGAGACCGCGACGATGCGCCCGACGCCCGCAACCTGGGCGGGGATCGCAGTCATCAGCAGGGTCGAGGGCAGGGGATGGCGGCCGCTCGGGACGTAGCAGCCCACCGAGTCGAGCGGGCGTACGCGCTGGCCGACCGAGAGGCCGGGGGTGGGCTCGAAATCCCAGTCCTCCGGGAGCTGTTTTTCGGCGAACGCGCGAATGTTGACGGCTGCGGTTTCGAGCGCGCGGCGCAGGTCGGTCGGCAGCGCGGCCAAAGCCATGCGCATTTCCGCGGGGTCGATGGCGAGCGGGGCCTTCGCGGGCAGGCCGTCAAGCTTGGCAGCCCAAGCGCGCAGGGCCTTGTCGCCGTCCTTGCGCACGGCGTTCACGATGCGCTCGGTGGCGGGCAGCACCCGCGCGTCGATCGCCGCGCCGCGCTGAGCGAGCTTCTCGATGCGGGCCCTGCCCCGGCGGCCACCCAGGCCTGTGGTGCGAACGATCTCCATGGCTTCTCCTTGAAGGTCAAAGGCAAAACCGCCTGCGCGGCTGGCGCCCACTTCGTGGGGTGTTTCTTAAAGAACTACTTTGTTCAGCGGGTATTCCACAATCCCAGTTGCGCCGGCCGCCTTCAGCTTGGGGATCACATCGCGCACCACGCCTTCCTCCAGGATGGTATTCACCGCGGACCAGCTCCCGTCGCTGAGTGAAGAGACGGTCGGCGAGTTGAGGGCGGGCAGCACGGCGAGCACGGCCGCGAGGTGGTCGCGGTGGACGTTCAGCATCAGCCCCACCTGGCCTTGGGCGTCGATCGCGCCCCGGAGCATGAGGGCCAGAATATCGATTTTCGAGCGCTTCCAGCTGTCCGCGTAAGCCTGGCTGTTGACGATCAGGCGGGTCTCGCTTTCCATCACCGTGTCGAGGATCCGCAGCCGGTTGGCACGCAGGCTGGAGCCGGTCTCGGTGATCTCGACGATGGCGTCGGCCAGCATGGGCGGCTTGACTTCCGTCGCGCCCCAGGAAAACTCGACGTTGACCGGCACGTTCTTGTCCGCGAAATACTGCTTGGTCACCTCGACCAGCTCGGTCGCGATGGTCTTACCGGCGAGATCCTCGGCGCAGTGCCAGGGGGCGTCCTCGGGTACGGCCAGGACCCACTTCACGCGCTGGCGACTTTGTTTCGCGTAGACGAGCGAGCAGACGCTCTCGACCGCGAGCCCGCTTTCCACCACCCAGTCAACGCCCGTGAGCCCCGCGTCGAGCACGCCCGAGTGCACGTAGCGCGCCATCTCCTGCGCGCGAATCAGCATGCACTCGATCTCCGCGTCGTCGATCTGCGGGAAATACGAGCGGCCGCTTGCGTAGATCTTCCAACCCGCCTTGGCGAACAGGTCGATGGTCGCGTCCTGGAGCGAGCCCTTGGGGATGCCGAGGCGAAGCTTGCTCATGCGCTCATCTCCAGGGGCCGGGTGAAGCAGCTGACCGTTCCTTCGTGGCAGACCAGGCCGTCGCCCTCGACCGCGACCCGGAACAAGAGCGTATCGCGGTCGCAGTCGGTCGCGGCAGAAACGACGCGCAGGCGGTTGCCGCTGGTCTCGCCCTTGGTCCATAGCTTCGAGCGGGTGCGGCTCCAAAAGGTGACGTAGCCGGTCTCCTGCGTACGGCGGTAGCTTTCGTCATTGAGGAAGCCGACCATCAGAACCTCGCCGGTCCCGGCGTCCTGCACGATGCCCGGCAGGAGGCCGTCCATTTTTCCGAAATCCAGTGTACCGTCGTCCATTTGTTCCTTTCGCGCCAAAAAAAACCCGCCTGCGTTTGGGGGAATCGGCTGGCGGGCCTTGCTGAGTGCTCAAGCTTGGGGG
>CAXTRW010000119.1:0-9292 GCA_964246765.1 uncultured Acidobacteriaceae bacterium | reverse complement strand
ACCCTCGTCGGCATCAGCACGTCCGGCAATGCGCGCAATGTGTGCGCGGCGCTCCAAACGGCGCGAGCACGGGATATGCGTACGCTGGGGCTCTCCGGCGAAACAAGCGGCGCGATGGGGCCGCTTTGCGATGTGCTGGTCAAGGCGCCATCCACCGAAACGTATCGGGTGCAGGAGTACCATCTTGCGATGTATCACTGCCTGTCGCTGATGCTGGAAGAGGAGTTCTTTCCAGGAATCGCTTGAAAGGGATTGAAATGAAGGATGTAACAAGACGCGAATTCATGGCAGGCGGTGCGAGCGCGCTGCTGGGCTCGGGGCTGCCGAGCGCGGTTGCCGCCGCGCCAGAGCGTACACTGCACATCATCGGCCACTCGCACATCGATGCGGCCTGGCTGTGGCCCTGGACCGACAGCGCCGACGTGGTGCTGACGACCTTTCGCAGCGCGCTGGACCGCATGAACGAAACGCCCGGATTTTGCTACAGCCATTCGTCCATGGTCCACTACGAGTGGGTGCAGAAGACCGACCCGGCGATGTTCGCGGAAATTCGCAGACGCATCAGAGAAGGCCGCTGGGAAGTCGTGGGCGGCTGGCCGGTCGAGCCGGACTGCAACATTCCCTCCACCGAAAGCTTCGCGCGTCACTGCTTGTACGGCAAAACCTACGCCGCGGAGCAGCTGGGCGTTAACGTCAAAATCGGCTTCAACCCGGACTCGTTCGGCCACGCCGCAGGGCTGCCGACCATCCTGAAGCACGCGGGCTACAAGTACTACGTGTTCCTCCGGCCTCAGGAGCATGAAGGGAACTACCCCCGGCTGTTCTGGTGGGAAGGCCCGGACGGGTCGCGCGTTCTGGCGTACCGGATCTATGGCTCCTACGACTGGCTGGCCGACCATCTCCAGGACTCAGCCGCCCACTCCTTTCCTGAGGGCGCGCAAGACGGCGCGTTTTTCCTCGGCGTCGGCGACCATGGGGGAGCGGTCACAAAAGAACAGCTGAAACAAATCTCGGCGGCGATGCAGGGCGGGTTCACCCCACAGCTCCAGTGGAGCACGGTCGGCCGGTTCTTCGCGTCGCTTGAACGGACGCTGCCGGCAGGCTCCATCCCGGTCGTGCGCGGCGAACTGCAGCACCATTCGCGCGGCTGCTACTCGGCATGCGGCGAAGAGAAACATCAAAACCGGCGCGCCGAGCACGAGCTATTCCGAACCGAGTCGGTCGCGGCGCTCGGGTCTCTGCAGGAGTATCCGGGACCGATCATCGCCGGCGCCTGGGAGCGCGTGCTGTTTAACCAGTTCCACGATGTGCTGGCCGGCACCTCGCTCTTCTCCGACTACGAGAACGCCCGTGACGGCGTTGGGTACGCCTGCCAGCTGGCGCTCGAAAACCGCAACCTGCACCTGCTTCAGATAGCGAAAAAAGTGGACTTGCAGGATGTGCCGGAAGGAGCGGTTTTCGCCTACAACCCGCTGCCCTGGGCGCGCAAGTGCCTGCTCGAGTTTCCCTACGCCACAAACTCGACAACAGAGCGCTTCACCACCTTGAAAGCGCAGGACGGAACCATGACGCCGCTGCAGATGCGGCCGTCGGAAAGCATGACGGACTTCTACCCGCGTTTGTCCGCATGGGTCGATCTGCCGGCCTGCGGCTACAAGGTCTTCACGATCGAGCGCGGGGAACCCTCTCCTGCCGCACCCTCGCGACCGACAGCTGTGGCGAGCGATGCGTTTGGCCTCGCGAGCCTCAAGGCAGAGGACGGCACAGAGCTGCTGGCCGGTCTTATGGGGCTGGTCGTCATCGAGGATAGGAGCGATACCTGGGCCCACGGGGTCGACGCGTTTCGCAAGGAGCTGGGGCGGCCCACGTTTGTGTCTTCCGAGGTGGTCGAGGAAGGGCCGGTACTGCGGATGACCCGGCAGAAGCTCACTTGGCGCGGCTCTGCGATCGCGGTTGAGATTTCCGAGTTCGCGGCATCCGATGCGGTTGAGCTGCGCTTCATCATTGACTGGCACGAGCATGAGCAGATTCTGAAGCTCGAAGTGTCTGCGAAGTTGACCTCGCCGAAAGTCTTCGCAAAAGTGCCGGGCGCGGCACTGGAGCGCGCGGCCACAGGCAACGAGGAGCCTTATCAGGACTGGGTCGCGCTCCAGGGCGAGCAGTACACGCTGGCGCTGGCCAACAACTCCACCTACAGCTATGACTGCAAGGACAACCTGCTGCGCACAATCCTGATCCGCTCCGCGCCATACGCGCGGCACAATCCCAACAAGGTCGACGCGGCCGGCACGGAAGCATGGCAGGACCAGGGACGCCAGGAAAGAAAATTCTGGCTCCTCGGCGGCAAGGGCGCCTATACCGAGCTTGCCCCGGACCGGCGGGCGATCGCGCTCCAAACCTCGGCAGAATACGTGCTGGACTCGCGGCACGGCGGGACAGAACCGCGCGAGCGGAGCTTCCTGGAGCTGAGCCCGGACACTATCGAAGTCTTGGCCGTGAAGCGCGCAGAAAAGGGCGGCGCGCTTGTGCTTCGCGTCCAGGAGCGATCCGGCAGGCAGACCAGGGGCCGGGTGCGGAGCAGCCCGCTTGCGCTCGATGAAGAGTTTTCGCTTGCGCCTTGGGAGCTTAAAACGATTTCCATCGATGTGCAGCGCGGCGCTCACCGCCGGCTACGCGAGATGGGAATCCTAGAGGGACCGGCGGGTTGAGACCTGTCGGATTCAGCCTGCGGAGCCGATGCTCGCCGCGCCGGCTCTCACCAGAAGTACAGTCCAAGGATGTCAATCGAAACGGGGATTTCGTCCACGACCTTGACATGCAGCAGGATTTGCACATTTTTCTGCGGCCAGTCCCGAGGGGCTCGCTTGGCGAACTCAGCGATGCGTTGGCTGTTGACGAGGTATTCGCTGGCAGCTTGGGTGCCATACTGGCCGATGCCCGCGGCCGTCAGGACTGCGCCCCCGCTCTTCGGTGCCAGAATGCGTGAAACCACAGCATAGTCGTCAATCGTGGCTCCATCCGGTTTGGTACGAATACTCCACGAGCGATGAGGGTCGAAGCGATCCTCAATGGTGGTGCCGCGGACGAATCGGTAGCGCATCCCTTCGGTCACGCTCAACGTCCAGCGATTGCTGAAAGCGCCGATGAGAACGGTTGGCGCGGAGTGCAGGTCTCCGGAGGAGATATCGCCTGCGTAGCGCATTTCGTAGCGCTTGTTGTGGCGCGCGAGCATGGAGGCGATGGTTGTGCAGGCGGATACGTCGCCTTCGCCGATGAAAGTATCCGCGAACACCGCGAGGTCCTGAGGGTCGATGGTCTTCAGCGATTGCAGGTCGACCGGAAACTCGAGTCCTGTATTTGGAAGGTGGTGGGCTTCCCGATATCGCTCCATGAACTCAGGCGTAAAACGGTACACAACGTTGGTGCCGGTATAGATAAAGACCGGCATCGGGCTGCTCAGGGCCGGCTCCCAGAAGCGATCCAGCAGCCTGGCCGGCGATGGACGCACATCTCGCCATATTAGTATGCCGACCGCGGAGAGAATCAGCAGAACAGCCGCGACCGTCGCCAGGCGCCTTCTAGGAAAGCGCCGGCCGGCGAGCGGCTCGGCAGGGACGGCTTCCGCAACCTGCCTATGTTCCCCGTCCTGCGCGGCTGAGGCAGGCGCGGCAGCTGCGAGGCTTGCAAATCGGGCCAAGTAAGAGCCGGAAGGGATCTGGATGCGAAGCGGTGAGGCGAGCCCTTCACTTTGGTAGTACTGGGCGAGACGTTTGCGCACCTCCGCCATGCGTGCGCGAACGATCGGGTCGTTCGCGGCGTCGTAGTCCGGCTTGCGCCCAAAAACCTCGCTGCCGATGACGCGCTCGCGAAGCAGCTCCTCGCGGCCTTCGATGCTGTGATCCACCACATAGCGAAGCAGGAGCTGGCACTGTTTGCTGCCCCGAAAGGGTGCGCTGCGCACAATCCGCTCCAGTGCTTCGCCCACAAGGGCTGGCGCGGGCGGGGGATGAGCGGCGTCCGGAGAAGACGGAACTTCCGAAACAGCACTGCGATTTTGCCCCAAACGATCCAACGCGCTCACTCTGACAGGTACTGTACCTCCCCGAATGGGGGATTGGAAAGGCGGGGGATAGCTCCTCCTCGGTTCCAAGCTACCGTACTGCACTTGGCGGGCGTGTGTGGGCGGGAGTTTCTTTCGTTGCAGTGGTCAGTGCCGGGCGATCGTAGCCGTCCGGCAAACCGCTGGGAGAACACGAATGCTCATCAAGGCAATGGTCCGGCTGTGTCTTTTCGCGATTTTGATGGGGCTGGTGAACGCCGGAGGGTTTCACCTAGCCTTGGCGCAGTCCTCGGGCGGGGTGCTGGCCGGCACAGTCACTGACATCAGCGGCGCAGGCTTGTCCAACGCTGCCGTTTCGGTCACGGACACGAATACCGGCGCTGCCCAGAGCGCGCAAACCGGCACCGGCGGAAGCTACCGTTTCCCCTCACTCCAGATAGGTGTCTACAACGTGACCGTGACGGCCCAGGGCTTCAAGAACCAAGTCTTGAAGGGGGTCACGATCCAGATCGGCACAACCACGTCGTTGGACACGGCCCTGAGTCCGGGAGCTGTCTCCGAAACTGTTCAGGTTTCGGCCTCCGATCTGAAGCTGCAAACCGAGTCCTCCGACGTGGGTACGGTGGTTACGGCGCGCTCAGTCGAGCGGCTTCCGCTTTCCGTGGGAGAAGGCGCGCAGCGAAACGCGGGCGACTTTGTGTTCTTGACCCCCGGCACCAGCGGCATCGGCTCGAACGGCGGCAGCTTTCGCTCGCAGATCGGGGGCGGCCAGCAGTTCGCATCTGAAATTCTGATCGACGGCATCAGCCTGCAAACCGCGGACCTGGGTGACGGCAGCACGGCAGAACTGCTCCCCTCAGTGGACGCGCTCGACCAGTTCAAGGTTTTGAACGCGGGCCTCCCGGCCAATTACGGCAATACCACCTCGGGCATCGTCAGCTACTCCACCAAATCCGGCACCAACGCGTTTCACGGCTCGGTCTACGACATTCTCAGGAATACCGCCTTCGACGCCAACACCTGGTTCAACAATGGATACCTCGCGACCGACCCGACGAACCGGGCCTTCTTCCTGCCGGCCGATCACAAAATCGAATACGGCGTGCTTCTGGGCGGACCGGTCCTGATTCCCCACCTCTACAACGGCAGGGATAAGACTTTCTTCTTCTTCTCGTGGCAGCAGTTCAGGGAGAACCGGGTACTTCCCATCACCGCAACCGTTCCCACCGCCGCGAACCGGGCTGGCGACTTCACGGCGACGCTGAACAGGAGCATCGTGCTGGGCACAAATCCCTGCGATGGACAGCCGATGTACCAGGGTGAAATTTTCGATCCTGGCACAACCCGGGACGCGGCCGCTCCGGGCGGCGGCACGGTACAGTGCCGGCTGCCGTTCACAGCCAACGGCGCGCTCAACGTGGTTCCGGCAAACCGTATTTCACAGGTCGCGAGCAAGTTAACCAGCATCCTGCCCGCGCCGACCAACGCCAATCTCCAGAACAACTACTTTTTCACGGCGAGCGGAACCACGGTGCTGACGCCGGAGGTCATTCGGATCGACCACTCTCTCACCGAGAAGGACAAGGTTTTCGGAACCTATGTAGCGCGGGAAAATGCCCTGCCGATCTCCGGGACGCCGGCGCTTCCCTTCCCGTTTGACAGCAGCGCGATCACGCAGGACCTTTCGTCGCACTACGCGCGTCTCGGGTACGACCACATTTTCTCCCCATCCCTGCTCAACCACTTCGGCTTCGGCTTTCTGCATCTTGACAATGTGACCAGCGCTCCCGCGGCGATCGGGGGTGCCGACTACCCCGCGCAACTCGGACTGAACGGGGTTTCGGGCCCGGGCTTTCCTCAATTCCGCTTCGGCGAGGGGATTACCAACGTGGGCAGCGCCTCGCGCTACAAGGGGACAAACGACGTTTTCATCGGCGTGGACAATGTCTCCTGGGAAAAAGGCCGGCACGACCTGGACATCGGCGGCGAGTGGAGGGTGTACCAGTATAATACGCTGCAGGGCGGCAACCCTCCCGGCTACTTCAGCTTCGCGCGGGCTGAAACAGCGGGGGAGTCGAGCCAAACCTCCAACAGCGGCAACGGCTTCGCGAGCTTCCTGGTAGGCGAGCCAAGCGGCGCAGGCTCCGCGCTGCAGATTGTGCAGCCGCGCTTTATCGGGCACTCGGCCGACCTGTATGTGCAGGACCACTACAAGGTGAATAAGCAGCTTACCCTGCAGCTAGGTGTGCGCTGGGATGTGCCCGTACCGTTTCGCGAAATCAAAAACGATATGTCACAGTTCGACCCCAGTGTGCCGAACCTGGGAGCGAACGGGCGGCTGGGCGCGCTGGTGTTCGCCGGCAGCGGCCCGGGACGTTCGGGCCTGAGCAGCCGCTGGGCCAACACATACTACAAGGATGTAGCGCCGCGCATCGGCCTGGCGTACAGTCCGGATTGGTTGCACGGGCAGGCTGTGGTTCACGCGAACTACTCCATCCTGTACTCGCCGCTGCAATACAGCAATTACTCAACAGGCCCGGGTTTTCTGCAGCAGCCGTCTTACTCGGACAACGGCTTTACAGCCCCGCTGCGCTTGGATGCCGGTCTGCCGCCGATCAACCCGGTGCTGAACCTGGACCCCTCACAGGCTAACTTCACCTACAATGCGAACTACACGGCGCGCAGCTTCGGCAGACCGGGCATGGTGCAGGTCTGGAGCTTGGATGTGCAGCAGCAGGTTAGTCCGGATATCGTGCTGACGCTCGGCTATATCGGCACGCGCGGCACGCACCTGCGTTCTAACTTGCTTACCATGGACAGCCTGGATCCGCGCTACTACGGCCTCGGCGTGCAACTGAACAGCACGGTCGGACCCACGACCCCGCTGCCGTTCGCTTCCTTCCCGCTCACGCAGACCCTGGCGCAATCCCTGCGGCCGTATCCGCAGTTCTTTGCGATCAACACCGCTTCAGGCTTAGAGAACCTGGGCCAGAACACCTATCATGCCCTGATTGCCAAGCTTGAAAAACGCTACAGAAACGGCCTAAGTTTTCTCGCCTCCTATACCTTCTCCAAGGACTTGACGGACTCCGACCAAATCTATTCCGGCAGCGACGCGATCCAGAATCCCTTCAATCTGAAAGGAGAAAAAAGCGTAAGCACCATCGACACGCCGCACGTCGTCGTGTTGAGCTGGCTGTATGATCTGCCCTTTGGCAATGGCAGGGCCTTTCTGGCGCACGACGGGCCGCTTGTAAACCGAGCGGTCGGCGGTTGGTCGCTTGGCGCTGTGCAGCGCTACATCCCGCAGGGAGACCCTTACGGCTTCGGCTGCGCAACCGGCATTCCAGGCCTGCCCACCTGCATCCGCTACAGCCAGGTACCGGGTCAGGACCTGCTATCGCAAACCTGGCGCAGCGGCCGCTTCAATCCCTTCAAGGGCGGCCAGAACCTGGTCTTTAATCCAGCGGCATTTGCGGACCCGAATAATTTCGTCGGCCAGACCGGCGGCCCAACCGGGTACTCGTTCGGTAACTTGCCGCGCGTGAACAGCCAGGTGCGGATGTCCCCCTATCTGGCCGAGGATGTAAGCCTCAGCAAGATGACCAGCATCCGTGAAGGAATCGACCTGGAGTTCCGGGCGGAGTTTTTCAACGTGTTTAACCGGCATGACTTCGGAGGCGCCGACACGAACCCAACTGACCCTGGCTTCGGCCAAATCGCCTACTTGGGACAAGAAGGGCCGAGATCGGGGCAGGTTCGGCTCGTCGTGACCTTCTAACTTAAATCCGGTGCACAGCCCGCGCCGCTCAACCGATGTTTCAGAAAGGAAGCGTCCTATGCATTTCCCCCAATTTGCATCGCACACGACGGCAGCTTCGATCAACGTCCCCCACTCGCATTCTCGGCATCTTGTCCGCGCAGGACTTGTAGCAAGTGCTGCACTAGCCGGAGTGTTCGCGCTGCCGGCAGCGCAGGCGCAAACCGACTTTTGCCAGCCTAACAACCCAGGCGGCGATTCGACCGCGAATTACTGCACGCAGCCCAACTTCCCCAGCTACGGCACGCCGACCCAGCCGCTCCCGGCAAATGCGAGCGCGGCGCCCGGCGACGGCCTACAGCTGGACTCGTCCGGAACGAACCTGTTTTCGCTAGTTATCGGCAGCGACCAGCCCGGGGCCAACCTAGCAACCGGCCAATCGGTGCGCGATACCTTCTTTATGAATTACATCTCCGGCAATCTGAACCAGACGCTCGGCAGCCCGATGGATACGGGGCAAGGCGGGAATAAAACCTTCGCCGCCGTGGCGCGTCATTACGAGGCCGGGGATCCGAACGACCTCCATGTGCTGGCGCCGGACGGGCTGCACCTGCGCGCCATCTGCTCGCAAAATCATACAAATTGTTCGCCGGGCAATGTCTACGCGGGCATGATCCGCGTGCCGGCCGAGTTGCGCCCCGGCATGACCGTGAAGGTGCGCTACAAGAGCCCGGCCGGCCCATTCTCCTGGGCGCCGGTCTGGATGTTCTCAGGCTCGGAAAAGTCGCCCGGTCCCGGCGGCAATCCGTACGGAGGCTTCAACTCTCCAACCTCGCTGCTGCAACTGCCGGGGAGCAACGATTCCTTTGAAATCGATCTGAACGACAACTATCCCCGCTGGTACAACAACCCGTCGGTTCAGACCGGAGCTCAGCTTGATTACGGGACACCCAACATCTATAACGTAGCTTGGCAGACTGCTCCCCACCCTCTCTACTGGGCCGATGGTTATGGTTACAGATATCATCCTGAGGGCCAGCCCCCCTTTGAGGAGCTGCCGCTGAACTGGTCCGGCGGGTTCCACGACCTTGTCCTTTCCTGGCAGACGGACAACCAGCTCTTTGAGTTTGTGGACGGCAAGTTGGTCGCGGCCTCCTACATGGAATACCCCGCTTCCACTTACCAGGACGGGTTCGACGGCAACAAGACAAAGCAGCTGGCGATGCACCTGATTATCGGAAATCAGGCTATTCCCAGCTTCGCGCCGGGCGGTGCGAGCACGACGGAAAACGATGGGCTGTCGGACGGATGGACCATTGTAGTGCAGGAAATCTCCGCCTGGAACGGAAACATTGCCAACCCTTGGAACTATCAGGCGGCGCCGAACGGCTGCGGCAGCACTTGCCAGCAGCCCTAAGGCAGTTCTCGTACACACGTAGAGCGGCCGGCATCGCTGGACGTGGGGGGGGGGG
>CAXTRW010000118.1:0-9384 GCA_964246765.1 uncultured Acidobacteriaceae bacterium | reverse complement strand
GTGTTCGCGGCTCTAGCGGTCGCGGAGCGGCTCGGGGCGGGCAAGCGCGTGGCTACGCTGGTGCCGGATTCGGCGGAGCGGTATCTGTCGAAGGGGATTTTTGAGGGCGGAGAGTTGGCGAGTGGTGATTAGAGCGATGCGATGTCCTATTCGGGACCTACTGCCGCCAGAACTCTCAAGAGAATGTCTTGCGAGCGGCGCTGGCCATACTTCTGACCGTAGGCACTGGACGTGATTGCGATGACCATGTGAAGCGACGGGATTACGTAGATTTTGTTGCCGCCATTTCCGGAAGCGAAGTGAACTACCACCTTGCGCTGGCCAGCTGGCTCGGCTTTGGTGTACCACATGTAGCCATAGAAATCCGCGTAAGGGTCGCTCGCGGATATGGGGACCTGGTTCGCTAAACTCTTTTCAATCCACGCACGATTCAGGAGGCGGCGTTTTTCTACGATTCCGTCATTCAGAACAAGTTCGCCAAGTGCGGCCTCATCCCGGGTCGTGATCGATAGATTCCCTTGCCCGGTAGTTCTATTGATCGGTACGTGTTGCCAATGGAAGGGCTGGATTCTGAGTGGACCGAACAATTTAACCTTTGCAAACTCATCCAGAGGCATATGGCTAGCGTTTTCGATGATTGCTCCCAGGAGAAAAGCATTGATGGAGCAGTACACGTATTTTTCGCCAGGCGGGCGCTTCATGGGAACTGCGTAGACCGTGCGAATCCAGTTCGAGGATTGGTCCAGCCTATCCTCATTGCCGGGCGTTGAAGGGTCTTCGTCGTCCGCGTCCAAGCCGGAGCGCATGGTGAGTAAATCCTTGACCTTTATCTTCTCTTTTCCGTCTTTGGGCAGCCCCGGCAGGTAAAGTGCTATGGAGTCGTCCGCGCTGTGGACGAGGCCCTTTTGGATTGCAATGCCCATCAATAAAGATGTGAGGCTCTTAGTGGCCGATCTGATATCGTGGAGCGTTTCTACGGAGTCGCCATTGAAGTAGTGCTCACTTACCAGATGCCCATCGCGCACGATCACGATACCTTTGAGATCTTGGTGCGGGTCCTCGGTTATATCGGAGTAGAGCGAGCTCAGCGCGGCGCCATCTATGCCAGAATCGGCAAGTCGCTGCTGAACCCAACGGACTCCTGCTGGCTTCGCGCTCCTGATTATCGATTGCGCGTAAGCGGGAACCATCGACACGGACAGCAGGTTGATTGCAGCAGCAACGCAGAGCGTTTTCACTGAATTTTCTATCCGACCGCGCGAATGAGTGGTTAGGAGGGTGGCTGGAGCTGAAGCCTGCGCTCCAGTTCGGCTACGCGAGCCTCGGCTTCTTCGCGCTTGCGCTGCTCGTAGTTGATCCCGATGAACAGCTTGATTTCGTTGGCGGAGTGTTGGGCTTCGCTGCGGGCGAACTCGACTTTTTCGATAAGCCGGTCGCTCAGGGCAGTGTTCGCATCTTGCGATTCCCTGCGTGCGAATTCGATTCGCTCGATGAGCCGGTCGCCGAGGGCTGCAATCGCTTCTTTGGTGCGCTCTTCCGAGACCTTAATTTCGGTGCGGATGAGCGTGAACTGCTCGCCATGCGCGGCTTGTGTAGCTTTGATTGAGCCCAATTCCGGTGCGATCAGGTCCTGAACCACCTTCCGCAGGCCCGTCACGGCTTCGTTGGCCTTCTCTAGCTGCATGAGGTCAGCGTACCACTGCAGAAGTTCGCTCGCATTGTCAAATTATCGCAAGGGCTGCTGGCGCGAGCGCGTCGGACGGAAATCGGCGCGGGTTCGGGGCAGTGATGCCAGCTAGGTCTGCGGGCGGCTCTCCCGCCTGATACCTTCAAAACATGGCTGGATTCGCAACGCGGGCGATACACGACGGGCAGGCGCCGGACCCCTTGACGGGGGCGGTGAATGTGCCGCTTTACCTTTCCTCCACCTATGCGCAGGAGGAGATCGGGAAGCACAAGGGGTGGGAGTACTCGCGGGTGTCGAACCCGACCCGCGATGCGCTGGAGACGAGCCTGGCGTCGCTCGAGGGCGGCTCGGGCGCGAGCGTGTTTGCGAGCGGCATGGCGGCGATTTCGGCGCTGGTGGCGATGCTCAAGGCCGGGGACCACGTGGTGTGCGGCGAGAACGTGTACGGGGGGACGCCGCGGCTGTTTAATCAGATCGTGGCGGGGTACGGGATTGAGTTCACCTATGTGGATACGGCGGACCCGGATGCCCTGCGCGGGGCGCTGCGGCCGGAGACGCGCCTGGTGCACATCGAGACGCCGACCAATCCGCTGATGACGCTCACGGATATCCGGGTGGCGGCCGATCTATGCCATGCGGCGGGCGTGGAGTTATCGGTCGACAACACGTTTATGTCGCCCTATCTGCAGCAGCCGATCGCGCTGGGGGCGGATATCGTGATGCACTCGACAACAAAGTACCTGAACGGGCACTCGGACGGCCTGGGTGGGGTGCTGGTCGGGACCAAGCCCGAGCACCGGGAGCGGTGGGGGTTTGTGCAGAAGTGCACGGGCGGGATCCTGTCGCCCTTTGAGGCCTGGCTGGTGCTGCGGGGGGTCAAGACGCTGGCCGCACGGATGCGGGAGCATGACCGCAACGGGCGCGCGATCGCGGCGCTCTTGGAAGCGCATCCGGCCGTGGGGCGGGTGTACTATCCGGGGCTCGCCTCGCATCCGCAGCACGAATTGGCTCGCCGGCAGATGACGGGCTTCGGCGGGATGATCGCGTTCGATCTCGGCTCCTTGGAGCGGGCGAATGCGTTTCTGACCCGGCTGCGGGTGTGTACGCTGGCCGAGTCGCTGGGCGGGGTGGAGACGTTGATCTCGCATCCGGCGACCATGACCCACGCGGCAATTGGGGCCGAGGCGCGGGCGCGGTTGGGGATTGGGGATGGAATGGTGCGAATTTCGGTGGGGATTGAGGACCTCGCGGACCTCGAGGAAGATTTATTGCAGGCTTTGTCGGATTTGGGCTGAACGAATTCGAGACAAGTGCCGATAGAAGGGTTGCGATGATTGGGGAGGGTTTGAGGCGGCGAAAGATCCTATATGTGGGGCCGCTATCGCCGGGGAGCACGGCGCTGTATCGGTTGGAGGCGTTTCGGCGGTTGGGGCAGGAGGTAATTCCGTTTGACGTCGACAGGTATGAGCCGCGGTCGCGGTATCTCAACGCGCTGCGGTATCGGTTTCCCGTCGGTCTGCTGATTGGGCGGGTAAACGAGACTTTGGTCGAGGCGGCGCGGGAGCACCGGCCGGATGTAGTGTGGTTTGACAAACCCGTGCACTTCCATGCGGGCACGGTGGAGGCGGTCAAGGCGCTCGGCGCGGTGACGGTTTGTTACAACCAGGACAATCCGTTTGGGCCGCGGAACGATGGCTGCTGGTTGCAGTTTTACAAGGTGTACCGGTTGTTCGATCTCCACTGCTTATTCCGCAGCGTGGACGTGAAGCGGTATGCGGACTGGGGGCTGCCGGCGATCAAGATCGCGCTTTCCTATGACCCGCTGCAGCACTACCCGCCGCCCGCGGGCTGGGGGGACGCGAACCGCGACCGCAAGCTCGCGTATACCGGGTCGCCGCTCGAGCACCGGCCTGAGTTTCTGCTCGCGCTGGCGGAAAAGCATGGGCTGCCGGTTTCCGTCGCGGGGCCGCGCTGGGATAAGGTTTGGCCGCCGGAGTTGCAGCGAAGTTCGGTTTTAGGGGGGATGATGAAAGGCGGCGCGTACCGCGAAGCGATGTGGCGGTCGAAGATCAACATGGCGTTTGTAACCCACATGAATGAGGAGGATGTCGCGCACAAGTCGTTCGAGATCACGGCGTGCGGGCAGTTTCTGCTGGCAGAGCGCTCGCCGGGGCACCAGGAAGCGTTTGAGGAGGACCGGGAAGCGGTGTTTTACGGCTCGGAAGACGAGTGCGCGGATAAAGCGCGCTATTATCTGGCGAACGCCGGCGACCGGGAACGCATTGCGACCGCCGGGAGGGTGCGCGCGGAGCGCTCCGGCTACAGCAACGATGCGCAGCTGGCCAGGGTGCTGCGCCGGCTGGACGGCGAACCTGAGCGCCGGGCGGGCATGTAGGGCGGCATGTTTGAGGGGAGGCAGTTGATTTTGGGTCTGGATTCCTGCGGCGCTGAAACCACGCTTGCGCTTGGTGAGCTTTTCGGGAGTCAGCTGCGGGTGTTGCGTGAAGCGACCCTGCCGGCCCGCTCAACGGGCGCGCGGCTCACGGGCGCGCTCGGCGAAGTGCTTGGGGAAGTCGCGCCCGCAGCCTTGGCAGCGATGGTCGTAGTGCGTGGGCCGGGCAGCTTTACCGGGATGCGCATAGGGTTGAGCGCGGCGAAAGCATTGTCGGAAGCCGCGGCTGTGCCGCTGGTGGCGGTGTCGCGGCTCGCGGTGCTTGCCGCTGCGGGGCGGACGGAATATGCGGCGTTGGACGCCGGACGGGGCAGCGTGTACCTCCGCGCGTCGAATGGAGCGGAGCAGTTGTTGTCGGAAGACAAGGCGCGAGGCGCCGCGCAAGACCTAAGCGCTTTGGCAGTGTGCGAAGACAGGGTGGCAGGGCTGTTTCCAGGCGCTCGATCAGTCGCTCAGCCCCGAGCAATCGACGCGCTTGCCCATGCGCGCGAGCGCGTGGCGGCGCGCGATTGGGACGATCCCGGGTCGCTCGACGCCTTGTACCTGTGGCAAGCGGAGCAGATGCTGCGGACGGCCGGCGGGTGAACTTTGAGGTCCGTATGATGCGCCTGGAGGATGTGGGCGCCGTAATGGCAATTGCGGCCGTGGTCGCCACCGCGCCGCATTGGCCGGAGTTTGAGGTTCGGCGCTTGCTCCAAGTGGCCGAGCAGCAGCCTGCGCGCCGGGGAGCATGGGTCGCGCAGGGATTGGACGGACCGTTATATGGCTTTGCCGTGGCAAGCCAGGTCGCGGGCACGGCGGAGCTGGAAGCGGTTGTCACCGCGCCCGCGCATTGGCGGAAAGGGGTGGGACTGGAGTTGACTAGAGGCGTGATCGCCTGGAGCCGAGGGGCCGGCGCCGAGCGGCTGATTTTGGAAGCGCGCATGTCCAATGCCGCCGCGCTCGGAATGTATGCGCGTTTCGGCTTCATCCAGGACGGGGTCAGGCGCGGCTACTACCGCAATCCGGAGGAGGATGCGATGCTGCTGAGTCTCTCGCTGCGGGAGAAGCCGGAAACTCCCCCGCCAAATGGTATGAGGTGATTCCGGTAAGCCCGATCTTCGGCTCAGGCATTGCCGGTTCCGAAATGGGCAGCGCCGGTGATCATGATTCCGGATTGGAATTAGAGCTTACTGGAAAGTGTTTCGTATCCGGCCTGCCCCTCTATAATCGACGGGATGGTTCGTGACGGTTACTTTTACGGCATCTCCCTCATCCTGGTCGCGGTAGCGGTCGCGGTGCTGACGCATGTGTGGTGGTTGGGTGTGTTGCCACTCGGGTTCGCAGCGTTCTTCCTGTGGTTTTTTCGGGATCCCCGCCGAACCATCCCTCACGGAGTAGGGCTGGTCGTCTCGCCTGCGGACGGGAAGGTGACCAGCGTGGAGACGGTTCGGACGCCCGAGGGCGAACGGATGCGCATCTCCATTTTCCTGAACGTATTTAATGTTCATGTGAACCGCGCTCCTGTTTCGGGGGTGGTCCGCGAAGTGCGATATCAAAAGGGCGCGTTTGTAAACGCCATGGATGCGGCCTCGGCAGACCGCAACGAACAGAACATCTGCGTGATGGAGGCAGCAGACGGGTACGAGGTGATTTTCAAGCAAATTGCCGGGCTGCTGGCCCGAAGGATCGTTTTCCGGCACGTGGTAGGAGACCGCCTAGAGCGGGGACAGCGAGTGGGCCTGATCAAGTTCGGCTCGCGAACGGATCTGATTTTGCCTGTGGACACGGATGTGCGTGTGCAAGTGGGCGCCGCGGTGAAGGGCGGCAGCACGGTGCTCGCGTACGTGGCGCCGAAATCCGGCCCGGCGCTGCCGAATGGGACAGTCGCAAGACTTGGGATGGATGCAGCAGAACGCGGATTCATGGAGTCGCGCTCGTGAGCGACCAGACTCAGCGGCTTCAAACGGTGCCGATGCCGGCGCGGGGGTCGCGGCGCAGATCGCGGGGGATGTATATCCTGCCCTCGGTATTCACGTCCGGCAATATCGCGGCTGGATTTTTTGCGATCACGCAGGCTTTGCAAGGTTCGGCGATCGAGCCGCAGCACTTTGATTATGCCGCGCTGGCGATCGGGTTTGCGATTCCGTTCGACACAATCGACGGCCGAATTGCGCGCATGACGAATACGACAAGTGACTTCGGTAAGGAGCTCGACTCGCTGGCCGACGTGATTACGTTTGGGGTCGCGCCGTCGCTGCTGGCCTACTGTTGGGGCTTTCAGATGCTGCCGCACACGCTGGCGAGCCCGCTGCGGCATCGACTGGTGAGCCTGGGAGCGCTGCTTTGCTTCCTCTTCCTGCTGTGCGGGGCGGCTCGTCTGGCCAGGTTTAACAGCATGGGGACGCCTAAGCCGAAGAACCCCGGTCGGCCTGGGCGCAAGTATTTCGTGGGGATGCCGATCCCGGCCGGTGCCGGGGCGATTGCCGCGGTGGTGCATTTTTTCAGCGGAATTCCTGTATCGATTTATTGGGTAGCGCTGCTGTGGGGCGCGTATGTGGGATTTATCGGGTTTTTGATGGTCAGCACTTGGCGGTTCTGGAGCGGCAAGGAAATGGATCTGGCGCGCGCGCACCCGTTCCGGTGGATTGTGCTGTTGGGCGCTTTTCTGTATGCGCTGGTGTTTTTTTCACAATACCTGCTGGCTGCCATTGCGCTCGTATATCTGTTTTCGGGCGTGCTGGCGCGGCTCCTCTATGGATGGCAGCGGAAGTCGGCTCGCCTGGAGCACGTTTAAGTAAAGGACGGACATGCCGGAAAACGTTCGGATCGCGATTGTGGGGGCAGGTACGCTCAGGGGCAAGGAGCTGGCCGAGGCGCTCGAGGATACCTCGTTTGCCGCGGCAGAGCTTCTGCTGATGGACGAGGACGAGGGCTTGGGACAAATCGAGGCGTTGGGCGACGAGGTCGCGGTCGTTCAAGCTATCGACGAGGACTCGTTCGCGCAGGTGGACTATGTGTTTTTCGCGGGCTCGCCGGGACAGACCAGCGCGCACTGGCGGGCGGCGGTGGACGCGCGGTCGAGCGTGATCGACCTATCCGATGCGATCGAGAGCGAGCCGGGAGTGCTGGTGGCCTCTCCTTGGGTGCGGGATGCGATAGCCAACCCAGCCGCGGCCGGCCCGGATCTCCATACGCCGGCGCTGATTCCCTCGCACATCGCCGCCACGGTGCTGGGCCTCTTGACGGCGCGAGCGCAGGAAGCGGGGGCAATCCGGAGCGCATGGGCGACGGTGCACGAGCCCGCGAGTGAACACGGGCGCGCGGCGGTGGACGAGTTGCACCAACAGACAGTGACGCTGCTGAACTTCCAGAGCATGCCCAAGGACGTGTATGACATGCAAGTGGCGTTTAATATGACGCCGTCTCTGGGGGAGGCTTCAAAGATCGATCTGGTCGCGATCGAGGCCCGAATACGGCGGCACTACGGGCTGTTGTCGGGGGGGCGGCTGCCGCAGATAGGGATTCAACTCGTGCAGGCGCCGGCGTTCCACGGCTATTGCCTCTCACTCGGCATCGAGCTGGAGCGGCCGGTCGCGCTGGAGCAGGTGGAAGCTTCGCTGGCTGGGGATCGCGTGGATGTGGTTCTGGGTGAAAGCGATGCGCCCAGCAATCTGAGCTGCGCAGGGCAGGACGACGTTTTCGTCCGAGTGCGCCAAGCGGACGCGAATGAAGCTTTGTCGACCCGGTTTTGGATTTGGGCCGCGTTCGACAATTTGAAGCTGGGATCGCTGAATGCAATCGCCTGCGCGGGGGAGCTGGGAAGGCTGCGGCCGCGGGGCAAGGTGCAGTAAAGGCAAAGAGCTGCGCTGGAAAGGGCTCGGGAGCCGGGTGTAGGATGCGAAGCGGGTCGTGCTTTCGCGGTATCCGGTTGTCTGGCCCGAGATACCGTCCGGAGGGGGTCTCGCATGCGTTTTGTCGCGAAAAAACTTTCCATGCTCCTCATGGTTTTCTGTTTCGCCGTGACGGCATTCGGGCAGGCGCTCTCGTCCGGCGATGCCGAGCTGACGTTTCCTGCCTCCGGCCCGGGCAAGTTCGGCTTGCAAATTCGTATCTCCAGCAACGGCGCAGGCGATGCTCGGGCCGCCGCGCCGATCGAGCTGCTGGTTTGTACAGCGTGTTCGGATGAGACGACGGAGCAGCCCGCCATCGCCGCCTCGTATGCGTCGGTCGCGCCGGGATCGGACGGCTCCATCGTGGCGACTGCTACCGTCGTCTCAGTGAATGGAAGCCGGTTCGGCGTGCGGGACGTCTATAAGCCGGGCGACGCCGCCGGCACGTTCGCCATGAGCAGGACGGTTTCCGTTCTCAAGGCCGCGAACGCGGACGCGGGCTTCAACTCGAAGTTCGTATTAGGCTTCGCGAAGCCTGTTTCGCTTGACCAATACCACTTCCTGGCCCCGGCGATCTGGTATGACAAAAACACCGACGCGGCCCCCGGGGCTTTCGCTTCAAACTACGCCAACCAATACTTTTACTGGCGGGAAACCCGAAGCGGGCTGCCGTTTGTGATGATGCAGGACCCGGCGAGCGGCGCGGCGCTGTCCCTCGCCCACATCGACTCGACACCCACGACGGGGGCCGATGAGACCAGCCAGGCGTGGCTCGTCGATCGTTCGGTGCAATACGGGTCCATCGGGGCGCAGAGGGTTCCGGATGTCAAGCTCGGGTTTATTTACCCGGCAGACGAGGGAGACGGGAACTACGTCGGCAACCGGAGCACGCTGTGGGTGCGCCGCAGCCATCCGGTCCAGGTAGGGCTTTCGCACTCGTACACGCTGTTGCTGGGCTTGGAGCGCTACGCCGACTATCATCAGGCGCTCGCGGGAACGTGGCGTTTGCATTATCGGGTTTTCGACCCGCCGGTGCAGCATGTGCCGAGTCGGGCTGTGTACCGCGACGGCATCGCCCTGCTGAACCACTACTCGGCCGACCGCGACGGCGCTCAAGGCTTTCCGTTCTCCTCGTTGTTGCCGGACGGCAGTGTGCCGGCCAGCCAGATCAGCTACCTGATGGGCTACGTGGGGGAGCAGATCCCGGCCGGCTACCAGCTGCTGCGCCACGGGCTGCAGCAGGGCGACCGAACCTCGCTCGCGAATGGCGAAGCGACGCTCGACTTTTGGGCTGCGCGCGCCGCCCAGCCCTCAGGGCGTCCGCTGACCTGGTACAACGTTGCGCCGCCGACTTTCCGCGATGACAGCTGCGT
>CAXTRW010000117.1:0-9396 GCA_964246765.1 uncultured Acidobacteriaceae bacterium | reverse complement strand
GTACCCACACCCCCAGCGCCGAGCCCAGCGCCGGCTCGATGTTCAGGAACACCGCGGCGCGCGAAGCCGGCACGTGCCGCATCCCCCAGTTCCACAGCACGCTGGTGGCTGCCGTGCACAGCACGCCGCTGGCCGCGAGCGACCACCACGCCTCCGCCGGAATGCCCCGCGCGGGCGGCAGGCCGTCTTTTGACAGCACCCACCCGGCCAGCATGACCGTGCCCAGCAGCATCCCCCAGGCGGTAACCTGCAGAGCCGAGTGCCGCCGCACCAGTGACTTATTCAGCAACAGCCACCCCAGCGAAATCGCCAGCGACAGCACTATCAGCAGGTCCCCGCCCAGCGAAGCGCCTCCCGAGTGTTTGCCGCCGCTCAAGACGATCAGCGCTACTCCGGCGCTCGAACCGGCCAGCGCGAGCCACCCCGTCCACGGCAGCCGCTCCCCGGCAAACACCGTCGCTCCCAGCGCCAGCACGCCCGGCATCACGCCCACCATCAGCGCCGCATGGGACACCGTGGTCAAGGAGAGCCCGTAAAACTGAGTGAGGAACTGGACCGGGACGCCCAGCAGGGAAGCGATGAACAGCTGCCCCCACTCGCCGCGCGAAAACCCGGGCCGTCGCAGCACCGGCACGAGCGCCGCGCACCCGAACAGAACCCGGTACAGCACCATGTGGTCCGAGCCCATGGACCGGAGCGCAATTTTGCCGAACAGAAACCCCGTGCTCCACAGGCCGCCCGCCATCGCGCACGCCGCGTACCCGAGCGCCCGGTGGTTGCGTGTTTTTTTCTCAGGAGCAATCATTGCGTCCGCCGTCATCGCTCCGCTTTCTCAACCAACAATTCCAGGGAGTCACCCCAAGTGCCGCATGTGGCCGCAATTCCAGAAGCCCACAAACGCGGGTATCCCACGTCTCGCATTTGAGACGTGGGTTGATCGCGGGAGCAATCCGTGTTTCCCGCCGCCCCGCTTTCCGCCGAAAACCACTGTAAAGACGAACTCCGCAGCGTCGCCCTCCTATCAAACCGAACACCGCTTCTCAGGCGCCATCGGCGCGCCCGCTTTGCACTCGAACGCTTCCGCAAAGGACGGCATGTTCTGGACCACTCCGTTGACCCGGAACCGCTCGGGCGCAGGCGGGTCCGTCCGCACCCGCTCCCGCAGATACTCCGGCCGCGTATTCGCGCACCAGCTCCTGCGCAGATTCGAAGTAGGGCGGCTGCAGGATGCCGACAGGGAAGTTCACGCTGCTTCGGTGCGGGTCGTAAAACGCGTTCATCGTCGGCGCGGTCATCTCCCACTCGCCTCGATCCACGGGCTTGCCGATTTTACGTTCCCGGCGCGCCGCCATGAATGCCGTAGCCCGCTCGGCATTGCCGCACTCGTCGTTTCGCGCGACCACCAACCAGGAATCATCTGGCAACTTGGCCGGATAGCCGATATTGTCGGCCACCAGAGCCAACTTGCCCCGGGCGGCTGCCCCGTTTTGCGGGCTCATCCAGGGCAGGATTTCGAGGTCCCGGTCGGCCGCCGCCTCGATGGCCCGTGTCAGCGCGGGTCCACCGAAGTGTTCCGCAGCGCCGGGTCAAGGGCATCGAGACCCTGCCCGCTTGTGCCGACCGGCGCAGACGCGAGAGCGAGGAAACAAAAAAGAAGTCAGGCCGGTTCATCCACCAGAATCGTCTCCCACTTAGCGAACCTGGGCTACTCCCGTTCGCTCACGCCCGTGCAGCAGAACGCAACCGAAGCCACCGAGCCGCCCCGCACCTTGGTTGTAAACGCGACCGCGTTCGACATCGCCGCCGACACCCCGTGTTCGGCGTCCGGGCTATCCACCGGCAGCACAAACTCCTCGCCGCTTTCCAGCCCCTGCTTCGGGTCGAAGCGCCGCACCGTTACGTTGAACTTCTTTAACTCCATCCCTTGCCTCCCCGGCAAAACAGCAGCAGCTCCCGCACCAGCGCTTGCGGATTCTCCTCCGCCACCCAGTGACCGCAACGCGGAACTCCCACAATGGTCACATGCTTGGCCACCTCGCCCAGCATTTCCTTAGCGATGGGGACAAAAAAGCTCGACTCGCCCCCCATCGCCAGCACCGGCATCGCCAACCGGCCGCCTTTTTTCAGCGCCGCTCGGTTGTCCTCGCCGTCGCGATCGAACGCGCGATACAGCTCAAAGCCTGCCCGCATCGCGCCCGCGGCGGCATAGGCGCTCGCGTATCGATCGAGATCCGCGAGCCCGATCGCCTCGGGGTTGAAGGCCAACCGCTCATAAAAGCTCTGCAAGTACACCCGCTCCCGCCCGGCCGTCAGCGCTTCGGCTAGGTTGTTGTCCGCATTGTGGAAAAAGAAGTGCCAGTGCACCGCATTTCGCAAATGGGCGGTTGCCACCATTCGGTCGTAGCTCTTGGTCCCCGGCAGCGGCGCTTCCATCAGCACCAGCCGCTCCACTTTCTTCGGGTACGAGCTCGCAAACGCGTAGGCCACCATCATTCCGATATCGTGGCCCACCATGGTGACCGGCCCGCGTACCCCCAGGTGCTTTTCCAGCAGCGCAAGCACGTCCCCGGCCATGGTCCGTTTGTCATAGCCCTCCTGCGGCTTGGAGCTCCCGCCCGCGCCTCGATAGTCCGGCGCAATCACCCGCCAGCCCGCCTCAACCAGCGGCCCAATCACGTGCCGCCACTCCCACCAGGTCTGCGGGTAGCCGTGCAGCAGTACCATCGTGCGCGTGCCCTCGCCTGCCTCGGCGTAGTGCAGGCGCACCCCGGGCTGTATCTCGGCGATGCCATGCGTAATGGGAAAACGCTCGCTTGGCTCCACAAACCCTCCATGGGGACTTCTCTAGCGCCCCTTCTTGGGATGCCGCGTCGGCGCGTGCAATCCGCGCAGGCCCTCTATCCCGACAAATCGAATCATTGTCCGCCCCCCGCCCGAAGAAGGCATCCGTGTTGCACAATGAAAGGTATGCTGCCGTGGCCCAGCGCGCGAAGCTGCTTCCTGAGCGCCGCGCTGATCTGTTTGCCATGCGCGGCTCCGGCCAAAGCGGCCGCCCCAAATCCTGCGCCCACCGCCCGCATCCCCGTGGAGCCGCTCGGCTTCGTGCCGCCTCCCCGCTTCTTCATGCCCTACCGCGTCCCCTCCGCGACCCTCAACTTTCTGGACGCGACTCACCTGCTGTTCACGTTTCACGTGGCCGCGCTGATGCACCGCGAGCCCGACGACCCGCCCGACGATCAGGACCAGACCGTACGCGCCCTGGTCCTCACCCTGCCTACGGGCAAGATTGAAGCCGAGGGCACCTGGCGGCTCCACGACCGAGGCCGCTACCTGTGGACCCTCCGCGACGGCTTTTTCCTTCTTCGCAAGCGCGACACCCTATACGTAGGCGATAAGACCCTCACCCTGAAGCCTTATCTCAACCCCGAAGGAACGCTCGCCTCGGTACAGCTTTCACCCGATGCGGGCACGCTCACGGTGCAGTTCGCCAAGCCCTTAAAGCAGGACGTGGAACCGGCCGCCGGGGCCCCCACTCTAGGCGACGATGCTCCCCGGTTTCTCGACAAGCCCAAGGAATATTCGCTGCTGGTCGTCGACACGCACGCCCGCTCCGCCCGCCGCGCCGGGCGCATCGCGCACCTTGTGGAGCTCCCCATGGTGGAGGGCGGCTACCTCGACGTGCAGCAAGGCAAAGGCAAGGATTGGGCCATCGATGTGGCTTCCTACAGCGGAGAGTCGCGCGTGGTCACCACTGTTTCAAGCACGTGCGAGCCCCGGGTCGAACCCGTCAGCGCGCGCGCTTTCCTCGCCTGGAGCTGCCTCCCCATGTCGCCCGACCACCTGGTCCAGGCCTATGATTTGCAGGGCCGCAAGCTGTGGGAGCAGGTTTGGCAGTCTCGTTTCACGTGGGGCAGGTTCGCGTACAGCGAGGCCGGCAACCGATTCGCCTACGGCTCCGTCGAGGTCAACCACGAACTCGCCACGCTCGACCCGGTCGACGAAAGTTCCATCGTCGGCCAGCCGGTCGGGGTATTTTCGATCGCGAGCGGCAAGCTGGACACAGTGCTCGACGCGAGCCCCATCCTGACCTCCGGCGACAACTTCGCGCTTTCGCCCGACGGCGATACCCTGGCCATCCTGCGCGACGGCGCGATCGAGTTGTACGCTCTTCCGCCGGTCGCCGCGCCCCCGGATGAGCCTGCCCGCGCGCAAGCTCACCCGTGAAATCCGGCCCTAAAACCAAGCGGCGAGACACAGCCTAAGGCCTTGGGTAGTATCAAGCAAGTGGGAACGATTCGCATCGACGCGGTCTGGTTCCAGGCCTATCCGCACGATCATTTCCCCGCCCATGTTCACGGTTTTTGCGGAGAAGTTGAAGTGATTATTGACCTGCTCGACAACGGCGCCACGGCCCTATCCACGCGAAAGCGGAATACGAAACCGGCCGGCGCCAAAGCATCGGACGTCCGCAAAATCCTCACCGCGGCTGCCCAAAACTCCGCGGCTCTCAAAGCTCTCTGGGAGGAGCACCATGCGCCGAAGCCCACCGCATGAGCACCAGTCCGAGTCAGTGACAACGGACGCTGAAATCGAAGCCGCTCTCGAGACCGCGCGCATCCGCGAAGCGGCCGACGGCCCAGACCCCTGGGTCACGCACATTGAATACCTGGAAGGCGCTCACATCCTCGTCTTTCGAATCAACAACGGTCTTCGGCTCGCTGTTCCGGTTGAGAATCTGCAAGGCTTCGAGAGCGCAACCCCCGAGCAGCTCCGTAACTATCAGTTGCTCGGGCGTGGATACGGGATCGATTTCCCCGACCTGGATGCGGCCTTGCACGTGGATGCGCTGATCGAAGGCGTCTACGGCAACCGCAAGTGGATGGCGCAGCTCGGGGCGCAAGGCGGATCCTCGAAATCCGAGCGCAAGCGGCAAGCCTCCCGGGCGAACGGCGCCAAGGGCGGCCGCCCGCGCAAGCAAAGAGTGCCGGCCTGAACAGAGGCACGCTCGGCACCTATGTTCGGAAGCGAACATAGGTTTATCCGGCGCCCCAGAGAGAAAGGAGGGCCGCTGTGCCCGCCAAATCCCGCCTGAACCTCGCGCTTCGCATCGCCGCCGCCCTGCCGCTTGTGGCTTCGGGTGCTCTGCACCTCGCGCGTCCCCAGCTGTATCTGCCCCTGATTCCTCCGCCCTTTCCGCGCGCGGACTGGTTCATCGTCCTCACCGGCGTCCCCGAGCTGCTGGGCGCTGCGGGCCTGTTCCTGCCCCGGATCCGCCGCGCCGCTGCCGTTTGCCTGTCTCTCTATATGGTTGCGATCTTTCCGGCCAACGTCCATGTGGCGGGCCGGAAAGTCCACGGTTTTCCCATGCCCAGTGTCCCGGTCCGCGGCGCGATGCAGGCCGCCTATATCCTACTGATCCTCGCCGCCGGATGGGGCTTTCCCGAACGCCGAGTTACCTCCGGGGAAAAACCGGCCCCGGAATCCTTGACCCGGCCTCCGCATCTATAGACAATCAACCTCCACTGACATGCAATCACCGCCGCGCATCAGCCCGCGGGAGCGCTCCGTGCTCCTGGCCATCGTCGAAAGCTACATTGCGACCGGCGAACCCGTCGCCTCGCAGGCCCTCGCGCGTATGTGGGCGCACAAAGACGGCATGAGCGCCGCGACCATCCGCAATGTCATGGCCGCTCTCGGTGAGGCCGGTTTGCTCGACCAGGCCCACTCCTCCGCCGGCCGCATTCCTACACCGCCGGCGTTTCGTTTTTACGTCGAGCAGCTGGGGTCTCGCGAGGCCGCGGGCCTTTCCTCCGAGCGCCGCGCCGAGATCGAGGGCAGCTTCCACGGCGTCAGTTCCGCCCAGCAGTTCCTCGAGCGCACCTCGCAAGTGCTCGCTTCAGTGTCCAGCGGCTTAGGCATCGCCGTGCTCGCTTCCAACGAGGCGCACTCGCTCGAGCACATTCACTTCAGCCGCCTGGGCAGCGCCCGGGTGCTTGCCGTGCTCGTAACCACTTCCGGAGTGGTGCTCGACCGCGTGCTCCAGCCCGCGCGCGAGCTTACGGGCGGCGAACTCGACGCGAGCGCCCGCTACCTGAACGAGAATTTCCGCGGCTGGTCGGTCGCGCGCATACGCGCCGAGCTGGATACAAGGTTGGCCGCCGAGCAGAGCGCCTACGACCGGCTTCTCCGCTCGGTCGAGGAGCTGTGCCTGGGCGGCGCGCTTCATGATTCGGGCCCGGAAACCACGGTGTTCATCGGCGGCGTCAGCAATCTTCTCGCGAGCGAGCTGGATCGCTCCATGCTCCGGCAAATGCTGGCGGCGCTTGAGGAAAAGCACCGCCTGGTCGCCTTACTCAACGCCTACGTCGACGCCCGGCGCCAGACGGTGCGCGTCGTCGTAGGGCTCGAAGGCGACCTGCCCGACCTGCCGGAAATGAGCAACTTTGTCCTGATCGGCGCGCCCACGCGCCTGGGCGAGCACCATTCCGGCTCGCTCGCCGTGATAGCCCCTACTCGCGTGGAGTACGGCAAGACGATGGACGCGGTGGCCTTTGTAGCCCAGCTTTCCGACCGCATCCTGCAACTGCGCGAGCCTTAAGCAACCATCCGCGGGATCCGTGGGAAAATAGAAACCATGCGCCCCACCCTCCACAGCCGCATCCGTGAACAGTTCGACCGGCTCCGAGGCACCCACAGCGCAGCCGAATCCGAGGAAGAATCCATGAGCCAAACCCGTCCGGAAACCAGCGAATCGCTGCTTGAAGCGATTCAGAACACCGACCCGACCAGCGACCCCGCCGAGGACGTGACCACTGGCATGGAGGGCGAAGAGCGTACCTCTGGGGGCACGCCCTCCGAGGTTGCGGCCGAGGAAACCCAGCGCCTGCGCACCGAGCGGGACGGCCTGCTCGATCGCCTGGCGCGGCTCCAGGCCGAGTTTGAAAATGCGCGCCGCCGCGCCGACCGGGAGCGCGCGGAGTTCCGCGACTACTCCACCGGCGCCGCCGTGGAGCAGTTCCTCCCCATCCTCGACAACTTCCAGCTCGCTCTCAAGTCCAACGGCACCGCCGAGCAGCTTCGCGGTGGGGTCGAGCTCATCGCCAAGCAGATGGACGAAGCTCTGCGATCGCTGAACGTAGTGCCCGTGGAAACCGTCGGCGCACCGTTCGATCCCCGCTTTCACGAGGCGCTTGGCCACGTGGAAACCGCGGAGCTCCCGGACGGGCAGGTCGCCGAGGAGGTCCGCCGCGGCTACCGCATCCGCGAACGCCTGCTGCGCCCCGCGCTGGTCCGCGTAGCCTCCAACCCCGCGCAAACCGAGGCCTAGGGCATTAGCTTGAGAAGCAAATGAACACGGGTGCCCCACTTCGCGGTTTTGCGACGTGGGTCCTCTTGAGCGAAAGTTCAAGACCGGCTTATCTCCCGGCCCCCTAACAAACCCAGAGTACCGACCGTGACCCGAACCGTGACCAAGACCGACTACTACGAAGTCCTCAGCGTATCCCGCACCGCCTCCGACAGCGAGCTCAAAACCGCGTACCGGAAGCTCGCCATGCAGTACCACCCCGACCGCAACCCCGGCAACCACGCCGCCGAGGAGCGCTTCAAGGAGTGTTCCGAGGCTTACCAGGTCCTGAGCGATCCGGACAAGCGTGCCGCCTACGACCGCTACGGCCACGCGGGCGTGGGCTCGGCCGGCGCCGGCGCTGCGGGTAACCCATTCGCCAACGCCCAGGACCTGGGCGACATCTTTGGGGACATCTTCGGCGAGATGTTCGGCGGCCAGCAGGCGCGCGGCGGCCGAGGGTCCCGCGCCCAGCGCGGCCGCGATCTGCGCTACGACCAGACCATCGACTTCGCAGAAGCCGTTTTCGGCAAGGAAGTGGAAATCTCGGTCAAGCGCATGGAGCCCTGCGATCCTTGCGGCGGCACGGGCACCCGCTCCAACCGCGGCCCGGCTACCTGCCCGCAGTGCGCCGGGCGCGGTCAGGTCCGTTTCCAGCAGGGATTCTTCTCAGTCGCCCGCACTTGCACAAACTGCGGCGGCACCGGCCAGGTCATCACCGACCCGTGCCCCACCTGCCACGGCGACGGCCGCGCCGAGAAAACCCACAGCGTGCGCGTCTCCATCCCCGCCGGTGTCGAGGAAGGCACCCGCATCCGCTACGGGGGCGGCGGCGACGCCGGGCGCTTCGGCGGCCCCGCGGGCGACCTATACATCGTCCTCACCGTGAAGCCCCACCCGTTCTTCGAGCGCGACGGCAACGACCTGCACTGCGTGGTACCCATTTCGTTTACCCAGGCCGCGCTCGGCGACGAGATCGCCATCCAGACCCTCGAAGGCGACACCCGCCTCAAAATTCCCGAAGGCACCCAGAGCGGCAAGGAGTTCCGCCTCCGCGCCAAGGGCGTTCCATATCTCAACGAGCACGGCCGTGGCGACCTGATCGTCGAGGCCCAGGTCCAAACCCCCAAGAAACTAACGCGCGAGCAGAAAGAGCTCTTGCGCCAGCTGGGCGAAACCATCACGGTTGAAAACGCCCCCACCTCCCGCTCGCTCTTCGGCAAGCTCAAGGAGATGCTCTCGTAGCGGCGATTTAACAGCCGCGCTTGTCCGCAGTAGAGCGCGAAGCGCATTGGAAGCATCTATCCAGCAGTTATCTCGGTGCCGTTGCCGGAAAGGAGACCCGCGTTATTATGGAACCGGAAAAGGACGAAATGGACAGCGAGAATATCCTTAAAACTATCCAGCACATCGTTCAGGATGTAGTTTCTCCCGACGTCCGCGAGCTCAAAGCCCGCGCCGAAGCGCTCCAGATAGAGATCGCTTCCTTGCAGAAGCAAATCGACGAGCGCTTCGCATCCGCCGAGTCCACCTCCAAAGCCCGCTTCGCGGCAGCAGACGCCCGCGTTAACGGGCTTGAAGCCAAGATGGATGCCCGCTTCGACGCGCTTGAAGCCAAAATGGACGCCCGCTTCGACATCCTTCTCGCCGCCATTCGTCAGTCCCGGGCTGAGACGGAGCTCACCAGCGTAAAGCTCTTCGCCGCCCTCAGCGAGCGCGTAGCCGTTCTTGAATCACAACAACGCCACCAATAGAACTTTAGAAGCCGCCCCGCCTCCCATCTCGCAAGCTGAGCCGGTGGAAACGAAGGTTGGATATGACGCCACCACGGGTGCCCCACGCCTCTACTTTGGGACGAAAGTCTTATTGAGCAAAGCTCAAGCCGCGCGGTCCGCACTCTCACCTACCAACCACCTCGTCACCCCAACAGCACTGAACCCACCACCGCCGCTCCCGCGATCGCCGCCGTTTCCGCTCGCAAAACCCGCGGCCCCAAACTCATCGCCCCCCCCCCCTAAACCCCAAACCCCCCCGCCTCCTCCCGCGGCCAC
>CAXTRW010000116.1:0-9433 GCA_964246765.1 uncultured Acidobacteriaceae bacterium | reverse complement strand
CACGGAGATCGGCCAGGGCAAGGGTTACTCGATGGAGCTTGAAAAGAGCACCAAGTTCATCACCGACCCGGTGGTGACCGAGTATGACAACCGGATCGCGCAAAATCTGGTCAAGAATTCCGATGCGCGCGTGCCGTTCACAGTCAAAGTCATCGACTCGGACGAGGTGAACGCGATGGCGCTGCCGGGGGGCTTTTTCTACGTCAACTCCGGGCTGATCCTGAATGCGGACAGCGAGGCCGAGGTCGCGGGCGTGATGGCTCACGAGATCGCGCACGTAGCCGCGCACCACGCGATGCGCGAGCAGACCCGCATGAACTACGCCCAGATCGGCACCATTCCGCTCATCATGGTGGGCGGCGGCCTGGGGTACGGCATTTACGAGGCCGCCAACATCGGCATCCCGCTCACGTTTCTGCAGTTTTCACGCGATTTCGAAGCGCAGGCCGACTTCCTCGGCACCCAATACCTGTACCGAGCGGGCTATGATCCGCAGGCGCTCGTAAACTTCTTTGAAAAGATCGAAAACCTGGAGAAACACAAGCCCGGGTTGGTCGCCAAGGCCTTTGAAACGCACCCGGAAACCCCGGATCGCATCGCGCAAACCCAGGAGGAAATCGCGACCCTGTTGCCGCCGCGCAACGAGTACCTGGAGACCACCTCCGAGTTCGACGACGTCAAAGCGCGCCTGGCCCGCATCGAGAACAAGCGCAAGCTCGACGATAAAAAGAAGGGCAATGGCCCCACGCTACGCCGGGTCGGCACGCAGGATCCCAGCGCCAATGACCCCAACGCGCAGCCCGGCGACGACCGGCCGACGCTGCACAAACGCGACGAGAGCAACTAGCTGTCACTACTGGAAACTGAGGCTATGCCGTGTGCAGCGCTCCCCATATCGCTAGATTCTCTGGTGCGACACCCATCCAGGTGGGCCGGACGCTCCGGATGGATGACTCGGGGAAGCCCATCGCGCCATGGAGGAAAGCCGCGGGGGCGGCAGGCAGGTCGTGCTGACATGAGCCATGTTTGCCCAGGCTGACCCCGAGCCCGCGATCCATAAGTTCCGGCGAGCATTCAGCCGGCTTTTCCGCCGCGAAAACGGCGCGCGTCATCACCTCATCGCCCGCTGGGTTTTGCTCCGCGCTCTCGGGCTCATCTACTTCTCCGCGTTCTTCTCGCTGCTCTTCCAGGTCCGCGGACTCATCGGCCCGGACGGCATCCTGCCCTCGGGCGAGTACCTGCTCCGCGTTCGCGACGCCTACCCCGGCCTGCTGCACTGGTGGTACGCCCCCACCCTGCTTTGGTTTTCGCAGGGAAACGGGCTGATCATCGGCCTTTGCTGGGTCGGCCTGGTCGCTTCCGTGCTGCTCACGGCAAATCTGTGGCCACGGCTCACGCTCGCGGTTTGCTTCGTCTGCTTTTTGTCATTTGTCACCGGGACCAGCACATTTTCCGAGTATCAGTCCGACGGCATGCTCCTCGAAGCCGGCTTTCTCTCCTGGTTTCTGGCGCCCCGGGGCGTGTGGCCGGGGCTGGGCGCGCGCTCGCTGCCCACCCACGCGAGTCTGCTTCTGCTGCTCTTCGAGTGGTTCCGCATTTACTTCGAGTCGGGCGTGGTCAAACTTTCGAGCGGCGACCCTACCTGGCGCAACTTCACCGCGCTCTACGAGTACTACCAGAATGGCCCGCTACCCACCTCCGTCGGCTGGTACCTTCAACACCTGCCCCACTGGTTCCACATTGGGACCGCCGCCGTGACGCTCGGGATGGAGCTCGGGCTGGTTTTCCTGGCCTTCGGACCGCGCCGATGCCGGGTGGCGTGCTTTTGGATCGTCACGTTCTGGCAGGCGGGCGTGATCCTCACCGCCAACTACTGCTTCCTTAACTACCTGGTGCTCGCGCTCGGGTTTCTGCTGCTCGACGACCGGGCGTTTCGGCGCTTCGTTCCCCACCGGTGGCGCGCAGGCCAGCATGCCGCGCCTCGGCGTTCCCCGGTCTTTGCCCCGTTCCTCACAGGCGTCGCGCTGGTCTGGGTGTTCTACGCGGCGATGGTCTCGCTTTTTGGCCTGTTTTCGGCGCGCGGCGTGCTGCCGCCGGGTCCCGCGATTGCGATCGAGCCCTTCCGCATCGCCAACGGCTACGGCCTGTTCGCCAACATGACCCCGTACCGTTATGAGATCGAGTTTCAGGGCTCCCGCGACGGCGCGCACTGGCGAGCCTACCCGTTCTGCTACAAGCCCCAGGACCCGTCCAAGCGCCCGGGCATCTACGCGCCCTATCAGCCGCGTTTCGACTGGAACCTGTGGTTCGCCTCGCTGGGCGCGTGGGAGCAAAACCCGCTCGTTCCGCGGACGGAAGAGAAGCTGCTGGAAGGGAGTCGCGACGTGCTGGGCCTGTTCGCCGGCAATCCCTTCCCGCAAGCGCCGCCGCGGGACGTGCGGGCGGTGCTGTGGCAGTACTGGTTTACCAACCGGGCCGAAAAACGAACAACAGGTGACTGGTGGCGGCGGAAGCTCCTTGGCACGTACGCTCCCACTTTGGAGCGCAACCCGGACGGACGCTTCGCCATCGCCGCCGATGCTTCGTTGCCGCAAGGCGCGCCTTGAAAGTTCAGGCCCGCTCCGCCGGCACAGCGCTCGACGTGAGTGTAACGGTCTTCGTGCCCAGCCGCGCATGCTTCGCGGTTAGGCGGATGGTCCCCGGCTGCTCCCGCGCGCGCACCCACACCGCGCCCTGTCCGCCCGGCATGGCAAACAACGGATCGCCGATCAGGTCCGCGGGGCCTTCCAGCGACAGCTCAACCGGGTCGTCGGCATAGGGCTGCACATTGCCGAACTGGTCGGTAATCCGCAGCGCCACGCGCGTCGCATCGGCCCCGTCGGCGTTCAGGGTCGTGTCGTCCGGCAGCACCACTAGCTGCTTTTCCACGCCGTCGCCCGACATGGTGCGCGAGATCACCTGTCTGCCCGCGAGAAACCCGTCGAGCCGCAGGTCGCCCCAGGGGAACCCCGCCTTGCGCCAATCGATTTTACCGGCGTCGAACTGAAACGGCGGATACTTCAGGTGCGCGAACTCCGCCCGGTCCGGGTCCACTTCGTACACCTGCACCCAGGGCTTGTCTTCGGTGCTGCGCTCCCGCACATACACCTTCAGGTGGTCGCAATTGGAGCACACCACAGCGCGGCTGAAACCGACCGACTCGTCGCTCTCGGCCCAGTGAAACGCCGGCTCCAAGACCACCTGCTCGGCAGGGTCGCATTGCGATTTGTAGAATCCCGCCGCAGCCTTGGGCTCGCGAAAAATGTCCGCCACGCCGTGGTAGCAGATGCGGTCCCCAGCCCCGAAATTCGCGTGGGTGTTGTAATCAAACGCGCACCAGCCGATGCCGCCCGCGTACTGCGGGTCCGAGGCCAGCTGGTCATGGATGCGCGCGTGGCGCAAGGTGTGCTCGCGCTGGCGCTCGTCGTCGTCCGTGGTTTTGCACGGATAGGTGTGGCCCACGAACTCCGTATTCAGGTACAGAGGATGGTTCGGCGGCTGCAGCGGAAAGCCGAAATCGTTGATGGTGAACACGTCTTCGAGCAAGTGCGAGCCGCGGAAGTTGCGAATGCCGCCCGTCTGGCGCGTCGGATCGAGCGCGTGGGCCAGCGCGTTGGTGCGCGTATAAAAACCATCATCGTCCGGCGATTCATTGATGCGCACGCCCCACAAAACAATCGCCGGATGATTCCAGTCGCGCCGGATCATGCGCCCCACATTGTCGATCGCCGTCTGCTTCCATGCCTCCGGGCCGATGTGCTGCCAGCCCGGAATCTCCTCGAGCACCAGCAGGCCGATCTCGTCGCAGCGGTCCAGAAAATGCCGCGACTGGGGATAATGCGACGTCCGGACGATATTGCAATGAAGCTCGTCGCGAAGAATCTCAGCGTCCCGGCGCTGGGCACGCGCGGCCATCGCCTGGCCCACCCAGGGGAAGGTCTGATGGCGGTCCAGCCCGCGCAGTTTCACGATCTCGCCGTTCAGCGAGAAGCCTCGGTCGGTAAACTTGGCCTCGCGGAACCCAATCCGGCGCGTGTCCTCGTCGATCGCCGCCCCGTCGCGCAGCAGCCGAACATTCACGGTGTACAGCTTGGGCTTGCGCAGGTTCCACAGCTCGATACCCTTGAGGTTTGCCAACGTAACGCTGTGCTTCGCCGGGTCCTGTACCGTTTCCGTGCTCAGGTATGCGGGTGCGCTCGTTTCCGGGTCCATTGCGGCGTTCGGGTCGGCAGCAGCCGCAGACTGGAAATCCCGGATTCCCTTCGCGACCACGCGCTCGCCGTCGCGCAACTCAACGTCGAGCGAAAACCGGCCGGCCGCGCGCGAACCCGCGACAAAACAATCCACATCGAGGGACGGACTCCCGCTCCGTGCGTTCCTGGGTTGAGCGAAGATGTTGTCGAGAAAGGTTTCGGGAACAACCCGCAGCGAGACTTCGCGGTAGATGCCGCCGAAGGTCAAGTAATCGATTTCGTACCCGAACGGAGGGATGTCGGCGCGCTCGGTCGAGTCCAGCTGCACCACAAGCACGTTGTCGCCCCCGCGATTCAGGTGCGGAGTCAATTCAAAGGAAAACTGCGTAAATCCGCCCTTGTACTCGCCCAGTGCGCGACCGTTGATCCAAACGGTCGACGCGGTCATCGCGCCCTCGAAGTCGACGAAGACGCGTTTCCCGTCACTCGCGCCCTCCGGAAGGCGGAACCGCCGGCGATAGGTCGACACGAACTCGTATTCGCGGTCGTCGAAGTTGTGCCAAGGCAGCGCGACATTGGTATGCGGCACGACGACCCGTTCAAACCCGCTGTCGTCGAACCCCGGCGCCTCAGCGCCCGCGACCTTGCTCGCCTTGTATCTCCAACCCCGGTTGATGGGCAGCACCGACCGCGTAGAACCGGCCGCGGCCAGCGCGGTACAAGGGGAGATCGCCGAGGCGCCCAACAGAGCTCCCGTGCTTTTCAGGAAGTCGCGTCTACGCATAGGCGGTTAGTCTATAGGGCCGCCGCGGCGCATGTCTTCTAACGCTTGCGGGCCGTGCGGTTGATTATGCGCAGCACCAGGACCACGACCAGCGCTAAGATCAGCAGCTTCAGCATTTCTTGCACTTCGCGAAGATCACGGCCTGCAAGCGATCCCGCAACGCATCCGGCAGCTCATACAGCACATTCGAGCGGTACACCTCGATGGTTTTCCGCGTGGTCGTCACGGTGATGGTGCAGTGCTCGCAGCCGGAAAGGTGCCGCTCCAGCTCGGCCCTCAGCGCGGCATCGACGGCGCCGTCCAGCAGATCGTCCAAATGGACCAGAAACTCAGAGCAGATCACTTTGCGCCACCATTCCCATCTCTCTTGCCCGTCCCGTCCGTATTTCTGTTCCCGAAGTACCGGTTCAGCCGCTCCCTCAGTTGCAGGCGCGCCCGCAATAGCCGCGACTTCACAGCTGGAATACTCAGCCCCAGCGACTCCGCCGTCTCCTCCGTCGAGAGCCCTTCCACATCGCGCAGCAC
This sequence comes from uncultured Acidobacteriaceae bacterium, assembly GCA_964246765.1. Lineage (GTDB taxonomy): Bacteria > Acidobacteriota > Terriglobia > Terriglobales > Acidobacteriaceae > EB88. Next base: position 3,892 of record CAXTRW010000116.1, on the reverse strand, counting down.
AAACACTACCTTGAAACCCGGCGGCAGGCCGTTGATCGTTTTTTTCAAAATCTCGCCCAGCTCCGACGTCCCGTACTGCTGCTCCGGGCTCGGGCCCCAATCCGCCAGCTCGCGCGGCATCGAGCCTTCCTCGGTTTCCACATCCTCGTCGATTGAAACCATCTTGCCCGTGCGCCGCTTCCTCAGCCGCATCAGGCTTTCATTCACCGCAATCCGCACCAGCCAGGTGTAGAACTTCGAGTTTCCCTGGAACTGGTCCAGCTTTTGATACGCCTTGAAAAACGCATCCTGCACCACATCTTCCGCGTCTTCGCGATTCTGGGTGATGTGCTGCGCGATGCGAAACACCTGCCGGTCGTATTGCTTCACCAGCTTTTCAAACGCTTGTGTATCGCCCGCCTTGGCCAGGTTCACCAGACGAACGTCCGGGTGCTCCTCGGCCGCGATCGCGGCGATTGGGGGAGGCGGCGAGCTGCCGCCGCTCTCCGGTTCTTGTCTTTGCGATTGGATGGGGGGCATAGTTTCCGGTTTCAGCTTTTGGCGCCTTTCTTTCCGATTGGGACCCCGCGGTCCCTGTCACTTTCGATGCTATCGCGTTCGCCCCTTCAGCTGCCGGCGCGCTTTCCAGCGGATACAGGGTACGTTGGTGATGCTTCCCGCGCATTTTCGTCTCTTGTAACGGGCGTTTGTCGCTTACTCTCATGCTAGAAGGACCCTTGCATCTCCTGTTTCGCTCCTGCCCTATGCCCTCGCTGACCAAATCCCGCCGCGCCGCCGCCGCGCTTTTGCTGTTCGCTTCCTTAACACTTTCGGACGCGCTGCCCCTATTCGCGGCCCAGCACCGGCAGGCCAAACACGGCGCGACCCACAGCTCCACGCACAAGCAGGCGGCGGTCGCGCGGGGGCGAAGAGCAACCCGAGGCCGTCTCCACCGGGTCACCATCGTCAAGCGCCGCGGCCGCCGCCGAGCCCTGACTGCCCGCGAGCTCGCCAAGACCCGCCAGCTGAGCCATGCCTTTACCGCGTCTGCCCAGCTGCGGCCCATGGCCCAGCAGCTGGCGAACTATCGCAGCCCCGCCGCCTACGCCGGGGTGGAGGCCTATGCCCACGCGCACTCGGGCGCCGCCGCCGAGGCTGCCTGGCTGGCCCTGGGCCACGCCTACCTTCTCGACCACCGCTACCCCGACTCGCTAGCCGCGCTGCACAACGCCAACTCGCAAGGCACGGCGCTCGCGGACTATTCCGATTACTTTGCCGCTCAGGCCAACCTGCAGAGCAGCCAACTGCCCGCGGCCGACCGGATCCTCAGCACGTTTGCCGCCAAGCACCAGGACAGCATCTTCACTCCGCAAATCCCGGTCCTCGAAGCCAATCTCCTGCTCCAGCAGAACCAGGCCGCCGCGGCTCTCGCGGCCCTGCGCATCCATTCTGATGAGCCCCTGGCCGCCAAGCCCGACTTTCTGCTCGCCGAAGCCAAGGCTCAGGCCGCACTGAATCAGCCCGACCAAGCCCTCGCCCTCTACCGGCGCATCCTCAACGACCACCCCCTCAGCCCGGAAGCCGCCCAGGCCCAGCAGCACCTGCAGCAAAGCGGCCAGTGGCTCGCGCTAACGCTGCCCGAGCGCCGCCGCCACGCCGATGCACTCTTCAACGGCGGCAAATACAACGAAGCTTCCGCGGAGTTCCGGACGCTCGCCGTCGACGCTTCGCTCAACGCGGAAGAGCGCGACAGCCTGCTCCTCGCCGCCGCCACCTGCGACATGAAGCTCCGCCGGCTCAGCGCGGCCTCGCTCGCCGGCATCCCCGACTCGAACGACGAAAACGGCGCCCGCCGCCTCTACCTGCTCATGGAGGTCGCCCGCAACAACAACGATCTAGTCCAGCAGCAGTCCCTCGTCGAGCAGCTGCGCACCCGCTTCCCCACCAGCCCCTCCCTCGCCGAATCCTTGTTTTCCAGCGGCAACCTGTACATGCTGCGCAAGGATCTGACATCGGCGATCCCCTACTACCTCGAGCTGTCGCGCCGGTTCCCGCAAAGCAAGCAGGCCGACAACGCCCACTGGCGGGCCGCCTGGCTCTCCTACCGCGTCCGCAACTACCCGCAAGCCGAGCAGCTCATGGACGAGCAGCTGGTGAGCTTCCGCGGCGGCACAAACACATCCCCGGCGCTGTACTGGCGCGGCCGCCTGTTCCTCGACCAGCAGCACGACCCGGCGACCGCGGCCGCCTATTTTGCTACTGAAGCCCGCGTCTTTCAGCACTACTACTACGCCGAACTGGCCAGCCGGCGGCTGGCGGCGCTTGGGACCGTTACGCCTGCGTCTATTCCGGCGCTCCAATCGATCCAGCCCGAGCAGATCCCCACCCTCACCGAGGACGTCCCCGAAGACGACCCGCACCTGGCCAAGGCCCGCCTGCTCGCCAATGCCGGGTTGAACGACTATCTCGCGCCCGAAATCCACGCCGCCGAGGACTCCGACGAGTGGGGCTCACTCGCCGAAGCCAAGCTTTACGCGAGCTACGGCGAGGCTTACCGCGCCATGCGCTCGCTCAAGCGCGCGATTCCTTACTACACCTCCGCGCCCATCGACGAACTTCCGCTCACCTATTGGCGCATCCTTTTCCCTGAGGATTACTGGTCCACCATCCAGGCCGAGGCCGAGCGCAACGGCCTAGACCCCTACATGGTCGCCTCGCTCATCCGCCAGGAATCCGAGTTCAACCCCCGCGTCGTTTCCTATGCCAACGCCTACGGCCTGATGCAGCTGGAGCCCGCGACCGGCCGCCAAATGGCCCGCAAAACCGGCTTCAGCACCCACCTGGACCCCGACGCCTTGCTCGACCCAGCGATCAATATCAAGCTCGGCTGCGCCTATCTCAAGCAAACTCTGGACCGCTTCGGAGGCCAGCAGGAGTACGCCTTTGCTTCCTACAACGCCGGCGAATCCCGCGTGGACGACTGGAAAGCCTCGGGCGACTACTCCGGCATGGACGAGTGGGTCGAATCGATTCCGTTCGCGCAAACCCGCGAGTACGTCCAGGCCCTCATGCGCAACGAGCAGATCTACCGCGAACTTGGGCAAGCCGCGAAAACCCGCGCCGCCATCGACCGAGCCGCCGCCGGGCCGCCCGGCGCAGCGCAGTGAGAGCTACGCTGCCGATAGACGCTTAATCGGCCGTCCTCGGCCCTGAGAAGCCACCCAAAGATCGCGCTTTAACTGAACCGCCGCGAAAAACTCCTCTGAAAGCCCCAGCGCCTGCCCCAAACGAATGCTCATTTCCGCGCTTACCGACGTGCGCCCGTTCACAATCCGCGAAACCGTCGCCCGCGCCACCCCGATGTGCGCCGCCAATTCACCAATGCTACGCTCGCCAAGGTACTCCTTCACGAGCTCCCCAGGGCTGGCGGGGTCGTACATTTTGCGATGAGCCATACTGTCCGCCTCCGTCCTGACACTCACCCAAAAGTACCGTGTCGCCTTTGAAAAACGCGTATCTGCGAAAGCTCCCGCTTGCTACACCAAGCGCGCAGTTTGCTTCCAGTGCGTGTGGGCGGCTTCGGGACTGAACAGGAAACCCGAAGGCCGTAAGAGGCGGCCTCCGGGCTGTTCGGTACTGGAGGTGATGTGGGATGCGCAAAGGGCCGAAAGACTGGCTCTCCGTCGCCATACGAATCGTCCTCGATTGGAGATTCGTTGCTGCATTGGCATTTCTCATCAAGGCACTGCACAACAAGTAATGTCTACTGCCAGGGGCGGTCCCACCCGTCCCTGCCTACTCTTCCAAGTGTATTGTCAGAATCGCGCCAACGCCACCAACATTTTTGCGCGTACTCTGACCGGCTTCGCACCGATGGTTCCGGGGCTATGATTGCGTCTATGCGCGCCGCTAC
>CAXTRW010000115.1:0-9469 GCA_964246765.1 uncultured Acidobacteriaceae bacterium | reverse complement strand
GGCCCAGCCCTCCAAGCCATGCTCGCGCACAAGGCGCAAGCCCGTTTCCGCAAACAGGAGGGCAAACCCGGGCACCCGAACCAGCCCATCGGGCTGGCCGCCGCGCCGCAAGAGCAGGTCGCCTACGAGCGTCACTTCGAGCGGGGCAGCCGCGACCATGTGCCCCCACGCGCCCCAGCCGCCCACAAGCAGCCGAGTCTCGATGCTGCTCCCGCGGCGGGCAAGCCCTGGAGTCTGCTCGACCAAGCCATCCGGGCTACGGACCAGATCCTGCAGTCCGGCGGCTTTCGAGTGGTCGTGCTGGACCTCGGTTCCATCCTTCCGGAGCAGGCGCGGCGTATCCCGGCGGCCACATGGTTTCGCTTTCGCCGCGCCGCGCAAGACTCGGACGCCCTGCTGCTGCTCGTGACCGAGCAGCCGTGCGCCGGATCGAGCGCCGCCTGTGTGCTCCACTGCTCGCCGGGCGCCGTGTCTCTGGAGAACGGCCTGCTGCGCGGGGTCGCGCCGACCGTCGCCATAGCCAGGCAGCGCATCGGGCCTGAGACCAGAAAAGCTCCGGGCCGCGCCGTCGCATGGCAAGCCGCTTCCGAGTGGATGCGCGAGACCGGGAGCTGAGCGAGTGTTTGCCGCCGTCTACATCCCGCAGTTTCCCGTCGCCGCCTGGCTGCGCGCCGAGCCCCAAGCCCGCGGCGAGGCGCTCGCCGTCCTCGGAGGCGAATCGCCGACGGAACATGTCGTCGCTTTTAACCGGGTTGCGCAAGCGCTGGGACTGGAGCGCGGCATGAGCCGAGCCCAGGCGCAAATTCTCGGCCCGGTGCGCTTCCGCAGGCGCTCCCTCGCTGAGGAGCAAGCCGCTTTAGCCGTGTTGTCGGCGGTAACCGAGCGATTTTCCCCGCGTGTGCAGGCAGTTGCCGGCCCCGCAAATGCCTACGGAGGCAGCCGGGAGCTTGCCGCGTCGCTCCTGCTGGATCGGAGCGGGACCGAAACTCTGCTGGGTCCGGTGCGCGACTACACACAAAAGCTCGCGGCGGCGCTGTCGGCTCTGGGCTTTCAGGCGCAGGTTGCCGCCGCGCCCAATGCCGAGGCAAGCCTGATGCTGGCCCGAAGCTGCCCGGGGCCGACCTGCGTCGAGGGCCCGCAACTCGCGCGTCGGCTCGCCGCGCTGCCGGTCACGGCGCTTCCGTGCAGTGAGCCAACGTTCGCGATTCTGGCGCGCTGGGGCATTCGGACCTTGGGTGAGCTGGCCCGTCTGCCGGAGGCCGCGCTGGTCAGCCGCCTCGGCCAGCCTGCGCGCAGGCTCCAGCGGCTCGCGCTCGGCGTGGAAGACTCCTTCCTGGCGCCGCAAGAGGAAGCGTTCACGCTTCAGGAGCAGATTGAGTTGGACACGCCCGTGACCCTGCTCCACTCGCTGCTTTTCGTGGTTTCCCCTATGCTTGACCGTATCCTGCGCCAAGCCATGGAGCGCGCCTGCGCGCTGCGCAGCGTCACATTGACGCTCGATCTGACCAAAGGCGTATGCAAAATCGAGGTTCGCCCCGCCACGCCCAGCCAAAACCGCGACGGATTGCTCAAGCTGCTCCACCTCCAGCTGCAAGCCCATCCACCCCGGGCCCCGATCCTTGCCGTAACCCTTACGGCGGAGCCCGCGCTGCCGCAAGTGGCGCAGCGCGGGCTGTTTCAGGCCCAATTTCCTGAGGCCGACAAGCTCGACCTGCTCGTCGCACGGCTCAAGTCCATCGCCGGAGAAGACCGGGTCGGCTCGCCGCAGCTCGTAAACAGCCATCGCGAAGACCTGTTCCGGCTGGCGCCGTTCGCGCCGAGCACCGCTTTCCGCAAACCGCCCACCCATCCACCGCCCGCGGCCCTGCGCCGGTCCAGGCCTCCGGAGCCCGTGCTGGTGCAGGTGCATGGCGGAGCGCCGCGCTCCTTGTTTTACGGGGGCGTCCAATTCCAGATCGCGGCGGCTGCCGGTCCCTGGCAAACCAGCGGCTCCTGGTGGGACGAACACAGCTGGCAGGCCGAGGAGTGGGACGCGGTCGTGCGCGAACCGTTGCAGGCGCTGCGACTGCTCTACCAGCGGGCGCAAAAGGCCTGGTACGTGGCGGGCATCTATGACTGACGGGTACGTCGAGCTCCACGCCCGGTCCGCCTTCTCTTTCCTCGAGGGCGCGTCCCTCCCCGAAGCCCTCGCGCAGCAAGCGGCCAACCTCGAAATGCCCGCCCTCGGCATCCTGGATCGCGACGGCCTGTACGGCGCGCCCCGTTTGAACACCGCCGCCGAAAAATTGGGCCTGCGCGCGCACATCGGCGCTGAGGTTTCAGTCGGAGACTTCGGCGTGCAGCCGCTGCCGCCCCAGTGGCGGCCCCACGCCATCCCCGAGCGGCCCGTACGGCTTGCGCTTCTGTGCGAATCGCAGGTAGGCTACGGCAACCTTTCCCGGCTCATCACCGGGTCCAAACTCAAGCAGAAGACCAAAGGCGACGGCGTCGCGACCCTGCGCGCCGTCCGCGAGCACGCCGAGGGCCTGGTTTGCCTGACCGGCGGCGACGAAGGCCCGCTCGCGGCGGCGCTCGCTCGCGGCGGCCGTCAAGGATGCGATGCGGCTCGGCGCGTGCTCGCCTGCCTGCTCGATGTTTTCGGCCCCGGCAACGTGTATGTCGAACTGCAACGGCATCGCCTGCGCGCGCAGGAAGCCCGCAATCAAGCCGCCGTGGCGCTCGCGCGTGAATTTCAGTTGCCCGTGCTCGCCACCAACGGCGCAGCCATGGCCACGCCCCAAGAGCGCGAAGTGCTCGACGTCCTCACCGCCATCCGTCACGGCGCGTCGCTCGACGAAGCCGGGTTGCTGCTCCAGCCGAACGGCAATCGCTACTTGCGCCCGGCGCGCGCCATGGCCGCACTGTTTCGCGATCTGCCCCAAGCGATCACCGCTACGGTTGAGCTTTCTGCCCGTTTGCAGTTTGAAATGAACGACCTCGGCTACGAATTTCCCCGCTACCCGCTCGACGAGGCCGACACCATGGACAGCTTCCTGCGCAAACGCACCCTGGAAGGCGTCGCGCGCCGATACGGCTGCAAACAAAGCGCGCTCCTCCGCCGAAAAGCCGACCTCCAGGTCGAAAAAGAGCTGGCCCTGATCGCCAAGCTCGGCCTCGCGGGCTACTTCCTCATCGTTTGGGATATTGTCGAGTTCTGCCGGAAAAACGGCATCCTCGTCCAGGGCCGGGGTTCCGCCGCCAACTCCGCCGTGTGTTACGCGCTCGGCATCACGGCGGTCGACCCGGTTGGGATGGAGCTGCTTTTTGAGCGCTTCCTGTCGGAGGTCCGGGGCGAGTGGCCCGACATCGATCTTGATCTGCCTTCCGGCGACGACCGCGAACGCGCCATCCAGTATGTGTACGAGCGCTACGGCAAGCTCGGCGCGGCCATGTGCGCTAACGTGATCACCTACCGGGGCCGATCCGCCGCGCGCGAAGTCGGCAAGGCGCTCGGCTTCGACGCGGAAACCCAAACCCGCCTTACCCGCCTGGTCGGGTCCTGGGAGTGGAAAGGCCCGTCGGACACCCTGGAGGAGGGGTTCCGTGCCGCAGGCTTCGATCTCGCGCACCCGCGCATTCGCAAATACCTGGAGCTGACGATCCGGATGCTCGACCTGCCGCGCCACCTCGGCCAGCACTCGGGCGGCATGATCATCGCGCAAGGCCGGCTCGCCTCGGTCGTGCCGATTGAGCCCGCGAGCATGCCGGGCCGCACCGTCATCCAGTGGGACAAGGACGATTGCGCCGACATGGGCCTGATCAAGGTCGACCTCCTCGGCCTGGGCATGATGGCCGTGCTCAAGGACTGCGTCGAGCTGATCCCCAGGCATTACGGCGTTGCGGTCGACCTCGCGCAGCTTCCGCCGGACGACCCGGATGTGTACCGGATGCTCCAGCGGGCGGATACCGTCGGGTTATTCCAGGTCGAGAGCCGTGCGCAGATGGCCAGCCTGCCGCGCAACAATCCGGACCGCTTTTACGACCTGGTCGTGCAGGTCGCCATCATCCGCCCCGGGCCGATCGTCGGCAAAATGATGCACCCCTACATGGAGCGGCGGCAAAAGCGGCAGCCTGTCACCTACCCGCACCCGCTTTTGGAGCCGGTGCTGCGACGCACTCTCGGCGTTCCGCTCTTTCAGGAGCAGCTCCTGCGCATCGCCATGGCGATCGCCAACTTCACCGGCGGGGAGGCCGAAGAACTGCGCCGGGCGCTCGGCAGCCGCCGCTCGGTCGACAAAATGCGCGTGCTCGAAGCCAAGCTCCGCGCCGGCATGGACGCGAACGGGGTCAGCCCGGCAGCGCAGGCTGAGATCGTCCAGTCCATCAGCTCCTTTGCGCTGTACGGCTTTCCTGAAAGCCATGCCGCCAGCTTCGCCCTGATCGCCTACGCCAGCGCCTGGCTCAAGCACCACTACCTCGGCGCGTTCACCGCGGCCCTGCTCAACAACCAGCCCATGGGCTTTTACTCCCCGGCCGTGGTGCTCAAGGACGCCCAGCGCCACGGCCTGCGGGTCAAGCCGGTCGATGTGCTCCGCTCGTCGTGGGCCTGCACGCTCGAGCCTGAGAACACGCTCCGTCTGGGCTTGTGCTACGTGCGCGGGCTCGGGCAATCCGTTGCCCGAGAGCTGGAGGCCGCTCGCGCCGTGCGCGCTTTTGCCACAGTCGACGAGCTGGCCCGCCGCGTCCCGACGCTTTCCCGCGCCCACCTAACCACCTTGGCCGAGATCGGCGCGCTGAATCCGCTAGGCGGCGCCCTCGACGTTCCCCGCGACTTTCCCATCGACGTTCATAGACGTGACGCGCTCTGGCAGGTCGAGTGGGCCACGCGCCCATCCGGGCCGCTTCTGGACGCGCTCGACGGGGAATCCGGCTCGCCCCTCCAACCCATGAACCCGCAAGAACGCCTCGCCGCCGACTACACCGGCACCGGCGTCACCGTGGGCCGCCATCCCATGGCCCTCTACCGGGACAGGCTGCGCGGCCTCGGCGTTTCCAGCGCCCGCGAGCTCACCGGCCTGCGCCATGGCGCTCCCGCGCGCATCGCCGGCGCCGTCATCGCTCGACAGCGCCCCGGCACCGCGCATGGGTTTATTTTTCTTTCCATTGAGGATGAGACCGGCATCGCCAACGCCATCATCGAACCCGACCTGTACGAGCGGCATCGCGCCCTGGTCACCTACGCGCCCTCAGTGCTGATCGGCGGCACGCTCCAGAACGTCGACAAGGTCATCCACCTTCGCGCCAGACACATCGAAGCTCTCGACGTGATCAAGGTCCCGATCCCCTCGCACGACTTCCACTAAATTGAGAGGGGGCCAAACTTTGAAGGGGAGGAAAGACACCCGGCGAGGGTCCAGGTATTGCAATTGGTTGCGGGGGCTGGATTTGAACCAGCGACCTTTGGGTTATGAGCCCAACGAGCTACCGGACTGCTCCACCCCGCTCTTTGATAATAGCAATCAGTCCGGGCAGGGTCAAACGACACACCTCAGCTGATTCGCTCGTGCCGGTAGCCGGCCGTGGCAAGCGCGGCGCTGAGCTCGGCTATGTGCGCCGGGCCGCGGGTTTCTAGCGTTACATCGATCACCGTATTTCCCAGGTTCACGCCGTAGTAGGCCCGGTCGTAAGAAGTTTCCACGATATTCGCGCGGGCATCGGCCAGGATCCGCGTCATGCCGTGCAGCGCGCCCGGGCGGTCCGTGAGGTGGATGCGCAGACGCGTGCGCCGTCCGTCCTTGACCAGCCCGCGTTCGATCATCATTGCCAGCAGACTCACGTCGATGTTGCCGCCGCACACCAGCACCGCCGTTCGCTGGGGTTCCCCCTCCGCCGCGCTCAGGCTGGTTTTGCGCTGCAGCAGAGCGGCCAGGGCCACCGCGCCCGCGCCTTCCGCCAGGGTTTTCTCGCTTTCCAGCAGGACCAAAATGGCCTGCGCGATCTCCTCCTCATCCACGGTCACAATCTCGTCGACATATTGCTCCACCAGAGGAAAGGTAAGCGTCCCGGCGCGGCGCACGGCGATTCCGTCGGCAATGGTGGCCTGGGGCTCCAGCGTAACCGGGCCGCCCAGCTCGCGGGCGCGCAGCATGGAAGGCAGCCGCTCCGTCTGCACACCGATCACCCGGGTCTGCGGCCGCAGATGCTTCACCGCGCAACCCACTCCGCTGATCAGCCCGCCGCCCCCGATCGGGACGATCACCGCGTCCAGCTCGGGAATCTGCTCCAGCAACTCGAGCCCGATCGAGCCCTGCCCGGCGATCACCGCCGGATCGTCGAACGGGTGCAAAAACGTCAGCTTGGATTCCCGGCTCAAACGCAGCGCTTCCGCGTAGGCCTCGTCGTAGTTCGCGCCGTGCAGCACTACGTCGGCGCCGAACCCGGCGGTGGCCGAAACCTTCACAAGCGGCGTCATCTCCGGCATCACGATGCGCGCCTCGATCCCGTGGGCTGCCGCGTGATACGCCACCGCCTGCGCGTGATTGCCCGCGCTGGCCGCGATCACGCCCCGCCTCTTTTCCGCCGAGCTCAGCGTAAGAATGCGGTTCAGCGCGCCCCGCTCCTTGAAGGCCCCGGTGCGCTGGAGATTGTCGAGCTTCACGAAAACGGTCTGCCCGGTCATCGCGGACAGGGCTGCCGAATGGGGCGCGGGGCTGCGATAGATGCTGGCGCGAATGCGCCGCTGCGCCGCCTGGATGTCGGCCAGCGTGACAGCGAGGGCGGCTTGGAGCATACGGTGAGTCTCTCCCCAGCTGCCGCCCTGCGGCAGAGCTGTTTTCGCTGGTCCTCAGACAGCCTGAACGGTTGCGTGCGCCTCAGCGGGGGCGATGCGGTAACCTCGCCAGCCATAGTAGATGATGAACAGATAGCACAGCAGCGGCAGGAATAGCGAGTGGTGGATCCCGATGTGATCGGCCAGCTTTCCCATCGCCGGCGGGATAATCGCGCCGCCCACGATGGCCTGAATCAGCAAGCCTGACCCGCGCCCCGTCAGCGGTCCCAGTTCCGCGACCGCGAGCGTGAAAATAGTCGGGAACATAATGGAGTTGAACAGGCCGACCGCCAGAATCGTCACCACGGCAAACGTCCCCGTGCCCAGAATCGAGCAACCGATGCAGAGGGTAGCGCCGACGCCGACCAGCATCAGCAGATTCCCGGCGGAGAAGCGTTGCAGAATCGCCGAGCCGATAAATCGGCCGACCATCATCAGTCCCCAGAAAATGCTCACCAGCTTCACGGCCTCGGTAAGCGGCATGTGCCCGATGTCAGGCTGTGCGATGTATTTCGCCAGGAAGTTGCCCACGCTCACCTCCGCGCCCACATAGACGAAGATCGCGATCGCGCCGAGATACAGGTGCGGATGGTGCCACAGGCTGTCCTGCTTGACATTGAGGCTTGCCGGGCGGAAATCGCGCGTGACCTCGAGCCGCGGGAAGCGATACAGCGCAATCGCGAGCGCAAGGATCAGCAGGATCGCAGCAATCACAATGTAAGGCGTTTTTACGCTGGCGGCCTGGTGGATGCGGTATGCGGTGAGCGCGGGACCGGTCAGCGTCGACGGGTCGGATTCAGCTCCGGCCGAGGCGACGCCCCCAAGAATAAAAATGCTGCCGATGTAGGGTGCTACAAAGTCGCCCAGCGTGTTGAAAGCCTGCGTCAAATTGAGTCGGCTGGGTGCGGTCTCAGGCGGCCCCAGAATCGCGACATACGGGTTGGCGGCTACCTGCAGGACGGTGACGCCGGCGGCCAGAACCACCAGCGCGACCAGAAAAATGTTGTACGAAGCCGCCGAGGCCGCGGGCACGAACAGAAGCGCGCCGACCCCCATGGTGATCAGCCCCAGAACCATGGTGCGCTGATACCCGATCCACTCGATCACCTTGGCGGCGGGGAACGCAAATACAAAGTAGGAGCCGAAAAACGCGACCTGGATGAACGCGGTTTGAAAGTAGGAAAGCGAGAAAATGGACTGAAGGTGCGGACTCAGCGCGTCGTTCAGAACGGTGCAAAACCCCCAAATGAAAAACAGGGTCGTCACCATCGCCATGGCGCTGTAATTCGTCGTGCCGGGGGCTTGGCTGCTCAGGGACCGGGTATTGCCTACGCTTGTGATCGCCATCGTGTAAGGAACGCGCCGCTTTCCGCCCGCTCGCGCTCCCTGACGGGAGAGCGGAGGAGCTAAATCGCTCCTGATGCTACATGATTTCCCATCGCTTCCGCTCCCCCGTTTGCGCCGCTTTGTTCCGCCATTCCCGAAATGGGCTGAAACTTTTCCATTCCCGCGCCGTCCGTAGAGCATGGAAACGATGCCAGGTGTGGCAAGCTGGTAGAGACCAAGGAGCGTACGACCATGCCCCCGCGAGCCGCCCTTTCCTTCGCTCTGCTGTCCGCCATGCTTGCCGCGCCCTCCGCGCCGCTGCTCGCGCAAGCGGCCGCCCCGGCGCCCCAGCGCATTCTCGGCGCCGTTACCGCCATCCAGGGCAACGCGGTCACTGTGCAGCCGGAAGGCGCGTCCGCGGTTACCGTCCAGCTCACCCCCCAAACCCGCCTGCTGCGGACCGCGCCCGGCGAAACCACCCTGAAAAACGCCACACCCATGCAGCCCGCCGACCTGGCCGTCGGCGACCGCGTCCTGGTCCGCCCCACCCCGGACGGCGCGGCAGCCCTGCTGATCGCGATGAAACAGGGCGACATCGCCCAACATCACCAGCAGGAAAGCGCCGCCTGGCAGCATGGCGTCTTCGGCATCGTGCAAACGGCGGAGGCAGGCGCGATCACCCTCAAAGCCCAGGGCAACGCGCCGCCAGTGGTGATCCACCTGACCCCCGCCACTGCGGTCCGCCGCTACGCCCCCGATTCCACCTCCTTCGCCGACACCCGCAAAAGCACGCCGGCCGCGATCCACCCCGGCGACCAGGTGCGCGCGCGCGGCACGCGCGGGGAAGCGGGGATCGAGGCCGACGAGGTGGTCGCAGGCTCGTTCCGCGACATCGCCGGAACGGTGCTGAGCGCCGACCCGTCTGCCGGCGCCCTCACTCTCACCAATCTCGTCACCAAAAAGCCGGAAACCCTGCACCTGGACCCCAACACGCAAATGCGCAAACTGCCGCCCGATCTGGCCGCCCGCCTGGCCCGCAAACCCACCGGCGAGGCACACCCCGACACCGGAGCGGAACCCCCGCGGAGCAGGGAAGCGGAACTGCTCCAAAGCGCACCCTCCATCTCGCTGACCTCAAAACGGGCGATGCCGTCATGAGCGTCGCCAGCGGCCCCGGCGCCGCGCAGCCCACCGCGATCACTGTGATCGCGGGTGTTGAGCCCCTGCTCACTGCCTCTCCCGAGGCCGGCGCAGGGCTGTTTTCCGCGTCCTGGAACCTCGGCGGCGGTGGCGAAACTGAAGCAGGCCCGCAACGCTGATCGCCTGATTGTCGCC
>CAXTRW010000114.1:0-9548 GCA_964246765.1 uncultured Acidobacteriaceae bacterium | reverse complement strand
GGGCGGCGCGGAGGCCGAGGCGGCGCTGGGAGCGGCCGGGATCACGGTGAACAAAAACGCGATTCCGTGGGATACGCAGCCGCCGATGCGTCCCTCGGGGGTGCGTCTGGGAACCCCTGCCCTGACCACGCGCGGGATGGGCGAGGCGGAGATGCGGACGATTGCCGCGTGGATAGCGGATGTGGTGGAGTCGCGGGGAGACGCGGCGGTGGTGGAGCGGGTGCGGGGTGGCGTGAGGGAGCTGTGTGTGGGGTTTCCGTTGTATGAAGGATTGGGGCGATAGAGCGCCCCCTGCACACGGTAGCCAGTCTGTAAGCGTCAGGGAGCCCGATTCGGACTCCCTTTTCTGTCCCGACTGTCCGGAAATGGACGCCTTTGTCCGGAAGTGAACACTGCGGGCGCTTTGGGTCTTTGCTCATTCTTAGCAAAATTAACAACTTACGATCCCGCTGGTTTTGGCCCCTGGGTTGCGACTACGTTTCCCTGCATGGACATCGCACGGCCTGACCTGAAACGGAAGAAAACGCGCCAGCGCTCGCTGCTGGCCCTCCTTGCTCTGCTGCTGCTTGCCGGCGCGGGCTTTGCTGTGGCGCGGCTCAAGCCCGCGGCGCCTACCGTGGATCGCTCGACGGTGTGGACCGACGTGGTGAAGCGCGGGCCCATGGTGCGGCAGGTGCGCGGCATCGGTACGCTCGTCCCGCGCGAGGATCGCATCCGGCTGATTCCCGCTGAGACCGAGGCCACCGTGGTGCGCCTGCGGGTGCTGCCGGGCGCGAAGGTTTCGCCCGATACGGTCATCATGGATCTCACCGATCCGCAGCTTGAGCAGGAGCTCTTGACCGCGCAGCTGGGCGTGAAAGCCGCGCAGGTGGACTACACCAATCTGCAGGCCAAGCTGCGCAGCGACATGATGACCGAGCGCGCGGGCGCCGCGACGGTAACCGCCGACCACACCCAGGCGCAGAAGCAGGCCCAGACCGACAAGGCTCTGTATGACCTGGGGGTGATCTCGGGGCTCACGTACTCGGCATCGCAGGGCAAGTCCGACGAGCTGAAGACGCGCGACGGGATCGAGGCCGAGCGGATCGGGGTGAACCAGCAGGCGATCGCGACGCAGCTTGAAGTGCAGCAGACCAAGGTGGACGAGGCGCGGGCGCTGCTGGCCCTGAAAGAGCGGCAGCAGGCGGCGCTGGAGGTGCGCGCGGGGATCGACGGCGTGCTGGTGGAACTGCCGCACCAGGTAGGCGAGCACGTGACCCCTGGGACCACGCTCGCGAAGGTCGTTCAGCCCGACCAGCTGAAGGCCTCGCTCAAAATCGCGGAAACGCAGGCGCGGGATATTCAGCTGGGCCAGCCGGCGGAGATCGACACGCACAACGGGGTGATCGCGGGGACGGTTTCGCGGATCGACCCGGCGGTGTTGAACGGAACCGTCACGGTGGACGTACAGCTCAGTGGAGCGCTGCCGCAGGGGGCGCGGCCGGACCTGAGCGTGGACGGCACCATCGACCTGGACCGGCTGGCGGACGTGCTGTACGTGGGGCGGCCGGCGTTTGGAAACGAGAACTCGACCATCAGCCTGTTCCGCCTGACCGCGGATGGCAAGGAGGCTGAGCGCGTGCAGGTGAAGGTGGGGCGCGCATCGGTGAACGCGATTCAGATTCTTGGCGGACTAAAAGAGGGCGACACGGTGATCCTGTCCGACATGTCGCGGTGGGATAACGTGGACCGGGTTCGACTCAATTAAAGGGGGTTTCATGGGCGAGACGCTGATACGGATCGAGGCATTGCAGAAAGTTTTCTACACGGACGAGATCGAAACGCACGCGCTCTCAGGGGTGCATTTGCAGATCGATCGCGGGGACTACATCGCGATGAGCGGGCCCTCGGGGTGCGGCAAATCGACGCTCCTGTCGATCATCGGGCTGCTCGACACGCCGACCGACGGGGTGTACCAGCTGAACGGCAAGCCGGTTGAAAACCTGTCGTTCGCCGAGCGCTCGCGGATCCGCAACCAGGAGATCGGGTTTATCTTCCAAAGCTTCAACCTGATCGGCGACCTCACCGTTTTTGAGAATGTCGAGCTGCCCCTGACCTACCGCGCCGGCATGGCCGCTTCGGAGCGGAAGGATAGGGTCCAGCGCGCGCTCGAGCGGGTGGCGATGGCCCACCGGATGCGCCACTACCCCGCGCAGCTCTCGGGCGGCCAGCAGCAGAGGGTGGCCGTGGCGCGGGCGCTCGCGGGCGCGCCGTCGATCCTGCTCGCCGACGAGCCCACGGGCAACCTCGACTCCAAAAATGGCGAAGCGGTGATGGACCTGCTCCGCGAGCTGCACGGCGAGGGCTCGACGATCTGCATGGTGACCCACGATCCCCGCTTCGCCGCGCACGCAGAGCGGCAGGTGAACCTGTTCGACGGCAAAGTGGTGAGCGAGGACGAGCTGAAGCGCAAGCTCGCGGAGCCGGAGTTAAACCCCAGCACGGTGACGCGGGGAGGCCGGGAATGATGGCTCTATGGAAGGACCTTCGCTTCGGGGTTCGTTCGCTGCGCAAGAATCCCCTGTTCGCCGCGGTCGCGATTCTTTCGCTCGCCCTCGGCATCGGCGCCACGACCGCGATGTTTTCGCTCATTTACGCGGTGGTGCTGGACGCCTACCCCTATGCCGACCACGAGCGCACAGTAAACCCAATTGCCCGCGACGTTGAGCGGCCCAAAGATTGGAATTGGTTTGTTTTAACTCCCGCCCAAGCTGCGCTTTACAAACAGAGCCCAGCATTTGAGGACATTCTGGGCTTCATGCCGGGTCCGCTGGAACTGCGAGGCCAAGGCCTGCCCCCCGAAGACGTCCACGCGGGCTACCTTACTTCAAACGATGCGACATTCAATCGTGTGCGCGCCCTGATTGGGCGCGGCATCCAGCCCTCCGACGACGGCCATCAATCGATTGTCGTGCTCAGCTACAAGTATTGGCTCAGCCGGTTTCAGGGTGATCGCACTGTGCTTGGCCGCACCCTCCAGCTCAACGACCGCGCATACACGGTTGTCGGCGTTATGCCTGAGCGCTACACGCTCGGCGCGTGCGATATGTATCTTCCTTCGGCGCTGAATCCCACCCCCGGCGCAATCATGATCTATTTCGCGAAGCTCAAGCCGGGCGTCACGGCTGAGCAGGCCAGCGCGCAGCTTGACCCGCTGATTCACCAGTTCGCGAAAGAGCGACCGATGTTTTACCCGAAGAACTTCCACGTACACCTGCAATACCTGATCGACCCGGTCACCAAAGGCACAGGCCAAAGCCCTGGCCTTGCGCATACGTTTCCGCTGATTTTTCTTGCAGTCACAATGCTGCTGCTCATCGGCTGCGCCAACTGCTCTATCCTGCTGCTCGCGCGCGGAACAGCTCGTACGCACGAGTTCGCGGTGCGCTCGGCGGTCGGAGCGTCGCGCTTCCGCATCGTGCGCCAGCTGCTGGTCGAGTGCCTGGTCATCTCGTTCGCGGGCGCCGGGATCGGAGTGGGGTTGTCGTACTTCCTCGCCAAACTGCCGCTGCAGCTGCTGCCGAGGGCGTTTCCGACCGAAGCGCTTATCCGGGTCAATCTGCCGATTTTGGCATTCTCGACCGCCGTCGCGGTGCTTACGGGCGTTCTGTTCGGGCTGGTTCCGGCGATGCGTTTTTCGCGGCCGAATATCGCCCAGACGATGCAGTCGAGCGCGTGCCGAAACATCGGAAGCAAAGGCGGGCGCGCGACGCTGAACACGCTTATCGGCGGCCAGATCGCGCTGACGCTGGTGCTGCTCGCCGTCGCTGGAGCCGCGATCACCGGCTTTGTCACTCTCTTGCACGTCCCGCTCGGCTACGACCCGTCCAACACGATCCTGACCGGCGGGCCGGTAACTAGAAATACTCTGTCGACGTGGCAGGAGCGCTCCGTCTACCGCGATCAGCTACTGGCGCGCATTGCCGCCATCCCCGGTGTGCTTTCCGTGGCTGCCTCCAATGAAGCGCCTCCATATGGGAGCTTCAACACGGACGTGCACATCGTCGGCCAGTCCAGCGCGCGGGAGCAGAAAACCAACACATACTTTGTCAGCCCGAGCTTTTTCCCGCTGCTCCGCATCCCGTTGTTGCGCGGGCGGGTTTGGACCGAAGCCGAGAACGGGCAAGGGCTGCCCGTGGCGGTAGTCAACCAGACATTCGCGCGGCGCTATCTCCCGGGCGCCGATCCTGTGGGTCGCCAGGCGGAGCTCGCCATGCTGCGGTCGCTCGCAAAGCACGAAAATCCAACGGCGCCCGGCTTCGCTCCCCCGGTGGTCTCGCCGGCGCAACAAGGAACCGTGCAGATCGTCGGGATTGTTGCCGATTCAAAAAACGACGGACTCGAAAAGCCGGTTGCGCCGGCCGTCTACGTTCCATCCAACACTGTCCTGTTTAACGGCCTGGGTTTCCTCGTACATACCAAGGGCGACCCGCTTACGTATATGCGCGCCATCGAGAAATCCGTCCACGCTTTTAATCCAAACCAGAAGCTCGGGTATGACACCTACACGCTTCAGCGCTTCATTGAAGAGCAGCCCGAGTGGGGCATGCAGCGGCTGGTCGCGATCCTGTTCGGCATCTTCGCCGCGGTCGCGCTGGCGCTGGCCGCGGTGGGGCTGTACAGCGTAGTCGCTTACTCGGTCGCGCAGCGCACGGGCGAGTTCGGCGTGCGCATGGCCCTTGGAGCGCCGCGCTCCAGCATTCTCGCGCTGGTGTTCCGCTCCACGCTCGCGACGGTTTTAGGCGGCATCGGCGCCGGACTGCTGGCCGCTTTCGGTTTGCGGTTGGGCTTTGCCCGATGGGTTGAAGGCAGCTCGCAAAACCCGCTCATTATTTTGGCCGCTGCTCTGGTGCTGGTCGCAGTGGCTCTGGTTGCGAGCCTGGTGCCCGCGCGCCGCGCGTCCCGGATCGACCCCATGCAAGCACTCAGAACGGAGTAACCCCATGCTGAATCCTTTGCGAGACATCCGCTACGCCCTGCGCCAGCTGCGCCGCTCGCCGGGGTTTGCAGCGACCGCTGTGCTTACCCTGGCGCTGGGCCTGGGGGCGACGACCGCGATCTTTACGCTGGTGTACCAGGTCATGCTGCGGCCCCTTCCTGTCGCGCACCCGGAGCAGCTGTACAAAGTGGGCAAGGAGCTGCAATGCTGCGTCGATGGCGGCCTGCAGGGCGACTGGGGGATTTTTTCCTACGACCTGTACCGCTACTTGCGCGACCAGACGCCGGGTACAGCGGGCGTCATCGCGGTGCAGGCTGGAACAAACACGGTAAGTGTGCGCCGACCTGGAAATACGGGTGCAGTGCAGCCGTGGGATCTTCGGTTCGTTTCCGGCAACTATTTTCCTGTGCTCGGGGTCAAGCCCTACGCGGGTCGGCTGCTGCGTCCGGAGGACGACCGCGAAGGCGCGGCGCCGGTTGCGGTCGTGAGCTACACGTATTGGCGCACAAAGCTCGCGGGCGACCCGCACCTGGTCGGCGGGACCCTGCTGCTCACGGGGCACCCGTACACGGTCGTCGGCATCGCTGCTCCTGACTTTCTGGGGGAGCGTATCGAGCCGGGGCCGCCGGGCCTTTGGGTTCCTTTGTGGCAGGAGCCCATTCTTAACTCAGAGCGCAAACTGATGCGCTCGCCGGGCGCGCTCTGGCTCGACCTGATGGTGCGCGTACCCAACTCGAAGCAGGCCCCCGCGATCGGGCAAGTCATGCAAGGCGAACTACGCCAGTGGATCGGGGCGCACCCGAACGCGCTTTCGCGCTCGATGGAAACGAAGGACATTCCTCGCCAGACCACGGAGATTGTTCCGGCCAGCGGCGGAATCAACGTTCTGAGCGCTGACTATGGAAGCAGCTTAAAGCTGCTGCAGTGGGTCGCCGGGTTTGTGCTTCTGATTGCCTGCGCGAATCTTGCCAACCTTCTTTTGGTGCGCGGCATGGGCCGCAAACAGGAGCTCGTTGTGCGCTCGGCACTGGGTGCTCCCCGCTCGCGATTGGTCCGGCAAACGCTGACTGAAGCGCTGCTGCTCGCGCTTGGAGGCGGCGCGGCGGCGCTCGCGGTTGCCTATGGAGGCGCTCGCGCTATCCTCGCTCTTGCGATGAAGGGCGTGGATGTAAGTCCGCTCGCTGCCGCGCCTTCTCTGCCCGTGCTGGGGTTTGCGTTTGCGGCCTCGCTCGTCACCGGGGTCCTGTTCGGTTTCGCGCCGGCGTGGATCACTTCGCGGGCCAATCCCGCCGAAGTTCTGCGGGGGGCGAACCGAAGCACCCGCGATGCAAGCGCGCTGCCGCAGAAGCTGCTGGTCGTGCTGCAGGCGGCGCTCTCGCTCACACTGCTGTCCACCGCCGGGCTGCTCATCACCAGCCTGCGGCACCTGGAGCAGCAGAACTTCCACTTCGAGCCCGAGGGCAGGCTGCTGCTGTTTCTCGATCTGCAGGGCTCGGGCATTGCGTATCCGCAGCTAGCCGGCTTGTACCGTCGCATGGACGATACGTTTACGCGGCTGCCCGGTATCGAGAGCTTCGCGTACGCCACCTACGCGCCCATGGCTTACGACAATTGGATGACGGGCGTCGCCATACCCGGCGCCGACCCGAACACCGGGCATACCGCGAGCTACACAGCGGTGAGCTCGCACTACTTTGAAACCGTGGGGACCCGTTTGCTGCTGGGCCGCGGGATTATCGAACAGGACACGCCCACCAGCGCCCACGTTGCCGTGGTGAACCGCACGTTTGCCGAGAAGTACCTGAAAGGCAAGCCGCCCATCGGGGAGCACTTCGGCCCCGATTCGCGCATTCCCGATGAATTCACCATCGTGGGCGTGGTGGACGACACCATATACGGCGACCCCGCTGAGCCGACGCGGCCGATGTTCTTTACGCCCATGGCGCAAGCCACGACTTACAAGGAAACGGGCGATATTGAAGTTGAGAACTTTAAACACTTCGCGACCAACCTTGTATTTCACTATCGCGGCGACGAGACTGCGGCCGCTGCATCGATTCGCGCGGCGCTTAAGGGAATCGACCCGAACATTCCGATTCTGCGCATGCGCTCTTACACGGACGAACTCAGTGATAACTTCACGCAGCAGGAGCTCGTCGTACGGCTCACCACGCTATTCGGCCTGCTGGCGTTGGTGCTCGCGTCCATCGGGCTGTACGGGGTGACGGCGTACGCGGTGGCGCGGCGCACGAGCGAGATCGGGATCCGCATGGCGCTGGGGGCGAGCCGGGGTGGGGTGCTCCGGATGGTGGTGCGCGGGGCGCTTCGGCAGACTCTGCTGGGTCTCGCGATCGGGCTGCCGCTGTGCTTCGGGGCCGCGCGCATGGTGCGCAGCGGCTTGTACCAGACCGGCGGGTTCCAGCCGCTGGTGCTCGCCGCGGTGGCCTCGCTGCTGCTGCTTTCGGCCCTGGTCGCGGCGCTGGTCCCCGCCCGGCGCGCGGCTTCTATTGAACCCATTGAAGCGCTCAGAACGGAGTAATTCATGCTTTGGAATGATCTCAAGTACGCCCTCCGCCAGCTGCGCCGCTCGCCCGGCTTCGCGCTTACCGTCGCGCTCACGCTCGCGCTCGGCGTGGGGGCCAATGCGATTGTGTTCAGCGTGCTCAACGCGCTGGTGCTCCGGCCCCTGCCGCTGCCTGCGGCGCGGGAGTTGGTTTCGGTCAATCGCTTTTTCGGGGCACCCGGGCAGACGACGCCCTCGCAGTCCTACCTCGATTATCGCGATCTGCGCGACGGGAACCGGACGTTCTCCGGCATGGCTGCTTACGCTATCGAGCGCGCGGGCGTCCGGGCCAATGGCGCTGTCCGGGAAAGCTGGCTTTACGAGGTTTCGGAGAACTACTTCGACGTTCTCGGGGCACGGCCGTCGCTGGGGCGGTTCTTCCATCCGTCGGACGCGCATGGGCCTAACTCGAGCCCGTATGTGGTACTGACCTACGCGTACTGGCAGCGGCAGTTTGGCGGCGACCCGCATGTGCTAGGCCGGGTGATCGAGCTCAACAAACACCCGTTCACCGTGCTGGGTGTCGCGGCCCAAACGTTTCGCGGCACTGAGCTGTTCTTCGCCCCCGACTTCTGGATTCCGATGATGAATCAGCAGCAGATTGAGGGTTACAACTACCTCGAATCACGCGGCAGTCGCAATATCTGGATCGTCGGCAGGCTGAAGCCGCGAATCGCTTTCGCGCAGGCCGAGGCCGACCTAAATACGCTGGCCGCCCACATGGCCGCCGCGCACCCGCTGGAAGACGACAAACTACGCTTCCGCCTGTCGCGTCCGGGTCTTTTGGGCGACATGCTGGGCGGCCCAGTTCGAGCATTTCTCTGGGGCGTCATGGCGCTGGCCGGGATGGTGCTGCTGGCTGCATGCGCCAATCTCGGCAGCCTGTTTTCAGCGCGAGCAGCGGACCGCGCGCGGGAGCTTGCGGTGCGTTTGGCGCTGGGCGCCAGCCGGGGCCGGGTCGCGCTCCAGCTGCTTACCGAAGCAGTGTTTATCTCCCTGATCGGCGGCGCTATGGGGTTGGCGCTGGCCGGGATTGCGACTCGCGCGCTGTCGCACTGGCGTCTTTCGCCGGAGTTTCCCATCAACTTCGAGGTGAACGCGGATGCTCGCGTGTCCGCGCTGGCGCTCTTGCTCGCAGTCGCGAGCGGCGTTTTCTTCGGCCTTGCGCCGCTTCGCCAAGTCTGGCGGGCCAACGCATACCAGGTCATCAAGAGCGGACCGCAGGCGGGCGCGAGCGGACGCCGGTGGACGCTGCGCGATGCGCTGCTTGTGCTGCAAATCGTCCTCTGCTCAGTGCTCGTCACCTCCTCGCTGGTGGCGGTACGAGGGATGGCGCGCAGCCTTCACGCCCATTACGGATTTGAACCGAAGGGCGCGATGCTCGCGAGCCTGGACCTGCAGATGAGCGGCCACAAGGAGGAGCAAGCAGTTCCTTTCGAGCATCGCGCGCTCGATGCAATCGCAGCCTTACCGGGCGTAACCGCTGCCGGTTTTGTCAACAAGATTCCGCTGCACCTCAGCAGCTCGGATAGCGAGGTGTATCGCGATGGCACGACAGATTTCCGTAGTTCCAACGCAGTTCTCGACGCGAACTACTACGACATTTCTCCGAGCTATCTGGCAGCGGCCGGAACGCATCTTCTCGCCGGGCGCGACTTCACATGGCACGACGACGCGAAATCGCCAAAGGTTGCCATCGTGAATCAGCGGTTTGCGCGCAGGTTCTTCGGCGCGGCATCTCTCCCTACCGACGCGGTCGGTCGCTACTTCAACGGGGCTGGTCAACGCAGGCAGGTGGTGGGCGTTGTGGAAGATGGCAAGTACAACACCGTCACCGAAGACCCGACCCCGGCGATGTTTCTCCCTTCGGCGCAGGACCCCAGCACGCAAGCAATTTTCGTGGTGCGCTCGCGCGCGGGTGACGCGGCCACCGCAGCGGCGATCCACAACGTCTTCCAAAAGCTCGACCCGAGCCTGCCCGTTGCAATCGGCTCGTGGACGGCTGCA
>CAXTRW010000113.1:0-9555 GCA_964246765.1 uncultured Acidobacteriaceae bacterium | reverse complement strand
GCCCCATCGCCTGGACGTCCAAACCATCGACTCGCTGTGCCTGCGCCTGGCCCACGGCCAGCCTTTGCTTGCCCGCCTGGGCGGGGCGCTCGCGCCCACGGAGGACGCGGAAGCCCTGTACGCCGCGGCCGCCCGCCGCACCACGGCGCTGCTCGACGACGCGCGCGACCCGCAGTTGCAAGGCGCTCTGCGCACCCTGCTGCTGCGGCGCGACAACGACCTCGGCGAGTTCGAACGGCTGCTCGGGGCCATGCTCGCCCGCCGCGACGCGTGGCTTCCCGTGCTGCCGCTGCGCTTTTCCGAGGACGTGGACTGGGCGGCGGTGGGGGCCCGGCTCGAAGAGCCGTTCGCCCGCGAAAACCGCCGCGTGCTCACCCAACTGCACTCGGCGCTCCATGCCCGTCCGGAGCTTGCGCGGGAGCTGCTCGCGCTGGCCCGGTATGCCGCCGCCAATCTCGACGAAGCCGCCGGGAACGGGCCCGATCTGCGCCTGCTGCGGGACTGCCATGCACTGCCTTTGGAGCAGGCCGAGCCGTGGCACGCGCTGGCCCACCTGCTGCTCACCGCGGACAACGGCTGGAGAAAAACCTGGACCGCCGCTCATGGTTTTCCACCGCCCGGCACAGGACCGGGCAAAGACCAGCGCAAGGTTTTCAAGGATCGGATGGAGCGGTGCCGCGGCGACCTGCAGCAGCACCCCACCCTTCAGCAGCTTCTGTGCCGGCTCCGCGCCCTACCCCCTTTGCGCTACTCCGAAGACCAGTGGCACACCCTGCTCGCCGTGTTCCGCGTTCTGCGCCGCGCCGCCGCCGAGCTGCGCCTGGTCTTCGCCGAAGCCGACTCACTCGATTTCGTCGAGATCGCCGCGGCCGCGCAGTCCGTCGTCTCGGACGAAACCACCATGCGCGGCCTGCTCGAAAGCGAGCAGAAGCGCCACCTGCTCATCGATGAGTTTCAGGACACCTCCCGCAGCCAGTACCGCCTCCTCGCCCAGCTGCTCCACGAGTGGGCCCCCGGCGACGGCCGCACCGCTTTCGTCGTCGGCGACCCGCTCCAGTCCATCTACGGCTTTCGCGAGGCCGAGGTGGCGCTGTTCCACCAGACCCGCGAGCGCGGCCTCCCTTGCGGCGACGGCCACCACCCCTGCGAGCCACTCCAGCTCACCCACAACTTCCGCTCCCATCGTGAGCTGGTCGACGCTCTCAACGACCGGCTCGGAGCCGTGTTCACGGGCAGCGCCGCGGATACCTTCGTCCCAGCGCACGCCTGGCCCCGGCCGCAGCCCGAGCCGAGCCTGCAGTTCCACCCCCGGTTCGTCGACCCCGAAGCAGACGCCGATCCCGCGCGGGAGGAAGCCGCCGAGGTGGTCCGCGTGCTCCTGTCCGAGCTGCCCCGCATCGAAGCCGCCCGTGCCCGCGGTGACAAGGAGTACCGCGTTGCCGTCCTGGTCGGCTCGCGCTCGCACCTGGCCGCCATCATCCCTGCCCTGCGCGAAGCGGCGATCCCGTATCGCGCGGTCGACCTGGAGCCGCTGGCCGACCGCCCGGAGGTCCACGACCTTCAGATGCTGCTGCGCGCCCTGCTCCACCCCGCCGACCGCGTTGCGTGGCTTTCCGTGCTGCGCGCGCCCTGGTGCGGCCTCGGCCTCATGGACCTGCACACCCTGGCCGGCGCGGACGACCCTGCCCTGCTGCGCGAAAGCGTGCCCGCCCTGATCGAGGCGCGCGCCGAGCTGCTCTCCCCCGACGGGCAGATGCGCGTGGCCCGCGTGGCCCGCGTCTTGAGCGACGCGGTCCGCACCCGCTACGTCGAGGACAACAATCTCTCGCTCGCCGCCTGGTTTGAGCGCGCCTGGATGGCGCTCGGCGGTCCCCACTGCCTGGACCCGACCGCCCGCGCCAACGCCGAAGCCTTTTTGCGCCTGCTCGACACGGTGAAGCCCGGCGCGGCCGAGGTCCTGGGCGGCGCGTTTGCCCTTCGGCTACAAAAGCTGTGCGCCGCCCCCAACACCGAGGTGAGCGAGCGGTTCGGCATCCAGCTGATGACCATTCACAAGGCCAAGGGCCTCGGCTTTGAGGTCGTCCCCGCGGAGCATCCACGGAGCTGGTCGCGATGCTCGAGCGGGCGCGCGCCGCCTCTGAGGACGGCGACCTTGAGGACGAGTTACTCATCGCGCCCCTGGGCAGCCGCGAGGACACCGAAGCCGACCGCGCCTACGCCTGGGTCGCCGGGGAACGCCGGGCGCGCGAAGCAGCCGAGCGCAAACGTCTGTTCTATGTCGCGTGCACCCGCGCCCGCGCCCGTCTGCACCTGTTCGCGACCATTGAGACCAAAGGCGGGGAGCTCCGCCGCCCGCACGAGAGTTCCCTGCTCGCTGCTGCGTGGCCGGGGTTCGAGCCGGAAATCCGGGCGCGTTTTCTGGAGCAGGAGCACCCAGCTTCCGGCCTTAGTCTGGCCGCGTCCGCCGAGCCGTCCGCTCCCGTACCGACGATCGAACGCCTGCCCGCGGACTGGGCGCTCCCCGATGGCGCTCCGGACATCGAGGTCGCTACGCCGGTTCCGTTGCGTCCCCTGTTCGCCCGCGCCGAAGGCTCGCTCGCGGCCCGCGCCCGCGGCAACGCGATGCACGCGCTGCTCCAACTGCTCACCGAGCGCTTGGCGGCCGATCCAAACCCCGAGCGCCTGCGGGGCATTCTCCAACGGACCGCCGAGCGAACCCTGCGCAGCGCCGCATTTCCGCCCGGAGCAATCCACAAAACCGCGTCCGAGATCATCGCTCAAGCCCTGGCTGTCGCCGCGGACCCGGTCGGCCGCTGGCTGCTTTCGCCGCACCAAGGCGCGTCGTCGGAAGCCGCCTGGCAGACCTGGGACGCGGACGGCAATCTCCGCACTGTGCGCGTGGACCGCACTTTTCTGGCCGGGGCGACCCCGCACGCGCCGGGGGAAGGGTTTCTCTGGCTCGTCGACTACAAGACGGGCGTTCCCATAAACGCGAGCGACGAGCCCGACACCTGGCGCGAGAAGCTGCGCGAACAGTTCCGCCCCCAACTCGAAGCCTACGCCCGCGTTCTAGCGCGGGGAGACAAGCCCGTCCGCTACGGCCTCTACTTCCCGGAACTGCTGGAGCTGATCAGCTGGGGTTAGCTCGCCCCGCTTGCTGCGCTTTCAGTTTGGCCTCGAAGGCGGCATCGGCTTCATCGACGGTTCGGCGGTAGCCCGCAGGATCGATGAAAACGGCGGGGCCTTGTTGGGCGAGGCGGCTGCGCTTCGCGAGCATATCGAAATACACGCCGTGAGCGCCGAGAAAAATGTCGCAAGGCAGCGTTCGCAGGGTGGCGAATGTGCGGGCGAAGTCCTGCGCGATGCCCGGGTAGGAGGCGGGGCGGCCGGGCGTGTCGATGAGACGGTAGCCGCCCAACGCCGTGAAGCCGCCGAGGATGACGACGTCGCGGAGACGTGAAGCAGGCTCGCCCGGAACATGTGTCCGGAACGTCCAGGTGGTGCAGCCTCGGGTATGGCCGGCGGTGCGATGGGCGGTGAGCGTGACCCCTCCGAGCGCGACGGTATCGCCGTCGTGGAGAACGCGATCCACCCGGGCGGGAGCGTAGGTGGGAAGGTCGTCCGAGCGACGGGCGAAGTCGGAAGCGCCGCCGTCGCGAACCAGCGCTGCGTCGTACTCCATGACCATGTCGCGGGCGTGGGTTTCGCGCAGGATTTCGGCGGCGCCGGCCATATGGTCGAAGTGAGCCTGGCCGTTCAGCAGGATGCGCGTGTCCGGGTAGCGGAAGCCGAGCCGCTCAATGCTGGCGCGGATGAGCGGCGGCGAGCCGGCAAGGTTGGCGTTGATCAGGATGTTGCCCGCAGGCGTGGTGACCAAGTAACTGGCCAGATCGCGGCTGCCGACGTAGTACAGGTTGTCGGCGATCCGGAACGGAGCAACGGGTGCGGTCCAGTCGGGATGCGCGGCTGCCGTGGCAGGAATCGCAAGGGACAGACAGACGGCAGCGTACAGGAGAAACAACCGGAGACGCATATCTCAGGGATACCAGGCCGCGCAAACCTCGGGGAGTGCCGAACGGGATGCGGAGCGAACTTGTCAGTCCGCCGCCCCGTTCACTACCGGCGGCGGCGGCACATAGTGGCGCACATCCGCGCCGCGAATCCAGAAAATCACGTCTTCCGCGATGTTGGTGGCGTGGTCGGCCACCCGCTCGAGTGCGCGCGCCACCACCAGGGCGTTCAGGGCCTGAGGGGTGAGCTCCGGCTGCTCGCGCATGACGTTCAGCAGCGCGAAGTGCGCGTTTCGATTCAAACGGTCCACAGCGTCGTCGAGCACCAAAACCTTCTCCGCCGCTGCCGGGTCCCCCTCCACAAACGACTGCAGCGCTTGGCGAACCATGTCCATCGCCAGCGCGGCGATCCGCGGGATGTCCACCGGCAAATCCACCGGGGTGAGTGCCTGCATCTCCCGCACCCTCTCCACGATGTTCACGGCTGAGTCCCCGACCCGCTCCACATCCGCGTTGATCTTGATCACCGCGAGAATAAAGCGCAGGTCGATGGCCATCGGCTGCTCCATCGCGAGCAGGTCGAGCGCCATCTGGTCGATCTCGCGCTCATACCGGTTGATGGCCGCTTCCGAGCGCTCGACCATGTCGGCCAGTTTAAGGTCGCGCGTGCGATAGGCTTCAAGCGCGCGCTCGATCGACTGCTCGGCCATGCCCGCCATGACCAGGATTTTTTCCTTCAGGTCGCCCAGGCTTTGATGAAAACGCACTCGCATCTGTTTTTCCTTCGGAAAAGGGTGAAGGGTGGAGGGAAGAAGGTGGAGGAAAAACAGGCTCGGCTTTCAGCCCGAGGCGAGCGTACAAGGCCAGGAAATCTGGTCAGTGTCCAGCTCGACCCTTTTCAGTTTGGACTTTCCCCTCCACCCTTCACCCTCTCCCCTCCACCCTTCTCTCACCCGAACCGTCCCGTAATGTAATCCTCAGTCCTTTTCTCGCCGGGGTTTGTGAAAATCTTGTGAGTTACGTCGAACTCCACCAACCGGCCTGAGAGAAAAAAACCCGTCCGCTCCGCCACCCGCGCCGCCTGCTGCATGTTGTGGGTCACGATCACGATGGTGTACTGCGACTTGAGCTCGAAGATCAGGTCCTCGATCTTGGCCGTCGACACCGGGTCCAGCGCCGACGCGGGCTCGTCCATCAGCAAGACCTCAGGGTCCACCGCCAGCGCCCGCGCAATGCACAGCCGCTGCTGCTGGCCGCCGGAAAGGCTCGCCCCGGACTTTTTGCGCAGGTCGTCCTTGACCTCGTCCCACAAGGCCGCGTGCCGGAGCGAGCGCTCCACCACCTCGTCCAGAACCCTCCGGTTGCGGAACCCGTTCAGCTTCAGTCCCGAGGCGACGTTGTCGTAGATCGACATGGTCGGGAAGGGGTTCGGCCTTTGGAAAACCATGCCCACCCTCCGCCGGATCTCGACCGGCGCCGCGTCTTTGTAGATGTCCAGCTCGCCGATCCGGACCGTGCCCTCGACTCGGCCTCCGGCGTTGGTCTCGTGCATGCGGTTCAGGCAGCGCACAAACGTCGACTTGCCGCACCCCGACGGCCCGATCAGCGCCGTGGCCTGGTTCGCCGGGATGTTCAGCGTAATCTCAAACAGCGTCTGGTGCGTCCCGTACCACGCGTCCAAACGGCCCACCTCGATGCCGACTCCCACCTAGCTAGCCCCTTTCAAAATGCCGCGGCCCGCGACATAGCGCACCAACGCCACCGATACCACGATCAGCACGATCAGCACCAGCGAGCCCGCCCAGGCCAGCCGATGCCAATCGTCGTACGGCGAGATTGCATAGATGTAAATCTGCAGGGGCAGGGCCGCGATCGGCTCATTCAGGTTGGAGCTCCAGAAGCTGTTACCGAAGGCCGTGAACAAGAGCGGGGCGGTTTCGCCGGCGACGCGCGCGAAGGCGAGCATGCACCCGGTGATGACCCCGGGCGACGCGGTCTTGAGCGTGATCGAAAGCACCGAGCGCCAGTTCGGCACGCCCAGGCCCAGCGCCGCCTCGCGCACGGAGTTGGGCACCATCAGCAGCATTTCCTCGGTCGTGCGGGTGATCGTGGGGATCATCATGATCCCGAGCGCCACGCCGCCTGCCAAGGCGGAAAAATGTTTTTGCGGCAGCACCACGAGCGAGTAAACCGCGATGCCCATCACGATCGACGGCACGCCGTTGAGCACATCGGCCGTGAATCGCACCGCGTTGGCGAGTCGGCTGCCCCGCCCGAACTCGGCCAGAAAAATGCCCGCGGCGATGCCGATCGGGACGCCCATGAGACTGGCCAGGCCCAGCACCACGCCCGAGCCCAGGATGGCGTTGGCCATGCCGCCGCCCGGCTCGCCCACCGGCTTGGGAACCTGCGTGAAAAACGCCAGGTTGAGGCTGGACGCGCCCTTGTACAGCAGGTAGCAGAAGATGGCCACCAGAGGGGCCACCACCAGCACCGTGCTCAACACCGCGAGCCCGGTCGCGACGTGGTTGGCCACGCCGCGCCTCATCCGATTTCCGGAGCTTACCGCCAAATGCTGGGCCATCTATGCCGCCCGCGCCGGCGCGCCGCGCGTCACCGCCCATACCAGTACGCGGGCCAGCGCGTTCACCACAATGGTGACCAGAAACAGCGCCAGGCCGATCTCCACCAGCGCGCTCAGGTAGGTGTCGTCCGAGGCCTCGGAAAACTCATTTGCAATCACCGACGCCATCGAGTAGCCGGGCGCCAACAGCGAGCGCGAAATCTCCGGGCGGTTGCCGATCACCATGGTGACCGCCATGGTTTCCCCCAAGGCGCGGCCGAGGCCCAGGATCACCGCGCCCACGATGCCGATCCGCGCGTTGCGGAGCACGCCCATGCGAATCATCTCCCATCGGGTCGCGCCCAGCGCCAGCACCGCTTCGCGCTGCGAGTATGGCACAGCGGTCATAACCTCGCGGGTGAGCGAGGAGATGATAGGCAGAATCATGATGGCGAGAATGACCCCGGCAGCCAGCATACTTACGCCGTAGTTCGGGCCGGTAAACAGGGTGGTCCAGCCCAGCCCGACCTGGAGCGCCGGGTCGATGTGGGCCCGCAGGATCGGCACCAGCACAAACACCGCCCATAAGCCGTACACCACGCTCGGGATCGCGGCCAGCAGCTCGGTTAAAAACGCCAGCGGCCCGCGCAGGATCATCGGGCACATCTCCGTGAGATACACGGCGAGCCCCACCGAGAGCGGGATCGCGATGACCAGGGCGACGGCGGAGGACACCAGCGTGCCGTAGATAAACGGGAGGGCGCCGTAGTTGCCGGAAACCGGGTTCCAGCCGGAGTGGATGAAGAAACCGAAGCCGAACTTTTGGATGGTCAGCTGCGAACGCAGCACCAGCTCGTACACGATCAGCGCAACGATGGCAAAGATCGACAGCGCGCAGGCGATCATCAGCCCGCGAAACACCCGGTCCGCGGAGGCGGAGCTGCCCCGAGAGCCCAAAAACCGGCGGATGGGGGAAGGGCCCGCGGCGGTGGCCGGAGGGTTGAATGGCAGGGTCGCGGGCAGATCGGGCTTGAGTACGCGCTCGGTTTTGCTGTCCACCAACCCTCACCCTATCCGGCTTTTGTGAATAACAGATTAACGCGGAGCCGCCGGAGCGGCCCGGACTCGTGTGCTTTCTCCGCCGCGCGATCGTGGTGTCGCGGACAGGCGTTCCACGGATTCTGGTCCCGCTCTGTTACGGCGCGTTTACAAGCTCGTGAAAAGAAGCCGGCTCGACGCTCACCGGCGCTCGACCGCCTCCGCCCCGGCTTCTTGCGGCGTTTTCGCAGGGGACCCCCCGGCTCGCGGAAGGGTAAAGAAAAACGTCGCGCCTTGGCCCAGCTCGCTTTCCGCCCAGATCGCGCCGCCGTGCGCCATCACAATGTGTTTCGCGATGGCCAGGCCCAGCCCCGTGCCTCCCGACTCGCGCGACCGAGCCTTGTCCACGCGGTAGAACCGCTCGAAAATCCGGCCCAGGTGTTCAGACGCAATGCCGGGCCCCCAGTCCCGGACGAAAAACACGACCACCTCGGGAGTTTCCCGAGCCCCCACCCGCACCCGGCCGCCCGCGCGCCCGTACTTCATCGCGTTTTCGAGCAGGTTGCCGAACACCTGGTGCAAAGCGTCCAGGTCGGCGAACACTCTGGCCGACGGCATCTCTCCCAGCTCCAGGCTCAACCCTAATTCCATGCCCATGCCGGCCAGCGACTCCACCGCGTCCTCCAGGAGCGCATCGGCGGCGATGGCCCGCAGCCGCGGCCGGAAATCTCCCGCTTCCACCGTCGCCAAAGCGAGCAGATCCATGGTCAAACGGTTCATTCGCGTGGCATTCCGCAGCACAATGCCCAAAAATTCACGCGCCTGCGTCCCCAGCTCCGGGTCCTCCAGCACCGTTTCCACATAGCCGGTGATCGAGGTGAGGGGGGTTCGCAGCTCGTGCGACACATTGGCGACGAAATCGCGGCGCATGCGCTCGCCGCGCTCGGCTTCCGTGGCGTCGTGCAGCACCAGCACCGCTCCGCCGCCCGGCATGGGCGCCGCGCTCACCGTGAACACCCGGCCCGGAACCACGTTGGTCGCCCGTCCCCGCTCCAGTACGCCTTGATGCAGAGCGGTCTCGACGCACCGCAGCACCTCGGGGTCGCGCACGCACTCCACCAGCGCGCGCCCCTGCCGCACCGCCGCGGGGGTAAGCGCCCGCATGTTCGAGTTGGACCAGGTCACCTGCGATTCGGCTGAAACCCCGATCACCGCCTCCGGCATGCTGTCCAGAAGGCCGGCCAGCTCGGTGCGCGAGTTGTCCAGCGCGCGAAAGCTCGCTTCCAGCCGCGCCGCCGTGGCATCGAGCGCGTGCGCGACCTCGGAAATCTCGTCCAGGCGGCCTTCCTCCACCCGCGCCGACAGCTCGCCCGAGGCGATCCGGTTGGCAAACCGCACGATGCGCCGCAAACGCCGGGCCGCCCGCCGGGCCAACACGACCGCAGCGACGGTGGCCAGCACCAGGCCCAGCAGCGAAGCCCACAGCAGGTCGCGACGCAGCAGCACGAGCGTGTCATGCACCGCGGTCAGCGAAAACACAAAATGCGCCGTGTACGGGCCGGCCGCCCGGGTGAATGCGAGACTCGGCAGCGCCTCCGGGCTCTCGGGAGTTCCCAGCGCGCCCGGCTTCGCAAACGCCCCGTGCGCCTCCGTCAGCACATGCCCGGCGCGGTCCGTCACTCGCACATCGGCCCGCGCCGCCAGTGCCTGCGCCTGAGCCACCGCGGGCAGCGCTTCGCGCGGGGTGCTCCCAAGCTGGCGCGCCATCCCGTCGGCCTTGGCCCCGTAGTACTCCCCCGCCTGAGCGAGCAGCGAGCGGTCCACGATCCTGCGCACCGAAAAGTCGAGGATCGCCGTGCCGATCGAAAGTACCAGCATGAACGAGAGGAGCAGCTTGGTGAAGACGCGGCCGGTCATGAGGAACAGGGTAAAGGGTGGAGGGTC
>CAXTRW010000112.1:0-9560 GCA_964246765.1 uncultured Acidobacteriaceae bacterium | reverse complement strand
AGCTCACCCACGGCGAGGGCGGAGAAACTGCCCAGCGAGATGGGGTTCGTGAGGAATGCGAACGGAGTTTGGGCCAGCGGCAGCCAGCCCAGGCGCGCGCCCCAGCAGAGGACGGCAACCGGCGTGAGGGTGCGGAGGCCGTTGGTGAAACCCAGACCGAGAACAAGGGAGGCGAATGCGTTGAGCGGCATACCGGGAGTTGGATGCGCGGAACCCACGTCTCAGAATCGAGACGCGGGGCACCCGTGTTAACTGCAGACGTCGAGAACGGAAGGCGGCGCATTCGAGCACGGAAGTAACTTGGAGTGGGACGAAGGGCGCGGTAGGGTAGGCGGTGCAGTCTGCTTTTTGACAGTGTGAGCGGCCGGGCGGCGCGCGATCTTTTGTAGAAGATCGGTGAGGTCCAAAGGCCGTTGGCTCGGCAAATGGACCGACCGATGTCAGGAGGTGGTGCTTATTGCCACGAGAGCTTAGTAGTTGGCTCTCGGTGGCGGTGCGAATCACCATAGATTGGAGATTCGTTGCTGCCATTGCGCTGTTAATCAGGGTGCTGCTCAACAGGTAGTGCCCACTGCCCGGATGGTTACACCGCCATCCGGCTTCCTGTCCGGCCCACAGGATAACACCTGAGGGCCGGATGGGAGAATGCAAAAATGTCTAGTTTTCGCGCAGGAGGCGGGGTTCTTCGGGGGCGCGCAAACGGACCAGGCGGTCGATGGCGTAAGGAGAGCGTTGGCCGGCGTGGTGGTAGTGGCGCACCTGGAGCTCGCCGAGTAGGCCGATAGCGAGCATCTGGATGCCGGCCAGGATGAGAATGCCCGCGACCACGAACAGGGGCCCGTGCTGGTCCATGACGTGCTGATGGGTGAACAACTTGAGCAGCAGGAGGAAAACCGCCAGGCCGCCGCCGCCGAGCATCGAAAGCGACCCGATGGTGCCGAAGAAGTGGAGGGGGCGGGTCATGTACTTAAGCAGGAAGCGAATGGTCAGCAGGTCGAAAAAAACGCGAAAGGTGCGGCCGATGCCGTAGTGGCTCTTGCCGCGCTCGCGGTTGACATTCTTGATGGGGATTTCGCAGATGCTCGCCCCGTACCAGCTGGCCAGCGCCGGGATGAACCGGTGCATTTCGCCGTACAGCGGGACGGCCTGGATGACCTCGCGGCGGTAGGCCTTAAAAGTGGTGCCGAAGTCGTGGATGTCGACGCCCGAGAGCTTGGCCATGAGCCAGTTGGCGGCGCGCGAGGGGATGCGGCGCATGACGAAGTTGTCGATACGGGCTTTACGCCAACCACTGACGACATCGTAGCCTTCGTCGAGTTTTTCGAGGAAGGCGGGGATCTCGTTGGGGTCGTGCTGCAGGTCGCCGTCCATGGCCAGGATGTACTCGCCCTGGGCGTGGTCGAAGCCGGCGGCAAGCGCGGAGGTTTGCCCGAAATTGCGGCGGAGCTTGACGACCAGGACGCGGGAGTCGACCGCGGCAATTTCCTCGAGCAGCTTGTAGCTGCGGTCGGAGGAGCCATCGTCGACCAGCACCAGCTCGAACGACTCGGTGACGCTTTCCATCACCGCTTTGAGCCGGTCGTACAGGGCGGTGACGTTTTCTTCCTCGTTGTGGAAGGGAACCACGATGGAGTACTTCGACATGGGGTCCATTTTATCTGCCTGAGCGGTTAGAGCTTGGGGAAGTTCTCGGATTCAGAGTAGTCGCCGACCATCTGGACGAAGACGCGGTCGGTAGT
This sequence comes from uncultured Acidobacteriaceae bacterium, assembly GCA_964246765.1. Taxonomy (GTDB): domain Bacteria; phylum Acidobacteriota; class Terriglobia; order Terriglobales; family Acidobacteriaceae; genus EB88. The sequence continues at coordinate 7,821 of CAXTRW010000112.1, read as the reverse complement.
TTGGGCGTCGTCGAGGGCTTGCTCGACGAGGTCGGGGGCGCCGCCTTCCTTGCGGAGCCAGGCGGAGGCGTCGTCGCGGTTGGGCGACTCGTGGACGGCCATTTCGCGGTGGTAGTTGGAGCCTTGCTGTTCGGAGATGACGTAGCCGTCGCCTTTTTTTTGGATTTCGAAGTTGCGCAGTGCCATGGGGTCTCCAGTCTGTTTTTTGGATGCGCAAAGCGCAAAATACACGTCACGAAGTGACCGCCAGCCGCGCAGGCGGTTTAGTTTGTGAGTAGTTCAGTCGCAATCCGCCCCGCATGCACGCAGGCAGCCCGGTCCACGTCGTTGTGGGTGACAAAGCGAACCGAGTGCGGCCCGACGGCCCCGGCCAGTACGCCCCGGTGCTTGAGCGCTGTGACCACCTCGGAAGCATCCCGGCCGTCGCGCAAATTGAAAATGACGATATTGCTCTGGACCGACGCGAGGTCCAGCTCGACCTCAGGCAGCGAGGCCACCCGCTCAGCCAGGACGCGGGCATTCGCGTGGTCCTCGTGCAAGCGAGCAGGCATCTCTTCAAGCGCGATCAGGCCCGCGGCCGCGACGATGCCCGCCTGGCGCATGCCGCCGCCGAGCGCCTTGCGGACGGAACGTGCGCGAGCAATAAACTCCGCCGAGCCCACCAGCATGGAGCCGATGGGGGCGCACAAACCTTTGGACAGGCAGAACATGACCGAGTCGAAGCCGCGCGTGAGCTCGCGGACGCCGATCTGCAAGTGGGTAGCAGCATGGAAAATGCGCGCGCCATCAAGATGCACCGGCAGCCCGAGCTCGCGCGCGCCGCCCCAGATTTCCTTGAAAACCTCGACCGGCGAAACGATGCCGCCGGCCATGTTGTGGGTGTTTTCAAGCGAGATGAGACCGGGTTGCTGACGGTAGTAAATCTTGGGCGCGAGCAGGGTCTTGATGTGGTCCCAGCGAAAAATACCGTCCTCGGCGTAGGCGGTGCGCAGCTGGCAGCCCGCGAACTGGGCGACCATGGCCATTTCCCAGTCGACCAGGTGGGCGCGGGCTTCGCACAGGACTTCCTGCCCGGGAGCGGTATGAAGGCGGATGGCGATCTGGTTGCCCATGGTGCCGGTGGGGACGAACAGCCCGGCTTCGCGGCCGAAGATTTCCGCGGCGCGGGCTTCGAGGGCGTTGACCGTGGGGTCTTCGCCGTAAACGTCGTCGCCCACTTCGGCCTCGGCCATGGCGGCGCGCATGCGCGGGGTCGGGCGGGTCACGGTATCGCTGCGCAGGTCGATGGTCGTGACGGGTGCATCCAGGTCGGGCGAGAGGGCGGGGGCAAAGACGGTATCGGTGGCCATGGCTTGCCTTCTATTATCTCCCGAACCCGCTGTTGCTCTCAGGCGGGCATTCGGATACAGCTCACCCCACCACCACGCGCCCGATCGCCGTTTCCAGAATCTCCGGCGTGATCACGAGCTTGGCGGTCTGCTTGGTGCGCCGCCGATACAAGGCCGTGGTCTCGCACAGGGTCACGATGTCCTCGATCTCCGCCGGGTTCATCGCCCCGTCCAGCACCGCCCGGCAGTACTCGGCGTCCGCCATCCCTTCAAGCGCAAACCCGCGCCGCCGCGCCTCGCTGAGGTAGAACGCTGCCACGTCCGCCAGCATCCGCTGCGCGTCCTCGGGAATCTCGCGCCGGTCCGTTTCCAGGACCTCCGCCCCGGGGAGCACCAGCTTGATGCCGAAGGTGTTGTCCAGGTCGGAGTCGGGCACAAACGTCGTCGCCGTCGCCACCACCAGCACGTTCGCGCGCTCCGATGTGCTTTCGATCAGCGCGTCCAACTCGGCAAGCACCTCAGGGTCACTTTCCTTGTAAGCCAGGTCGATCCGCGGCAGCAGCAGCATCACGCGCTTCCACTTGTATCCCCGCACCAGGCTCTTCGCCTCCGCCAGAGCGTCGGAGTCGCGCGGGTTATAGACCGTCACCAACCGCTCCATCCCGGTGCGCTTGGCGATGGTCTGGGCCAGCGACTTCTTTCCGCTCTGCGCGGGACCGATGATCAGCACCTCGTTGCCGATCTTCAGGTCCTCGTACACCTCCGGGTGCCGCGCGCGATCCACCAGGTCCTCGATCGAAGCCAGCAGCTCATCCATCCCGGCCAAACGCGGCCGCAACGCGTCTACCGGCTCGTCTTCGAGCGACAGGTCGATCCGCTCCTTGGTCTTGCGCCGGTCCGACACGAACTCAATCAGCGCGGGCAGCATCCCCACCGACCCGATCACCGTCGCAAACACGAGCAGCTGCTCGGTGATGAGCAGCGCCTGGTCGGAGCCGGCAATCGGGTTGAAGTACATACCCGCTAGAATACCGCGCGCCGTTGAAGCAAACCCCACTCTCATGCGAAGAGGAATCAGCGCTATGATCATCCCCATGGAAACCATTCACGTCACCGATGTCGAAGCCGTACGCGATTTCGCCGGCCTGCTGAGAAAGGTTCGCAACGGGGTCGAAGTCGTGATCGAGCACGACGCGCAGGCAATCGCCGTAGTCCAAGCGCCCGCGCCACCGCGGCGTTCCATGCAGGAGTGCCTCGCCTTGCTTCCAGAGCATTCGCCCGCTTTGGTGGATGAGGACTTTGCCCGCGATGTTGAAGAAGCAATCGCTTCCCACCGGGAACCGCTGGGCGCTCCCACATGGGACTGATGCTTGATTCGAGCATCCTGATCGCGGCGGAACGCAAACGCATGAACGCGTGGCAAGCTCTTCAGGAAGTTGCTCTTCGCTTGCCTGACGAGGATCTCGCGCTGTCCGTCATCTCCGTCATGGAACTTACCCACGGGGCATTTCGAGCCAACTCTCCCGAACGCAAAGCTATGCGGGAGCAGTTTCTACGCGAACTCATCGACGCCATCCCCGTCCACCCAGTTACTATCCCGATCGCTCTGCGGGCTGGGCAAATTGACGGCGAAACCACGGCCAAGGGCGTTCGCATCGCGCTCGCCGACCTGATGATCGGTGCCACCGCGCTTGAGCTCGGATACCGCATCGCAACCGGCAATGTGCGTCATTTCCGATTGATCCCAGGCCTCCAAGTGCTCTCCTTCTAAGCGCACCGGGACTCATACGCCAGCCGCCACCACATCCCCCTCGCCCGGCGCCAGAAACAAGTTCTCCTCGATTCCGTGCTGCCGCGTGTACAGCTCGTAGTATCGGCCGCCCAGCGCGTAGAGAGAGGCATGCGTCCCCCGCTCCACGATCTCGCCGCCCTCGACTACCAAGATCTGGTCCGCCTTGCGGATCGTGGACAGGCGGTGCGCGATTACAAATGTTGTGCGTCCCTGCATCAGGGTATTGAGCCCGGCTTGGATCATCGCTTCCGACTCGGAATCGAGCGAGGAGGTGGCTTCGTCCAGGATCAGCAACCGCGGGTTCGCGAGCAGGGCGCGGGCGATCGAGAGGCGCTGGCGCTGGCCGCCGGAGAGTTTGACCCCGCGCTCGCCCACCACGGTGTCGTATTTTTCGTCGAACCGCTCCGCGAACTCGTCCACCCTCGCGATCCGGCAAGCGGCCAGGAAGTCCTCCTCCGACGCGTTCGGCGAGGAAAACACGATGTTGTCCCGGATCGAGCCGTCGAACAGGAACGACTCCTGCAGCACCACTCCCAGCTGCGATCGGTAACTGGCCAGATCGACCGTGGAAAGGTCCACTCCGTCCACCAGAATGGCGCCCGAGGTTGGGGTGTGAAACGCGCAAATCAGCGAAATAATCGTGCTTTTACCCGACCCCGACGACCCCACCAGCGCAGTCGCGGTGCCCGGCCCGGCGGTGAACGAAATCCCGTGCAGCACCGGTTTGTCCGCCTCATACGCGAACCGCACATCGCGGAACTCCACTCGGCCCTCCATCGGCGGCAGCAGCTGTTTCCGCGCCGGGTCGGCAAACTCCTCCCGCTCGCTCAGGACTTCCATCGTCCGATCCAGGCCGGCGACGGCCTCGGTGAGCTGCGTGCCCACGTTCACAATCTGGAAGATGGGAGCGATCATGAACGCCAGAAATCCGACGTATTGGAAGTAACTGCCGGGAGTGTTCAGGCCCGTTCCGCCGTGATGGGCACCCCCCAGCACTTCCCGCCCTCCGAAATACATGACCAGGCCGCCCACGATGCCGAGAATCGAGGTAGCCGAAAGCGACAAAAGGCTGGTAGCCGTGAGCGATGAAATCACATTGGCCAGCAGCCGGTGTACCCCTTCTGAAAACACCGACGCCTCGCGCCGCTCCGCGTGGTAGCCCTTGATCACGCGAATCCCGCCGAGCGATTCGGTAAGCCGCCCCGTCACCTCCGCATTGATTTTGCCGCGCTGCCGGAAGATGGGCCGGATCGTCTTGAAACCGCGTTGGAGCACAAAAACAAACGCCAGCAGCACAGCTAGAAGCACCAGCGTCATGCGCGGGCTTGCCTTCATTAGAAAAAAGAATGCAATTCCGGCGGTCGCGATCCCGCCCACGAATTCAATCAGTCCCGTACCGATCAGGTTCCGGACGCCCTCCACATCGGTCATGATCCGAGACACCAGCACGCCGGTGCGATTCGAGTCGTAAAACGAGACCGGCAGCCGCCCGATGTGCTGCTGCACCTGCTCGCGCAGCTCCGTTATCATGCGCTGCGCCGCTTTCGACAACAGCTGTGTCAACGAGTAGGACGTAATCGCCTGAATCGCGGTCGCCGCGAAAACAACCAGCACCAGCGGCAGCAGCAGCCGCGGCCGGTGCGGCAGAAACACCCGGTCCAGCAGAGATTTCGTCGTATATGGCAGCACCAGGCTTGCGGCGCTTTTGATCAGCACCAGCACGAGCCCGAACAAGAGCAGCCACCGCCGCGGCCGCACCAGCTTCCAAACCTCCGGGAGCACCTTCTTGAGGTCCGGCTTTTTCTTTGCGGCGCTTTCCGCACCCGCCGCGCGTGTGCCTGAGCGCACCGTCCCGCCGCGCTCGGCGTTGATCGCAAATCCTCCTCCGCCGCCCCGCACGCGCTAGGCTCCGGCCACGCGCGCCCGCCGGGCCGCGATAAAGCTCCGCACACACGCGATTACGAAAATCAGCAGCAGCACCGACATAGCGGCCTTTTCTTCCACCGCAATCGGCAACTTAAACTGCACTCCGCTCTCCATTCGGAAAAAATCGACGACCGATTTCACCGTCGCAAGATAGCCGATCAGGCCCACGGACACCGCGATGTGCATCCACACAGCGCGCCGCTTCACATCCGGGGTCCGGGCGAGGGCCCCGCACACGCCCAGAACAATGCCGAACGCCGCGGGGATCAGCGAGGTCGGATACTTCGCGCCCGTGCCCATGAACGCAAAAATCGCGAGCAGAAAAAGAACAATGCCGATCAGAATCGTAAATCGTGCCATGGGGTCATCTTACTTGCCCGGCCCGCGCCGGCCTTTAAGCCTTGTTTGCGGCGCCAAGCCGGCTCAGGATGTCTCGCGCCACCGCGCCCACGTTCCCCATCGCTGTGATGTGCAGCGCATCCCCGGGCACTTCCAGCGTCGCCAGCTGGCTGTCCAGCAGCGCAGGGCTCATAAAGTGGCCCGTGCGGCGCGCCAAACGCTTGACCAGTTCCTCCCGCGGCACCTCCAGCAGCACGAATCGCACCGCACCCTCGGGCAGCCCTTTAACCAGCGTCACCCGGTAGCTTTCCTTCAGGGCCGAGCAGGTCATCACTCCGTTTTTCCCGTCGCGCACCCATCCGGCCAGCACCCCGTGCAGCGCTTCAAGCCATGGCGCGCGGTCCGCGTCGCTCAACGGGGTCCCCGCGTGCATCTTGCGCTTGTTAGCCTCCGAGTGGAAGTCGTCGCCCTCGGCGAACGCCCATCCCGTCTGGCGCACCAACTCGTTCGCAATAGTCGACTTGCCGCTTGCCGTCACCCCCATCAGAATTGCAATCATCCTAAGGTCTTTCGGATGTCCGTGAGCACTTCGGCCGGGGTCCACTGGTTCCCCGGGTACCACTTCAAAATGCGACCGTCCGGAGCGATTTCCACCGTGGAAAGCGTGTGTGTCAGCGTCCCGCCCGGCGCGGGCACCGCCCCTACATCGAAAAACCCCAGCAAAGGCTCGAGATCGGCTTTTTTCGGCACGGCAAACGTCCAGTGCGCGAAGGTTTCCTCCGTATACCGGCCCGTGTACGCCCCGCCATACGACCGCAGCACCGCGGGCGTGTCTCGCGCGGGGTCGAACGAAACGGTCAGCAGGTGAGTCCGGTCGTATAGTCCCGGAGTCCCTTGCAACTGCTTATCTATACCGGCAAAATTGTGACTCATTCTAGGGCAATAATCCGATAAGGGGCAATTTGTGTAAACGAAAGTAACCAGCAGCACTTTGCCCTTCCAATCGGCCAGGCGCACTGTCTTTCCATTCTGGTCGGTCAGGGCAAAGTCCGGCACCGCTTCGCCCGGAGTCAACGGCTTTAGGGTGCTTTGCGCGGGCGGGTCGTGGATTTCCGCGCTGCGATCCGTCACCTTGACATCGCTCAGAAGCGTGCCCGCGCCGCCCACGTCCAGGGTTCCGTTCATGCGGTCGCCACGCACGAGCTGCTTCAGGTCGGCAGGGTTTTTCAGACGGTACGGCATCGTCATCGCGTCCATGAAGCCCGGAATCGCCGCGGCGTCGAGCTCCACCTCGCCCGACTCCGAGTTGGTCCCCACCACCTTGCCCGTCACCGGATAATGGCGCACGGGCCCGGCATCGGCCGGGGGGGCTGAAGATTGCCGGCATCCTGCCGATAACAAGGCACAAACCATGGACGCAGCCGGGAGCAAACGAGAAAGGATCGCCACCGCTTCATCTTATATGGGCGTTCGAACGCGCCTGGATACACTAGGGTCAGGAATGACCGTGTCTCCGGAGATCGTCGAAGCCCTGGCCCGCGGCGCAACCATCCTCACCGGCAGCCCCCGCGCGGCCCGCGCACTTGCCCGCGCCTCTGCCGAGCAGGCCCGCGCGCAGGGCCTCCAAGGCTGGCAAGCGCCGCCCATCCTGGACTGGGCGTCCTGGCTTGAAGCCCTGTTCGAATCGCTGACCGTGGAGACGGACGCGCCCGCCCTGCTCACTCCCATGCAGGAAGAGCGCCTTTGGCAAAGAGTCCAGACCGAGGAAGCCCGCGCGGTCGTTTCACCCGAGCGGCTCGCCGTGCTGGCCCAGAGCGCCTACCGCTTGCTCTCGGACTACAACGCCCATGAGCTGCGCCGCGCTTCCTGGGCCGCTTCGCACGAGGACGCCGAGCGATTCCTCACCTGGGCTGAGAGCTTTGACAAGCTATGCGCACGGCTGGGCGTGATGAGCCGGTGCGATCTCGCCGGTTTTCTGACGCAACACGCAAACCTTCTCCGGGCTCCCCGGGAAATTCTGCTTACGGGCTTCGACCGGCTCACCCCGGCGCAAACAGCCCTGCTGGAAGCGCTCGCCGCGGCGGGCACAACGGTCCGCGACGCCGCCAGGGGCGAGGCCGTCCAGCAGCCGCGCCTGGTTTCCGCTGGGGACGAAGCGGAAGAGATGCGCGCTTGCGCCCTGTGGCTTCGGCGGCAGCTTGAACGTGATCCCGGCCAGCGTATCGGCGTTCTGGTACCGCAACTGGAAAGCGCGCGCCCGGCGCTCGACCGCGTGCTGCGCCGCACCCTCCAGCCCGCGGCTGCCCGGCGCCCGGCCGGCCCGGCGCCGCCGTACGAGTTCGCTTTCGGCGCTCCGCTGGCCGACATGCCCGTGATCGGCTCCGCGCTCCTGCTGCTGCGATGGCTGGGGAGCGCGCTGCCGGCGGCTGAGGTATC
>CAXTRW010000111.1:1651-9581 GCA_964246765.1 uncultured Acidobacteriaceae bacterium | reverse complement strand
AGTCGGCGCTGCTCGCAACGGCGGGCTGCGTCGCGGCGCTGCTGCTGGCCGGGCCCGCGCTGCGGCTGCTGATCCGGCTCGCCCCGCCGGACGTGCCTCGACTGAGCGACATTCACCTCAATCCCGAAGTCCTGCTCGTGTCCTGCTTCGCCAGCCTGCTTCTGATGAGCCTCACGGCGCTGCTGCCGGTCTGGCGCTCGTGGCATGTGGACCCCGCCTCCGTGCTCAAGCAGGACGCCGCGCGCGGCACCGAAAGCCGCGGCTCGCACCGGCTGCGCAACGGATTGCTCGCCGCCCAGGTCGCGCTGACGCTCACCCTGTCGGTCGCGGCGGTGCTGCTTGCCCGGCAGCTGATCGCCGAGTCGCGGCAGGACCTCGGCTTCTCCGCCGACCGGCTCCTCACGCTCGACACGCATGCCGTCGACAGCGTCCCGCTGCCCGACCTCGCAAAGACGGCAACGCCGGATGCGATCGCGGCCGCCCTCGCCCCGCTCCAACAGCGCAGCCTGGCGCGGCTCGACGCCGCGCTGGCCACCGTCGCAACCACACCCGGCGTCGCGTCCGTGGCCGCCATCGACAACGCGCCCATGAGCAGCCCCTTCAACCCGGACGTGAGCTACGCGGTGCGCGGACGCCAGACCTTCGTACCGGGCGTGGAGCACCTGCCCGACGCCGACATACGCTCGGTCACCCCTGGGCTCTTCAGCACGCTGCATATCCCTTTGCTGCGCGGGCGAGGGCTCCTGGCCAGCGACCGCGCGGGAGCGCCGCCGGTGCTGCTTATCAGCCGGCAGCTTGCGCGGGAAGTGTTTCCGCACCAGGATCCAATCGGCCGGCAGATCATGTGCGGGTATGACGCGAACTCCACTTGGTGGACCGTCGTCGGCGTGGTCGGTGACATCCGCGACCTATCGCCGGCCGTCGCGCCGTACCCGACCATGTATGTCCCTATCGCGCAGCACGGGGAGCGCGCCACGGAAATGCAGCTCGTGGTCCGCACGGCGGCAAACCCTGCCACACTTGGCGAAACGCTGCGCCGCAGGCTCGGGCAAACGCACCCGGAGATCGCTGTGCAGGTTTCCACCATGCAGGAGGGCATCCGCGCCACCGAGCGCGCCGATGCTTTTCGCGCCACGCTGTTCGCCAGTTTCGCGGCGGTCAGCCTCCTGCTCGCGGCGGTCGGCATCTACGGCGTGACCTCGTACACCGTGGCCCAGCGCCGCTTTGAGTTCGGCATCCGGATTGCGCTCGGCGCCACTCGCGCGCAGCTGCTCGGCTTGGTGCTGCGCGGCGCGCTCGCGACTGCGCTGGTGGGCATCGCGATCGGCAACGCGCTTTCGCTCGCGTCTGTGCGCGTGCTCGGCAGCGTAGTAGGCAAGCTGCCCGGCTTCGACGCCCCGGCTTTTCTGCTCGTCGCATCGACTGTGCTGCTGCTCGCGCTTGTGGCTGCGCTCCTGCCCGCACGCCGCGCTGCTTCCACTGACCCCATCCTCGCCCTTCGCTCGGAGTAAACGCATGCTGACGCTCTGGAACGACCTTAAGTACGCCCTCCGCCAGCTCCGCCGCGCTCCCGGTTTTGCGCTAACCGCGGTGCTGACCCTTGCGCTCGGCATCGGAGCGACCACCGCGATCTTCTCCGTGGTCGAGGGCGTCTTGCTTCGCCCGCTGCCCTTCCCCGAGCCCGGCCGTTTGGTCAGTCTCGACGACATCCTCGACGGCACGGGCGACACCGTGCGTGGCGTGACCGCTGCCGGAACGCTCGCCTACATGCGCGATGTCCAAGGCTTTTCCTCGCTCGGCGCATACCAGCAAACCACGTATGAGCTGACCGGCGCGGGAGAGCCCACGCGCATTCCCGCCGCTCGTTTATCGGCGAGCATGTTTCCGGTGCTCGGCACCGCGCCTATCCTCGGCCGACCGTTCACGCAGACCGAAGACGGAACCAGCCAACCGGTTGCGGTCCTCAGCTACGGCCTGTGGCACAGCCGTTTTCACGCCGACCCCCACGTGTTCGGCTAGAAGCTGACGCTCGACCGCAAGCCGTACATTCTTGTGGGCGTCATGCCCCGATCCTTCGAGTTCCCGCTCGTACCAAGCCAGCTCAGCCGTTCGGAGGTCTGGGTTCCCGTGAGCCTCATAGCGCGTCCTTTGTTGCCGAGGGCTACATTCCGCCTAAGGGAACAAGCCTCAATCTGTCCTGGCCATCGCAGGTCATCGGCAGCTATTTTCGCGCCGCGGGCATTCCTCTGCTGCGCGGCCGCGAGTTCGCAGTTGCCGATCGCACCGACTCGCCGCTCATCATCGTCAATCACACGCTGGCGCAACAGGCGTGGCCCGGCCAGAACCCCCTGGGCAAGCGCATCCACTGGGGCCTCCCCGAGACGCTCCTAGCCTGGATGACAGTGGTGGGCGAAATCGGCGACATCAAGCAAACCGCGGCAGACCTGCCCACGCACCCGCAAATCTACCAACCGGCCAGCCAACAGCTGGTTTCCGTCGCCCCCTACGCTGTTCCGGGCACGCTATACGGCGACAGCGGCTCCATCGTCCTGCGCAGCCCCGTGCCGCCCGACCAGCTCGGCGAGGCGCTGCGCTCGGTGGTTCGCGCCATCGACCCGCGCCTGCCGCTCACGCACGTTCAGTCCATGGACAGCGTCGTCGAGGCAGCACTTGCGCCGCGCCGCTTTTGCGCCGCGCTCATCTCGGACTTTTCCGCTGCGGCTCTGCTGTTGGCCTTTCTAGGCGTGTACACTGCGATCGCCTTCTCGGCAGCGCTCCGAACCCAGGAGAATGCGGCATCGGTTTCTCCGGGATGCCGCTCACCTGTGCTCGATTACCTCGCCAACCCGGAACAGCATTTCTTCCCCGAAATGGGGGGCGAGCACTTGCACCCCGATGGGCAGCCCGTCCCGAGAGCAACCCGAGGGTACGCTCAGTCCGCAGATGCCGGCCAGCGATGCCGTGACGGTATAGATGTCCGCCAGATACATGGCGAGCGGATCGTCCGACTTTTCACCGATGCGGAACGCGGGCGTGGGGGCGACGGGGGTGACGATCGCGTCTACCTTGGCGCCGCCGAAAGCATGGAGGAAGTCCTGCGCGACCAGCCGCCGCGCCTGCTGCGCCTTACGGTAGAAGGCGTCGTAGTATCCGGCGGAAAGCGCATAGGCGCCGAGCAGGATGCGGCGCTTGACTTCCGCTCCGAAGCCCGCGTCCCGCGACTCGCGGTACATGCCGGCGAGCGAAGCTGCATGCGGCGCGCGGTACCCGTAGCGCACCCCGTCGAACCGGGCCAGGTTCGAGCTGGCTTCCGCCGTCGCGATCAAGTAGTAGGCGGGCACCGCGAACCGCGTGTGGGGCAGCGAAATACTGTGAATCTCCGCGCCTTGCTCGCGCAAACCGTCGATTGCCCGCTCAACAGCTTCCCGCACCTCGGGGTCCAGCCCCTCCCCAAAATACTCGAGCGGTACCCCGATGCGCAGCCCGTTCACATCTTGCTGCCGCTCCAAAACTCCGCAATAATCGGGCACTTCGCGCTGGGAGGAAGTCGCGTCGAGGGGGTCGTACCCGGCCAATACTTGAAGCACTGCGGCCGCGTCCTGCACTGAGTTTGTAAACGGCCCCACCCGGTCCAGTGACGAGGCAAACGCGATCAGCCCGTAGCGGGAAACGCGGCCATAGGTGGGAAGAAGCCCGACAACCCCGCAAAAGCTCGCCGGTTGCCGGATCGATCCGCCCGTATCCGTCCCAAGCGAGGCCACGGCCATGCCCGCCGCCACCGCCGCCGCCGAGCCTCCCGAAGACCCGCCCGGCACGCGATCAAGCGCATGAGGATTGCGCGTAGGCCCGAAAGCGGAGTTCTCGTTCGACGAACCCATCGCGAACTCATCGCAATTGAGCTTGCCCAGCGTGATGGCCCCGGCCTCCTCCAGTCTTCGCACGGAAGTGGCCGTATAGGGAGCGACGAAATTTTCGAGGATACGCGAGCCCGCGGTCGCCGGCAGCCCCGCCACCATCAACGCGTCCTTGATGCCCACCGGGATGCCCGCGAGTGGCGGCAGCCTGTCGCCAGCGGCGGCCAAGCCGTCGATCCGGACCGCTTGTTCCAAGGCGCGCTGCCGGGAGAGCGAGAGAAACGCGTGCACCTCGCCGTCGCGCTCATGGATGGCGCGAAAACACTGCTCGGTGATGGCCTGGGCTGAGGCGGCCCCGCTCGCGATGGCCGCGCGCAGGGGCGGGATGGTCAAGGGCTGCTCGGGCGCATCGGGGCCGGGAACGCCCCCGCGGCCAGCGGAGGTTGGAGCTTCGGTCATGGTTTCCTCAAGGCGCCGTTTCAGCGCTCGATCACTTTGGGAACTTTAAAAAACGTGCCGTCGGTGGCGGGGGCAGCTGCCATGACCGACTCGCGGGGCAGCGAAGGCCGCGGTGTATCGGTCCTGAGTTCGGACTTTTCCGGGCCGGTCGCGGGGTCGGCGTACAGCTGGTAAACGTGCGTCAAGGGCTCGATTCCGGAGGTGTCGAGGGCTTGCAGTTCTGCGACGTAGCCGAGAATGCTGCCGAGATCCTTGCCGAAACGAGTAAGTTCCTCGGGGGTCAGCGCGAGCGACGCGAGCGACGCGACGTGCTCGACGTCGGCTTGGGAGATTGTGCCGGGGCTGCGAGTCTCATTCATGGACGTACCAGGCTTGGAGGCATGATACGGAAAGTATAGACGTCCTTACTGCACGACGAGCTGGACGGTGACCGTCCGCTGTGCGCCCGGATAGGCGGCGTTGACGGTGATGGTGTAGGTCCCGGTCGGCGTTTGTCCGGGCGGCGTGCTGCCCTTGCTGCCGTTCACGCCGCTGGCGTGGACGCCGCAGGCAATGGGGGAGCAAAGCAGCAGGACTGCAACGACGGCGACGAGCAATCGACGGCGGGCGTCGCCGCGAAGCAGGAGCACCGGGCAAAGGAGCGCAAGGGCCGCGCCGCCGGCCCACCAGCGGCTGGATGGATGGACACGCGCCGTGGCGCTGGTGTTGGTCACGATGGAAAGCTCGACGGAACCCTGCGCCCCGCCCGCGACCGCGACCGTGGAGGGGTTCGCCGTGCAGGTTGAGTTTGCCGGCGCGCCCGTGCAGGTGATCGCGAGGCTGCCCGCGGAGGCGCCGGTCGGAGTGACGGAAAAGCGATAGGTCGCGGTTTGGCCGTTGGTAATGACAGCGGTCGAGGAGCCTACGACGGCGAACTGGAAGTCCTCACCCGAGCCCGCAAGGGAGGCGACCAGCGGCGCGGAAATCGAGGGGCTGGTGACAGTGAGCGTGCCTTCGCGGCTGCCGATGCTCCCCGGCGTGAAAACAATGCCGACATGACAGCTCGCGCCCGGAGCGAGCGAGGCGCCACAGGTTGAAGACGCCACGGAGAAATCCGGCCCTGTGGTCGCGGCGGCAACGCTCGTCAGTGGAACAAAACCCTGGTTGCTGACCGTCACCATTTGCGCGCCGGTCGCGACGGATAATGCGTAGGGACCGAAGTCGATGCTCGAGGGCGACAAAAAGGCCTTGGAAGGCGCGGTGCCTTCACCGCTGAGGGTGACGGTTTGGCTGCGTTGGGCGTCGGTGATGGTGAGCGAGCCGCTCGCTGCGCCCGTGGCGACGGGTTGGAAGGCTACAGCGATGGAGCAGGACAGATGGCCGCCGAGGCTGGGACCGCAATTATTAGTCGCAAGGAACGGGCCCGCGACTTTTGTGGTGAGCTGGGCGAGCATCGCATCGCCGGAGTTCGCCACGGTGACATTCTGAGCCGGCGAAACACTCCCTACCGGTGTGGACGGAAAGGCAAGCGAAGCTGCGTTGAGGGTGTCGGTAGCGGGAAAAAGTCCGGTTCCGGTGAATGAGATCGAGTAGGTTTCTGGGCCGTCTGAGACTGTGAATGTACCGGTACGCACTCCATCGGTCGTGGGTTTAAAGATCACGTAAAACGAGCAGGAGGTGTCGGCGGCCAGGGTTTGGCCGCAGCTGGAAGTAGACGGGGCAAAGTCGCCTGTGAGGCTCAGCGTCGTTAAGGTCACCTGGGTCGTGCCCAGGTTTTCGACGGTCAGCAACTGAGAAGAAACAACGCTGGTCCCGACGAGCGTGGGAGGAAAAGTTGGAACGGTGGACGAAATGACCAGCGCTAGGCCGTTTCCGCTCATACTCGCGCTCGCGCTTGGCACGCCGGCGCCCCCTGCGACGGTAAGCGTGCCTGTCTGGGTGCCGCCGGCAACCGGCGCAAACTGGACCGCGATGCTGCAATACGAGCCTGCGAGGAGCGTGGCTCCGCAGCCGTTGTGCACGATCGCGTACTGGCCGGTAAGCACGGGCGTACCGAGAGTCGTGGGTACATCGCCGAAGTTGCTGAGGTTGAGAGATTGAGGAGCGGAGGTGGTCCGCAACGGCTGGCCGGCAAAGGACAGCGAAGACGGCGAGAAGGCGAGCTGCGCGGCCGCAAGACCCTTGCCGTCAAGCGAAATGTCAGCGGGTCCGACCCCGGATTGGCTGCTCGTCAGCATAAGTCCGCCGCTCCGATCGCCTCGGGCAGTGGGTTTGAACGCGACAGCGATGGTGCAGGAGGAGTTGGCGGCGAGGCTTGCGCCGCAGGTCGAGCCGGTAATAGTGTACTCAGGAGAAGACGCCTGCGCCTGCTTGAGCAGAACGGGCACCTGGCCTGAGTTTGTGAACGTGATGGTTTGAGGCAAGCTCGAGGTCCCGACCACGGTTGGCCCAAAACTAAGGGCCGTCGGCGATGGCAAAATGTTGCCTGGCTCGGCGCCTGTGCCGGAGAGCCCGTCGGACCAGCTGTGGCTTCCATCGGAGGAGGCGAAGGTAAGCAGGCCCGAGACTTGGCCCGCTGTGGAGGGCGAAAACGAGACCTGAACTGTGCACGTTGCGTTCGGGGCGAGCGAGCCGTGACATTGACTCGCAACAGCAAAGCCCGAGGTAGCGGAAAGCGCGCCGAGCGGGACGGCAGTTCCGCCTGTGTTCTGGACCGACACCGGTATGGATGATGTCGAGCCGGTCACTACCAGGGGTGGGCTGAACTGGACCGGGCTGGGCGTGAATTGAAGCGCTCCCGGGCTCACTGATTTGGCGTTCAGCGTAATAGTCGCTTTCACGGCTGCTGAACCGGCGTTCTGCCAGGATATTGAGAAGCTGCCGGTGCTCAATCCCGGCGTTTGAGGCGCGTTAAAGCTGATCTGAAGCGTGCAGCTTGCGTTCGGCGCGAGCGAGCTGCCGCAGTTATTGCTTGCAATGCTATAGCCCGAGCCTGCAATGGAGGGCGTTTGAAGCGCGATCGGGGCATCGCCGTTGTCGAGGACCGTAAGAGTTTGCTGCGCGGATGCGCCACCGATCGTCGCGCTGCCGAAGTCGACGTAACCCGGCGAAAGGACCAGGTTGCCGGGACTCAGGCCGACACCCGCGAGCATAACCTGCGCGGAAGCCGGCGTACCGTTGTTGAGAATCGTCAGCGTACCATTTCGATTGCCGACGGAACCCGGCGCGAATGTAACAACAATCGTGCAGGAGCTCGCGCCATTCGCGGGCAGCACCGTAAGCGAGGCGCAGGTGCCTCCGGTCACGGAGAAGTCGTTGGACGCGGCGATCGAGGAAATCTGAATAGCGGTGCCACCGCTATTGGTCACCGTCGTCGTTTGCTGTGCAGTGCTGCCGGTGGTTACGGCTCCGAAAGCCAGGGCCGATGGCGCGAATACAAGTGAGCCCGGAGCGGTTCCGGCGCCGTCCAGAGCGGCCACGACAGGGGGTTCCGCTCCGTCGCCCGGAACCGTGAGGAGTGCGGGGCGATCGCCGGGCGCGCCAGGAGTGAAGGTAACGGCGAGAGCGCAGCTCGCACCGGGCCCGAGCGTCGCGCCCGCCCCGGGGGGGGCGGGGGGGGGGGCGGGGGTAAAGGGGGG
>CAXTRW010000111.1:0-1641 GCA_964246765.1 uncultured Acidobacteriaceae bacterium | reverse complement strand
CACCCGTTGGAAGCTGCGGCGCTGACTGAGTAATCGGCGGCACTGGCGCTGACGGCGCCAAGTTTCACTGCGGAGCCGCCGGTATTACTCACGATTGCGGTTTTGGCGGGGCTGGTCGTGCCGGTCACCCGCGAGCCGAACTGGATCGACGCCGGAGCAATGGCGAGCACACCGGGAGGCGTACCCGTGCCGTTTAATGCGGCGGTTAAGGCACCCCCGGGCATGTTACCGGGCAGCCTAAGTGTCGCCGGGAGAGTGCCGGTACCGCTGGGATGGAACCGCACCTCGATGGAACAAGCGGCTCCGGGCGCAAGGGCGGCCGCGCAGGTATTTCCGCTGACCAGATAATCAGCCGTGCTGATCGTAGGAGCGCCCAAGGTGACAGATACCCCGCCCGTGCTCGTCACCGTGAAGGTCTGCGAGGCTGAAGCGGAGCCTTGCGGCGTGTTCGCGAAGTTTGCCGAGCCGGGGGAAAGCGTTGCGTTCGCCGGAGTCGCGCCTTGCCCGCTGAGGGGGATGGATGCAGGCGATGGGCTGAAACCGCCGCTCAAGGTCGCGACCCCGGTGTAGCTTGCGGTGCTTGGCGGGGAGAAGGTGATCCCCAGGGTGCAGGAGGCGTTGGGGGCCAGCGTCTGCGGGCACGGGTTGCTCGCCAGCGTGAACGGGCCTGAAACGGCAAAGCCGCTGAGGGTTGCCGGGCTGCCGCCGTTGTTCGTGACCGTGACGTTCTGGGTGGCCGAGGTCGCGCTCTCGGCGGTTACGGGAAACTGGATCGAAGCAGGGGCAAATAGGAGCGTGGCCGGCGCCGTGCCTCGGCCGGAAAGCTGTGCGGCTATGCTGGTGCTGCTGTACGGGACGGTCAGGGTCGCGGTGTATGGGTTTGGGCCCGCCGGGATAAACGCGACGGTGAGCTGACAACTGGCGTTGGCGGCCAGCGAGCTTCCGCAGCTGTTCAAAGCGACGGAAAAATCGACATCGCTGACCGTAAAGGTCCCGAACTGCGCGGGGCTGCCGCCGGTGTTGGTGAGAGTGATGGACTGCGACCCGGACGTCCCTGTCAGCTGGTTGCTGAAGGAAACCGGGCTGGGCGAGAGCGTGAGAAAAGGCGCATTCAGGCCGTTGCCGTTCAAGGTAACTGAGGGCTGATTGCCGGCGGGAGTGTTGAAGGCGGGCTGCGTAAACAGGTCCGTACGTAAGCCGGGCTGGGAGGGCGTAAAAGCGATAGCTATCTTGCAACTCGCGCCGCCGGCCAGGGTGCTGCCGCAACTGTCGCTCACGATGCTGTAATCGGAGGTGGTTACAGCCGCGAGCCCGAGCTTGGCATCGGCTCCGCCGGTGTTCTGCAGCGTAATCGTTTGGGATGCGGAAGTGTTGCCCTTCCCGGTGTCCGCGAAGCTTAAGGCGACCGGAGAAATCGTCAAATGGGGAGGGATGACGGCCGAGCCGCTGAGGGGCACCGAAACAGTGTTCCCGGCACCGACGATCTGAAGCAGTGCCGTGCGCGTGCCCGGTTGCGAGGGGGTGAAGATAACGGGGATGGAGCACGAAGCGCCGCCTGAAAGCGAGCTGCCGCAGGTGCTGTCCGGGCCTAGAGCCTGTACTTAACTTCACGCGAGTGTCTTGGCCAGGTTGCGAAGCATG
>CAXTRW010000110.1:0-9623 GCA_964246765.1 uncultured Acidobacteriaceae bacterium | reverse complement strand
TGTCTATGCTGTACCGCAGACCTAGGTTGAGTAGCAGGTTACGCGTGACCTTAAAATCGTCCTGCACAAACGCTGCGTAATAGGCCTGCCCGATCCGCGGCGCCCGGCCCTGCACGGCGGCGTTCGCGTTGTCGACTTGGCCGAGCAGGAAGCTCGCGTAAGGGTCGCCGGTTCGGGTATCACCGGAGGTGACGGCGGTTTCAAACTGCGAAAAGTTGAAAGCGCCCGACTCAGCGCCGAGGCTCTCATTTG
The DNA here is from genome assembly GCA_964246765.1 of uncultured Acidobacteriaceae bacterium. Classification (GTDB taxonomy): domain Bacteria; phylum Acidobacteriota; class Terriglobia; order Terriglobales; family Acidobacteriaceae; genus EB88. The sequence goes on along the minus strand of CAXTRW010000110.1, from coordinate 9,371 downwards.
AGAACTGGTCTTTGCGAAAGTCCACGCCGAAGCTTACGGTGTGGCGTCCCGCGGCGATGGTATAAGTGTCGGCAAGTTCAAAGTCATTGACCGGCTGAATGGCATCGTTCGCGTAGCCGATGCCGTTGTAAGTGATACCGCCCGGGTTGACCGAGAAAGCAAACGGCGGAATGTTCGGCCCGCTCAGGCCGGCGATGCCGAGCGCGCGGTCCCAGTCCGGCTCAAGGCCTACCGAGTTGCTCGTGTTCAGCTGGTACAAACGGGTAAGGCCGGCGACAAAGTGATTGAACTGCTGGGCGGAAACGCTGTAGTCGCTCCCCGCCCGAAGATATTTGGCGAATGCGTGCTGAATCTGCACGCCGCCGCCGGGGCCCGGGTAGGGCGGGTGTCCGTTGGTGATGTCGTTATCGCGGTCAGTGTAAGTCACGAAGAGCTTAGACCTCTCCGATAGATTCTGGTCTATGCGGATCGAATACACAGTGTTGAGCAGAGGGTAAGTGGTCGAGTACGAGTAGTTATTGGTGGTCTGTCCGGGCGTGCCTGTGTTGGGCAGCGGGTAGTACTTCAGAACATTCGCAGCCACCGTGCTGAAACGCGCCGCCGAAACGATGTTGCCCGCGAACGGGCTGCGGCAAGGAACCGTGCCGCCCTTCCCCGGGCCGTTGGCGTTGGGGTTGAACACCGTGGAGGCCGTCGCCGGGTCAAAAACCTCGCCCAGATAGGCCTGCCTTCCGGCGCAGTCAATGTTGGCGCCGTCCGGCGTGGTGGTCAGGCTGCCTGAAAAGTCGCCGCCGTGCACCGCCGCGGTCGGGATGGTGCTCACGGCCACGCCGCTCTCGCTTTGCCGGAACTGCTCGTAGTCAAAGAAGCCGAAGGTGCGATCGCGCCCGTTGTATAGGTGCGGGATCACAATGGGACCGCCAATCGAGCCGCCATAATCATTCTTCTTGTCCGTGGGGCGTTGGTTGGCGGCGATCACCGCCGCGTTGCCGGGGTTTTGCGCGATTCTCAACTTGTTGAAGTAGTCGTTCGCGTTCAGGTCTTCATTTTGGAAAATGTCGTATGCAGTACCGTGATATTGGTTCGTGCCGCTCTTGGTGCTGAAGTTCTCGACGCCGCCGGTGGTGCGGCCGTCAGCCGCCGGCAGGATGGAGGTGGTCACCTTCAACTCCGTCAAAGCCTCCACGCTCGGCGCGTGTTCGTCAAAGGCCGAGTCGCTGTCCTCACGGCGCACGTTGATGCCGTCGAGCAGCTCCTCGGTTGCGAAGTTTTGGCCGCCCGCGGTTTTGGACTGGAACGCGCCCGACGTGGAGCCGGTCGATGCGGTGCCCGGCCCCACAGTTCCGGGCGCAAGAAAAATAAAGCTCTCAACCGAGCGCATCGCACTTTGGCCGCCCAGGCTGAGGGGCAGATCGATGACCTGGCGGTTGGAAATAGTGTTGGAAACTTCGGAGTTTTCCGTTTCCACAACCGGCGCGTTGTCGTTCACGGTCACGGTTTGGCTCGCAGTTCCCGTCGTCAGGTGCACGTCGGCGGGGGACACATTGCCGGTTGTCACCAGGATGCCCGTCAGCTGCTCGGCGTTGAAGCCGGGCGCCGTGACTGTGAGATTGTAGCGGCCCAGCTGCATCTGCGGGAAGTGGAACGTCCCGGCCGAGGTCGAAACCGCCTTGTACACCGTGCCCGTGTCCGCGCCGGTCGCGGAGATGGAAGCGTTGGGCACCAGCGCCCCGCTCGGGTCCAGCACCGAGCCGGCGATCGTGCCGCCACTCTGTGCGCCGGCCGTCCATAGACTGCCGATGAAGAAAATCAAGAACGCGAGTACCCTCAACCGGCGAGTGTGCATTGGCAATCTCCAAAGCTGTGAAAACCGCAAAAATGGGACAGACTTCGAGAACTTCGGCTGTTCGGAAAGGTACATTCCTTGTGTGCGCTAATCTGAGCCCTCATAGCCGACCTGTGTCAATAGAAAACATCGGCATGCCCTGGCTCGCTCACACAAAGGGCCGCCACACCCCAATCGACTCACCCATGCCGCTGGCAGGTTGCGCTGGGAGTTGGGCTGCCCATGCTTGTTTCGTCCCAGGTGGTCGAGGAAGGGCCGGTACCGCGGATCAAATGGAAGAAGCTGACCTGGCGAGACTCCGTGATCGTGGTCGAGATCTCTGAGTTTGCAGCAAGCGACACCGTGAAACTGCGGCCTGATCTCGGCTGGCGAGAGCACGAACGGACGCTGCAGCTTGAAATGCCCGCGAACGCGACCGCGCCGAAAGCCTTCGTTAAAGTGGCGGGCGCGGCGCTAGCGCCTGCGGCCACCGGCACTAACGGGCGTCGCGCTGGAGGGCTCAGCTTATCGCGTGGAGTGCACACGTTGGCGCAGGCGAATGCCGCAACCTACAGGTGGGACGGCAAGAGCAACCTGCTGCGAACCGCCCTCGTCCGCGCCGCGCGTAGGGACGGCACGCCTCCGACGCGGGAAGATCGAGCAATAGGAAAATTGTTTCAGCGCTTGCGGCCGGCTTTCCCGGGCGCCTTTGTTCGGGGTTTCGTCGCGGACTTGCCACCTTTTTTGGCCGACGCAGGCGGGGTGGCCTTTGCCGGTTTTGGCGCTGCCTTGCCGGTTGCCTTTGCCGGCGCGGCTTTTTGAGGCGCTTCTTTCTTCGCAACAGGCTTCGGCGCCACCTTCGGCGCCACCTTTGTCGCCGGAGCTGCCTTCTTAGCCGGCGCTTTGGCCGGAGCAGGCGCGGGCTTGGGAGCCGCCTCCTTTTCCACCGGCGCTTGTTGTTTCGCCTTCGACGAGAGCGGAGCTTGCGGGGCGATCGCGACCGCTTCCTGCGCGCTCTCCGCAGCCGGTTCCGGCGCGATAGGCGGAGATCCGGCGCGGGCCGCTTGTTTTCGAGCCTTCGCCGGTTCCACCGTTAGGGTCGCCGCCTCAGCAGGCTCGTCCTTTATCAACGGAGCGGGCGGGGCCGTCTCGCCCGCCACCGCTTCCCGGTCCGGCTCCGGCTCACGCTCCGGCAGTTCCTCCGGTTCTTCATCGCTGTGGATGCGCCCAAGCACCGCGTCCAGATCCGCCGAAGCCAGCGACCGGCCCAACCCCAGCTCCGGCGGCCCGCCCGCGCCGTCGTCTTCTTCCTCGGCTTCCTAGTCGCGCCGCGCGGCGCGGTCCTAGTCTTACTATTCCACCCCGGCGTCTTCATCGCGCGCGGCGCCCTTGCGTTTTGCCTTGCCTTCCCCTTTCTTGCCGCGCGCGCGGCGCAGTGTCACCGGCGGCGGAGGAGCGGGCGGGGAGTACGGCTCCAAAAAGGCTCGCATTGCCTCGTCGGTTTCCAGCTTGCCGTCGATCTGCTGGAGAAACAGCTCGTGCAACAGGGCGTCATAACCGGGCATTTCGGGGGTGATGCGCATTTCCAGCATCATGGCAACCGGAATCTTTTTAGCCAATTCCGGCCAAACCGTAAACAGATTCTTGAATTTCGCGTCGACCGCTGGGGTTTTGCGCCCGTGCGCCAGCCACAGGATGGGCTCCGCCGCCGAGGAGTGGAACAGCTTCCAGCTCGCCGACGGGGTCGAGGCTTCCCTGCCGGTCAGCCCCCGCGAGAACTCCCGCGCCGCCTCGTCCAGGCCCTCCCACTGGGCTCGCAGGCCGGGGCGCGCCATGGCTGCCTTCAAGCCCTCGCGATCGGCTGCCTTCATTTTCGCCGTCAGCAGTTCCAGGTGAGCGGCGGTCAGGTCCGGCGCGATCCCCTGCATCAACAGCTGGATCCGGTTGCGGCGCAGCTCATCGAGAGCCGCGGTATCGGCGACGGCCGCGGTCCAGGGCGCGAACAGCTTCGCCATCCACCCTTCCGCCTCCAGCGCGCGGACCACCGCCGACGCATCCTCTTCGGCGGCGATCTCTTCCAACTCATACCCGCGCAGAAATGCGGAAATCACGTCGAAGTTGTCCGCCTCCTTGGCATTCTCATATCGCGTGGCCGTGCGCTCCTCCACCGTCCAACCCAGGCGTTGGCGCAAACGCACCATCCGGACCAACCGCGACGGGTCCTCGATAAAACCGTAATTGCTCACCAGCCTGAGCTGGCGAGCCTCAATATCGGCGACCCCATTCAAGGGGTCCAGCAGCAGCCCATAGGAGCCCTCGTTCAGCGAAAGCGCCATGGCGTTGGCCGTGAAGTCGCGCCGGTGAAGGTCGTCGACAATGCCCGCCCACTCATACGCGGGTTGGCCCGGCTTGGGAAAGTTTTCCCGGCGGGTGGCCGAAACTTCCACCCGAACCGATCCGGGAAAGAAAAAGAACAGGGTTCGGGTCGGCTGGTGTTCGCCCCAAAAGCTCGCGCCGCGGGCTTGGAGCGCCTCCCGCAACTCGAGCGCGTTGCCCTGCACCGCAAAGTCCAGGTCGCGCACTGAAGAGCCGGTGGTCAGGTCGCGCACCGCGCCCCCGGCCAGGAATACCGTCATGCCCGCTTCACGGGCTGCGTCGCGGACCTGCGACAAGGCGTTCTTTTGCGCGGAGGAGAGCCGGGTTTCGAGCAGATAGGTGTATTCAGGCATGCTGGGAAGCAAAACAGGTAAAGATAGTTCCCCGAAACCGGCAAACGGCGGCGTCAGAGACAAAATGCGATGGTAACAGAGACTCGGGACGTGGAGGGAAAATAATGCCCGGACCGCAGTCTACAATGACCCCATGAATCTGCAGGTACTGGCGCGAACCCTCGGCGCGGAGCTCTGCGCCGCCGAAGGGCAGCCCGAAGCGCCCACGGGCCTCGAGATCGCCGGGGTGGCGGGACTGGAACACGCCGGCCCGCAGGACCTCAGCTTTGTTTCGAACCTGAAGTACACCGCCGCCGCTCGCTCCACCCTCGCCGCGGCAGTGTTGGCGGCCCCCGAGTTCCCGCCCCTGAGCGTTCCGACTCTTCGCGTCGCGAACCCGTATCTAGCCTTTGCCCGCGCGGTCGCGCTGTTCCACCAGGCGCCCCGGTACTCGCCCGGAATCCACCCCACCGCCGCCGTGGAGCCCTCAGCTCGTATCGCCCCCGGCGCCCACATCGGCCCCTACGCCGTGGTCGGCGCGGGTGCCCGGGTCGGCCCCGACAGCGTCCTGCTGGCCCACACCGTCCTCTACGAAGGCGTGGAGGTCGGGGCGCGCTTTTTCGCCCACGCCCATGCCGTGGTGCGCGAAGGTTGCCTTCTGGGCGACGACGTCACGCTCGGCAATGGCGTGGTGGTCGGCTCCGACGGCTTCGGTTTCGCCCGTTATTTTAATTTTGATTGGCACAAAATCGAGATATTCTGGTTTGTTGTCGTCGGCAGCGGCGTCGAAATCCAGGCCAACAGCTGCATCGATCGCGCCAGCATCGGCCAAACCACAATCGCCCCAGGCGTGAAAATCGACAACCTGGTCCAGGTCGGCCACGGGTCGTCGGTGGGAGAACAAACGCTGCTGTGCGCCCAAGTGGGCCTCGCCGGCTCCAGCCGCATCGGTCGCGACGTCATTCTCGCGGGGCAAGTGGGCGTCGCCGGTCACCTCACCGTTGGCGACGGCGCCGTCGCCCCCCCCCCAACCGGCATCCCCCGCCCCGGGCCGGCGAAGGAAACCGTGTCCGGCTATCCGGCGCTGCCGAACCGGCAGTGGCTCCGCTCCTCAGCCGCCTTCGCGCGCCTGCCGGAAATGCTGCGGCGGCTGGGCCGTCTGGAACGGCTGCTCGCCGAACTCACCGACGCTTTGCATCGGAACTAAAGCTCGGGGCATCTACCCTCCTCATGTCGGACCCTACAGACGAAGACCTCGTCGATCTGCTCGCGCCCCCTGAACCCGAGGAAGCACCCATCCGGGTTCTGCTGCTCGACGACCAGGTCGACAACCTGCTCCTGCGCGCCACCATCCTCCACAAACACGGCTACCAGACCGAAACTGCGTCCACGGTCGAGGAAGCGCTCAAGCTGCTGCACTCCATCGATGTCGCGGTGCTGGACTACCACCTGGGCGCGGGCAAGTTCGGGACCGAGGTCGCGGCGCGTCTGCGCGAGGACCGGCCCGAAGTCCCCATCATTATTCTCTCCGCTTCGCTCGAGCGCCGCTTCGGCGGCCCCGAGGACATGCACCTGCTCAAGGGCTACAGCTCGGTCGACGACCTGGTGGCGGCGCTGCGCTCGTTCCGCGCCAAGCGCCTGGGCAGGCCGGTGATGGTGGACGCGCGCGACTTTTTCTACTCGCGCATCAACATGGCCATGGGCGACGACGTGGTGCTGGAAATCCTGGACGGCCGCGGCAACTGGCTCTACGTGAACGAAACCTGCGCCCGCCTGCTGGAGCGCCCGCGCGACTGGTTCAAGGGCCGCAACATGTTCTACGAAATGCCCGAGCTCGCCCCGGACTGGCGCGAAATCGTTGCCCGAGTCGCGACCACCCGCGAAACCTACATCGACCGCACCTTCCGCGGCCTGATGAACCTGCCCCGCAAGGGCGAGGAATGGGTGTGGAACGTGCTCGCCTTTCCCATGACCCTGCACAACAACGAAAGCGGCGTGGTGCTCACAGCACGCATCCTGGAACGCAAGCCGAGCATGTAGCTCAACCCCCGCTCCGCTTTCCGCCCGCGCCCAGGCTGTCCAACGCCGCATAGACTGCGCCAGGCGTCAGCACTTCAGGCAGCAAACGCGGCGCGGCCTCCGGCGAGGCCGGATACAGCGCATACGCCGGAATCCCGCTCCGCCCCAGGGCCGCGAGTGCTTCCCCGATTGCCGGATCATGCCGCGTCCAATCGGCCTTGAGCAGCACCACGCCGCTTGCGCGCAGTCGCTGCTGCACATCCGCCCGGTCCAGCACCACCCGCTCGTTCACCTGGCAGCTAAGGCACCAGCTCGCGGTGAAGTCGACAAACACGGGCTTGCCCTGCGCGCGGTATTGGGCGACCGCACTCGGAGTGAACGGCTTCCAGTCGTTGCCCGCAGCACCGGCCGCCGTTCCCACAGGCGCGCCGAAGGCCCGGACGGTATACACGGGCAGCACTACCGCCGAGAGCACGACCAGCACAGCGGCAATCGCCGAGCCGCGCCGGGCCGGCCAGCGCCCCAGCGCCGCTCCGGCAATCCCCAGCAGCAGAAACCCGCCAAGCAGCCCCAGCAGCGCATTCACCCCGGCGGTTTGGGTAAACAGCCACACCAGCCAGATCACGGTTGCAAAAATCGGGATCGACACGGCCTGCTTCAGCACTTCCATCCACGCCCCCGGCCTGGGCAGCAGCCGCGTCCAGCCCGGGTTGTAGGCCAGCAGCAGGTACGGCGCGGCCAGCCCCAGGCCCAGCGCCGTGAACACCCCGAACGTAACCCCGGCCGAGTGCGCCAGGGCATAGCCGACCGCAACCCCCATCAAGGGCGCGGTGCACGGGGTCGCGACCACCATCGCCAGCACTCCAGTAAAAAACGAGCCCGCGTACCCCTGTTTTTGCGCGAGCCCACCCCCGGCGCTCGTGAGCCGCAGCCCGAGCTCAAACTGCCCCGCGAGGGACAGCGCCAGAAAGAACAAAAACAGCGCCATCAGCGCCACAAACGTGGGCGACTGGAACTGGAAGCCCCACCCCAGCGCATGCCCCGCGCCGCGCACCGCGAGCAGCACCCCGACCACGATCCAAAACGAAACCAGAATCCCGAGCGTGTACACCCATCCGTGCGCCCGCAAAACCCCTCGCTCACCGCGCGAGGACTGCAGGAGCGAAAGCCCCTTGATGAACAGCACCGGAAACACACACGGCATCAGGTTCAGGATCACGCCCCCCGCAAAGGCCAGCAGCAGCGCCCGCGCCAGGCCCGCGCCTTCGCCCGCCGTCTCCGCGACCGCCGCGGGAATGGGACCCGGCACCGCGCTCACCGTGTACGCCGCCCCATCCGCCAGTACCACCACCCCGTTCAGCCGGGCTAGGCGAGCAGGCCCGCTCGCGTCCTGTACCAGCGTCAGCCGGACGCCCCTCGCCAGCGGTGCGGCTGCTTGACGCGCGGGGTTTGCGATGACCGACGGGTCCAGCGGGAAAAAGCTCGCCCCCTCCGCGGACCGCCCAGCCTCGACCGCCAGCACGTAGTCCTTGCCCTGCGAAGCAAACCGCGCCGACCCACCCGCGGGCAGCGGCTTCGGCAGCGAGGCAATCCCCTTCTCCACAATCGCCTTCGCCGCCGCGTCAATCGCCGCTGCCGCCCCGGCCGCCACCACCGGCCGCGTCACCGCGACTGTTGCCTTGCCCGGCAAACACACCTCCCGGCAAACCAGCCAGTCCACGTCGGCCCGCAGCCTCGCGGGGCCAAGCACCGCATCCGAGGCCACCCGCACCGGCACGGGAAACGTGACCTCGCCCTCATAGCCGAAGTCCATCAGCGGCCCCAGCGGCAGGCGCCGCGGCGCGGGATACTCAAACGGAGCCGCAGTCACCCCCGCGGGCAAAGTCCAGCGAACCCGCGGCGGCTCCCCCGAGTCGCCCGCGTTGACCCAATAAATGTGCCAGCCCTTGTCCAGGGTAAAGTGCAGCCCCGCCGTCAGCGAAGCCCCGCGCGGCAGCTGCTGCTCCGGTACCGCCAGCTCGACACTGACATGTTCCGCCGCCGCCTTCGCGCTCTGCGCCCATACCCCTTGCCCGGCAGCGCCCAGAACCAGCGCCAGCCAGCACAGCAGAACGTCGCAGCGCAGGCGCACCTAGCTGTCGCTCCAGCGCGTGGTCGCGCTGTGGGAAGCACCCCGATTGTCCATCGCCGCCACGATCAGCGTGTGGTCCATCCCCGGCGCGCTGCCGCCCACGCCCGAGAACGTGCGCGTGTAACTTTCCGTCCCGTCGCTCAGCTCCAGCTCTTCCAGATCTTCCCCATCCAGCGTGACCGTTACGCTCGCGATCGACTCCATCTCGCCCGCGACCACAGTCACGGTAATGTCGGTCCCGGTGAGCCCGCGGGTGTGCGTGGAGGTAAACGTCATCGCGCGCCGCCCCGCCGCTGCCACGCCGCATGGTCCTGCATGATGCACTGGTCCATCACCGTGAGCACCCCCGCGTGCTCGGCCCACTCGGCCGCCTCCTCGTGGCACACGCCCAACTGCAGCCACACCGCCGGGATTTTCAGCCGCATCACGTCTTTCACCACCTCCGGCACATAGGTCGGCTTGCGAAACACATTCACGAGATCGATCTGCGTCCCCTGCGCCGCGAGCGCCGCCTGCGCCGCGTCCAGGTCCGGGTACGCCCGCTCGCCCAGCGCGCTCTCAATCTCCGGGTTCACCGGCACGATCCGGTAGCCGGCCTGCTGCATGTACCCAGCCACCCCAGCGCTAGCCCGCCCCGGCGACTCGCTCAATCCCACGACCGCGATGGTCTTCGATTCCCGCAAAATCC
>CAXTRW010000109.1:0-9625 GCA_964246765.1 uncultured Acidobacteriaceae bacterium | reverse complement strand
GTCCCAAACGCCCGAGAGCGTCGCCCAGCGCGGCGATCGGGTTGGGCCGTCCGGCATCGGTCCAGGAGTGGCCGCCCGCGCCCGCCAGGGTGACCTCAAACCGGCGGCTGCCGAGCGCCTGCGTGACCGCGACCGTGTTGCCCGCGCCGTCCAGCACCAGGTGTGCCGCGATCGCCCCGCGCCACGGCGCATGGGCGTAGATGTGCCGCATGCCGCGCAGATTGCCCTCGCCTTCCTCGCCGACGTTGCCCGCGAACACCACCCGGCAAGCCGGGGCAATCGCCGCATGGCGCAGCGCCGCGGCGATCGCGAGCAGCGCGGCGAGGCCGGCCCCATTGTCGCAGGCTCCCGGCGCTTGGAGGCGCGTGCCGTTCAGGGTTGGGCGCAGCGCGGTTTCCGGCGGAAACACGGTGTCCAGATGCGCCGAAAGCAGAATCACCGGCCCGCCGTGCTCGCCGCCCAGCCAGCCGAGCGCATTGCCCTCTTCGTCCAGGGCCGCGTCGGCGAGTCCCAGCTCCGCGAACCGCGCCGCCATCCAGCGCGCCCGCTCCGCTTCGGCAAAAGGCGGCGCAGGGATCGCCACGCATTCCCCCTGCCAGCGCATGATCTGCTGCTCGTGCAGGTGCACCCACCCAAGCGCCGCGTGCACCGCGCGCCGCGACGCGATGCGGCCGATATGCGCGAAGGCTGAAGCGGGCTGGCTCATAGGCGGGAGTCCTCAGCCTAGCATCAGCCCAGCGTCGGCGGGGGGTACTCGACCGAGTGGAGCCACAAGCCGCCGGCCGGCGCGGTTGGGCCGGCGGCTGCCCGCGCCCGCGCCGCCAGGATTGCCGGGATCGCTTCCGGCGCGATCAATCCGCGACCGACGAACAGAAACGTTCCGACCAGGTTGCGCACCATATGGTGCAGAAATCCCGAGCCGCGCACGCGATACACCAGCATGTCCCGCTCCGGCGCTTCCCAGGCTGAAGCAAACACGGTCCGCACGGTGGAACGCTCGCCCTCGCCGCCGCCGCGCGCCGTTCTGTCCGGGTCCTGCGCCTGGAACGATCGGAAATCATGCGTCCCCACCACGGCCGCCGCCGCCCTGCGCATCGCGTCCGGATCGAGCCGAAACGTGCAGGCGCACACATACGGCGCAAGCCAGGGCGGGCACACCGCGCCGCGATAGACGCGGTACTCGTACGTCTTGGCAACGGCGCTGTGCCGCGCGTGAAAGCCGGGCGGCGCAGGCTCGGCCGCGAGCACGCGTATCGCCGCCGGCAGCGCGTGGTTGAGCGCGCGCGCCAGGTTCGCCGCGGGGATCGGGCCGGCGAGCGAAACCGAGGCCACCTGGGCCAGTGCGTGCACCCCCGCATCCGTACGGCCCGAGCCTTGCGGCAGCACCTGCTCGCCCGTGACCCGCGCAATGGCCGCGGCCAGCTCGCCCTGCACGGTCCGCAGCCCGGTCTGCACCTGCCACCCGGCGAATGGCCCGCCGTCGTAGCAGAGCCGCAACTTCCAAAGGGTTTCCGCGGCGGCCATGGCACGAGCCTACCGAATTTCTGAGCCGTGGTTTGCCGCGGCTGCATCTTGTGCGTGGGTTATACTCGCGGTGGCTCCGCGGTTGCTTCGCTTTTCGGGTTTGTTTGGCCTAACTTTTCAGCACAACGAGCAAAGGATTCGGATGCACCAGGGCAGGAATCGCTTTCAGGGCAGGCACACTCCAGGTTTTCAAGGCAAGCTCCGCGCCGTCGCGCTCCTGAGCGTATTCGCTCCCCAAGCGTTGTCGGCTCAAACCGCCGCCACGCCGCAGCAAACGGCCGCCACGCCGCAGCAATCCGCGGCGGCTGCCGGGCAAAAAGGCTCCACTCCGCCGGCCAAGCCAAGCCTCACCAACACCGTCCAGGGCTTGCCGCCGGAGCCGCAGCCCAACCCGACCGAGCCATTGTTCATGCGACCCGGCGAACGCGACTTCACGCGGCCCCGCGGCTACTTTCCCAACCCTATCGCGCCCTACACGGCCACCACTTCCGCGTTGCCGCGCTTCACCAACTCGCCCAAGCTGGACGACCTGGTCCGCAACGGGCGCATTTTTCTCTCACTCGCCGACGCGGTCACCCTCGCGCTTGAGAACAACTACGACATCGCGATCCAGCGCTACAACCTCGACATCGCCGACACGGATCTGCTCCGCGCTCACTCGGGTTCCACGATTCTGGGCGTCAATGCGGGCCTGGTTACCGGTACGATCGGGGGCGCCACCGCCGCGCTTGCCTCCGGCGGCGGCCCCGGCGGCACCAACGTCAGCGCAGGCGGCGCAGCCGCAGGCGCGCAAGGCCTGGCGCTCTCGACCAACCAGGGCGGCCCGCTGCCCGAGCAGCTGGACCCCCTTGTCCAGGGCACCATCGAGCTCGAACGCGAGTTTCTGCCCGAGGCCAGTCCGCTGTTTACCGGCACCAGCCGCCTGAACCAAAACCTGAACCAGTACAACTTCACCTACACCCAGGGCTTTGAAACCGGCACCCTGGCCCAATTCAGCTGGAACAACAGCTACACCAGCACGAACAATCCCTTTCAGGTCTTCAGCCCCCAAACTCAGGGCACCTTCAACCTCCAGCTCACGCAGCACCTTCTGCGCGGCTTCGGCACCGGCATCAACGGGCGATTTATCGTGCAGGCCAGAAACAACCGCCGCGTCACCGATTCGGCCTTCCGCCAGCAGGTGCTCTACACCGTTAACCAGGTGGAAAACATCTACTGGGGCCTGGTCGGCGCGTATGAGGATGTTCAGTCCAAGCAACGCGCGCTCACCCAAAGCACGCAGCTGGCCTCGGACGATCAAAAGCAGCTGCAAATCGGCACTCTTGCCCCGCTCGACGTGGTGAACGCGCAAAGCCAGGTCGCGAGCGACAAGCAGGCGCTGGTTTCGGCCCAAAGCCAGCTTGAATACCAACAATTGGTGCTCAAGCAGGCCGTTTCGCGCAACCTCGAGGACCCCGCGCTGACGAACGCGCCCGTGATCCCGACCGACCGCGTAAACCTGATTGAAACTCCGGAGGAAGGCATGCCGGTGGACGACCTGGTGCGCCGCGCCGAGGCCAACCGGCCTGAGATCGAGCAGGCCCTGCTGGCGCTCAAAAACGACGAAATCACGCTGAAAGGCGAGAAAAACGGGATGCTTCCGACCGTGGACGCCTTTGCTTTCTACGGCGGCTCGGCGCTGGGTGGGGCGCCCAACCCGTTATATGGAACTGGTGTTTTCGGCACCGGCAACACGCCGCCCGCGCCGCCGGTGGGTTACGGGTCCGTATTCCAAAACACTTTCAATAACTCCTCGCCCAACAAGGGCGCGGGTCTCACGCTGTACATCCCGATCCGCAACCGCCTCGCGCAGTCCGAGCAGGCCCGCTCGGTGCTGGAGTTCCGGCAGCAGCAGATGCGTGTGCAGCAGCTGTACGTGCAGGTGCGAATGCAGGTGATCAACTCGCAGTTCGCGCTCACCAACGACCGGGCCCAGGTGCGTGCCGCCGATGCCGCGCGGGAGTTCGCCTTTCAGAGCTTCGACGCCGAACAGCGCAAGCTCAAGCTGGGGGCCTCGACCACCGCCAACGTGCTGCAGCAGGAGCGCAACCTGGCTACGGCCGAGGATAACCTGATCAACGCGCGCGCCACCTACGCGAAAGATCGCGCGCAGCTCGACAATATCCTGGCCGATACGCTGGATAAGTACGGCATCAGCCTCGGCGACGCGGTAACCGGCAAGGTGACGCAAGCGCCGTCGATTCCGGGCCTGGAGCCCGCTTCGGCGGAAAAGCAGCCCAGCCCCACTTTACCTACACCGGGCCAGCCCGGCGGCAGCCCCAACGAGGGTCTCACCCCTGAAGGCCAGCCCATCCCCGTGCCGCCGCCTGCGCCGCCCCAGTAGCGGCTTGGGGAGCCTCGAAAGCGGGTGCCCCCGTCCCACCTCCTTACGAGCTTTTACGCTCGCTGTCCAGCATCTTCATCAGGTTTTCCTCGTAGCGCGTTCCCGCTATCGCATCCGGCGGGACCGCCTGCTCGATGTGCTCGAGATCCTCAGCGGAAAGCTGGATATTGAGCGCGTCGAGAGACTCCCGCAGCTGCTCGCGCTTACGCGAGCCGATCACCGGGATTATGTCCGAGCCCCTGGCCAGGACCCAGGCGATCGCAAGTTGCGAGTCCGTGACGCCCTTGCTCCGCGCGATCTCACCGAATCGCTCGACCAGCTTCCGGTTCTTATCGAAGTTCTCGCCCCGGAACCGCGGCAGGTGCGAGCGCGAGTCGCCCCCCTCCGACTTTCGCGCCGTGCCCGACAGCAGCCCGTGCGACAGCACCGCGTAGGCCGTCACAGCGATGCCGAGCTCGCGGCACACGGGAAGAATCTCTTTCTCGGGATCGCGGCTCACCAGCGAGTACTCGATCTGCAGGTCCGCGATGGGGTGCACAGCATGGGCGCGCCGGATGGTTTCCGGACCGACCTCGGAGAGCCCGATCTGCCGCACGGAGCCGGCTTTCACCAGCTCGGCGATCGCGCCGATGGTGTCTTCGATCGGGACTTGCGGGTCGAGCCGCGAAGGGCGGTAAATATCGACATAGTCAACACCGAGCCGGGTCAGCGAGTAGCCCAGGAAGTTCTTGACCGAAGCCGGGCGCGAATCCACACCCAAGAACCCACCCTCAGGCGAGCGCAGTCCGTTGAACTTCACCGACAGCACCGCCCGGTTGCGCCGGCCCTCGATGGCCTTCGCGATCAGCATCTCGTTGTGGCCGCTGCCGTAAAAGTCGGCCGTGTCGATCACATTGACGCCGCGCTCGATCGCCTCCTGAATGGTGGCGATGCTTTCCGCATCGTCCAGATGTTGGCCTCGCTTCCCCGACATCGCCGAACACCCCAGGGCGATGGGAAACACCTCCGGCCCGTTCCGGCCCAGCTTTCTCAGATCCGTGCTCATGCGATCGCTCTCCTTGTGGTGCGCTTTTTGAGGGATGCGCTCCGCTCGATCGATGTCCAAAGCGGGTTTTGCGTAAAGCAAGGAATCGCTACCGCATCGCAACCGCGTCCAACAGCCTGAAAAACTCAGGAAACGAGATCGCCGCCGATTCCGCGCCCCGGATCAGCGTGTCCCCCGAAGCCCGCAGCGCGGCGACCGAAAACGCCATCGCAATCCGGTGGTCGCCGCCCGAGTCGATCTCCGCGCCGTGCAGCCCCTGGCCGCCGGGCACGTCGAGCCCGTCCTCGAACTCCTCTACCTCCGCGCCCATCGCGCGCAGGTTCCGGGCGACCAGCGCGATGCGGTCGGACTCCTTCACGCGCAGTTCCTTGGCGTCGCGGATCCGAATGCCCTGCTCCGTGTAGGGCGCGATGGCCGCGAGCACCGGCAGCTCGTCGATCAGCTGCGCCGCGAGCGCGCCCTTAATGGTGGCGCCCAGCATCGCGCGCTCCGGGGCGTGCATCTGCACGGTACCCACCAGCTCGCCGTGTTTTTCGTCGAGGTTCATGACTCCGATGCGGCCGCCCAGCGTGGTACATACGTCCAGCAGCGTCGCGCGGGTGGGGTTCATGCTCAGCTGATCGAACACCAGCGTGGAGCCGGGAAACAGCATGGTCGCGCACAGAAAAAACGCCGCCGAGGACAGGTCGCCCGGCACCGTCGTCTCGATCGCGTGGAGCTGCTGTCCGCCGCGAATGGTTACGCTCTGGAGGTCGCGCTCCAACTCAGCGCCGAACGCTTGAAGCGCGAGCTCGGAGTGGTCGCGCGTCCGCACCGATTCGCGCAAAATCGTTACGCCCTCCGCCTGCAACCCCGCGAACAGCACCGCGGTCTTGACCTGCGCGCTGGGCGTGGGCGTCATGTAGTCGGTCGCGCGCAGCGAGCGGCCCTCAATCACCATCGGCGCGTGCCCGTCGGTGAGCGCAATGGACGCGCCCATTCCGGCCAGCGGCTTGCGAACCCGCTCCATGGGCCGTCGAGTGAGCGACGCATCGCCGACCAGGGTAAACGTGCCTGCTTGCGGCGCGAGCAGCCCGGCCAGCATCCGCATGGTCGAGCCCGAGTTGCCGCAGTCGAGCGGCGCGAACGGCGCCCGCAACCGGCCGCCTGTTCCGGCGACTGCCACGACCGCGTCCTCGCCCTGCGCGACTGTCGCGCCGAGGGCCTCCGCGCACGCGAGCGAGCTCCAAGGGTCCGCGCCGGTTGAAAAATTAGTAAGCCGCGTCGTGCCCTCGGCCAGTGCCGCCAACAGCGCGTAGCGATGTGAAATGCTCTTGTCGCCCGGCAGCTGCACACTGCCCCCGATGCCGCGCGCGGGCCGGATCAGCTGCGTTTGTTGCAATTCGGGAGAGTGCAAAGTAAAGTCCGCTCCAAGTTCGATTTTAGCTAGAGCGCGATCTCCTTGTCGGTTTTTTCTTCCCAGGCAATTGATTTTTTGTTCTGAAGCCTCCACTGCTGTGCGAACCCCTTCCGCGCCCTATAGGCCCTAGACGGGATTGATGATAGAGACGTCCATAAGTCGCTCGGGTCAGCGGTCCGAGCACCCAGACACCTGGCATTGTGGATTACGTCCTTGTCCCGCTCACGCTGTAACTCGCGGATACAGCGGGCTGGCGCAAGGATCACCGCCGAGCAGCAGCAGCGTTGTACGGGGTTCGTCGCGGTCTAAAAGCGGCGCACCTCTCGGTGCCGTTGTAGAGGAACTGAGTGGCCGCAGCTGCCACCGCAATGAGGGTGTTCCCCATAACTAAACAGTCGGAGTTAACATCTCGGTTCTGAACCGTTTCCAAACCGCGGAACCCCTCACGGGATGTGCCGCTAAGGGCGGTCTACTGACACATCGTGCTCACGGTCGAACACATCCGCCTGCTCCGATTTCGCTTCCGCGTCGTACTTCGCGGCCTTGGCTTTATCTATCAGCGCATTCCCGGCGTCCTTCACATTGCCCCAGGCCTCGCGTGCCCCGCCCTTGAGCTGATCCTCTTGCCCGGCATCTTTCAAATTCTTGTCGCCCACCAGCGCGCCCGCGGCTTCCTCAATGTGGCCGCCGATCTTCTGCATCGCTCCTTTGATCTTGTCGTCGTTCATAGCGCTACCCCCTCAAAAACCTTAAGGTGCGCAAACCTGACGCGGAGGTTGGCTGGAAGCTCGATAGCGCTATCGGCCGTCTAAGTCGGCGTACAAAGCGTACAGAATGAAAGGCTTAGTAATTGGGTGATTCGTGCCTGCTTCCACCCGAACCACGCTGCCCCGCTCGGGATGGCGCGGCGGCCGGAGAGAGCGCTCCCCGCGCACCGCTGAATGGCTTCGTAAAGCCAGGCCGGGGCTTCGCTCCCGAGTGTACGAGTTTGGGGCAGCGGCCGCCCCAGCCAGCTTGCCCCGGAGCGGTCGCGTGAGGGGTATGGGGGTGCAAATACTTCCACCTTTACCGCCCGGCAACCGCGCATTGGCCGAAGTTTTACATGCGCGAAATGAAGGTGGGGGTATAGCGCCATCTAGTACGCGAAGCGCGCTCTCTCTCGCTGCTCCGCCTCCCCCGAGGGGTAGCGGGTCGGAATAGTTACAGCTTCGCAGCTCAGCAACCGCGCATTGGTCATTTTTTCGCTTCCGCAGTTCGGGCTTTTTCAAGCGGGCGGCGCTAGTGCGCTTTCCCGGCCCAGTGCTCCGCTCACCAGGCGCGCGAATCATCTGCCTCGCGAGGAATCAGCCAGTCCGAGAAAGATCACCACGGCGCGATTCAACCGCAGTACTTCATCGTCCGCGAGCATGCCAACCCTCGCGCCCAGCTTGCTCTTGGGCACTGTGCTGATTTTGTCCACCAGCAGGCAGGAGGGCAGGCGCAAGCCATTGGCTTCGTCCGGCTGCACCGGCGGTCGGTAAACCCGAGCTTCGGCGCGGTTGGTGCTCAGAAGACAGAGCGTGACCGATTCCAGCGCCGTGAATGCGTCGTCTTGTAAAATTACCGCCGGGCGCGGCTTCCCCGTAAAATCCGGGCCGCCCGCGACGGTCCACACCTCGCCCCGCCTCACTGCTCTTCCGCTTCATCGGGCCATGCCGAGGTTGCGATGGACGCGACAAAGGCCAGATCATCGGCCTCTTGCGGGCTGTTTGCGACGCGCAAGCACTGCCGATGCACTTCCTCCGCGAAGCCGGGCGCGTTCACGTCCGGCACCCAAATCACGATGGGCTTCAAGCCTTGCGCCCGCATCCGCGCCCGATGCTCCCGCACCTTCTCCCGCGATGGGCGCGCCTTCTGTTCCTGAGCCATGGCGTTTCTCCTCTCCCGTTACTGTAACGCTTCATCACGGCGCTCCGCGCACCAGGAATGAGGGCTTTGGTCTGCCGTTTCGGGGCAGTACACTCGTCTCGGAGGCCGCCGCGCCCCTGAGCGCGCAACGGCCGGAAGGGAAGACGCCATGCCCCGGCTCAAAATGCGGCCGCGCCGCCGCCAGCGCTTTTGCGAGCTCATTGCCGAGGGCTGGAGCGTGAGCGCCGCTTGCCGCGTCGTGGGCATTCATCGTTCGGCCGCGTACCGGCTCCGCGACGCGCACCCCGAGTTTCGCTCCGCGTGGGCGGAAGCATGGGAGAGCGGCGCGGACATGCTGGAAGACACGGCCCGCGAGCTCGCCATTGAAGGCTCGTTGGTGCCTGTGTACTGGCAGGGCAAGGTGGTGGGCCACCAGAGGCGGAGAAGCGAAATGCTGCTGATGCTCCTGCTTCGCGGACGGCGGCCCGAAGTGTTCCGCGACCACGCCGGCATCGCAGCGGACGATGGGCAGCGCCGCGCCTTTGCCGATGCCGTCCGGGAATCGGCTCCGCGCCGCCGCCGGGTGAGGAGTGCGGGGTCGCGTAGATCGTGCGCGGCTCGGGCTGGGGATGGCCAGCCACCTGCTAGTCTGGCGTCCCACGTCGAATGCCCTTGTTGGGCGTCTTCGCCGTCCCGTATAGTCCAGTTATGCCTTGGGAAGTCGAATACACCACTGATTTTGAGCTCTGGTGGGATTCGCTTACGGAGGGGCAACAGGAAAGCGTGACGTTCGGGGTGGAACTGCTGGAGGAGCGCGGGCCAGCGCTCGCCCGGCCATGTGCCGATACCGTAAGGCAGTCCAAGCACGGCAACATGCGGGAACTGCGATGCCAGCACCAGGGGCGGCCCTATCGCGTTCTGTTCGCCTTTGACCCGCAGCGGACAGCTTTGCTGCTCATCGGTGGGGATAAAACGGGAAACCCGCGCTGGTATGAACAGCACGTACCTCTTGCGGACAGGCTCTTCTCAGAGCACCTTTGCCAGCTTCGGAAGGAGTAGATCATGCCGAAAAAGTTTGCGGAACTGAAAGCAAAGATGAGTCCAGAGGCTCGGGAGAGGGTTTCGCGCCGGGTAAAGACGGCTTTGAGCGAGCTCGCCAAAGCCGAAGGCCAACAGGTGAAAGGGAAGACATCCGCACAGATGAGGGTTCGGCCAGTTGCGAGCGCCGCAGTGGGCAGCCGAAGCCGCTCCGCCACTTAGGGCTTGCTCACCGTTCTTCCCACCCGCGCCGCGCCGCGGCAAGCACCAGCAGGCTTGCGGGCGGGTGCTTGCCTTCTGTGCCGAGGTCGCGCCAGTCCACCAGAACCATTCCTCGAGACTCGCCCGC